>NZ_JBHHMI010000003.1:0-385590 GCF_042136365.1 Paenibacillus enshidis | reverse complement strand
AACGGACACCAGACACCACAGCCTACAGACACCCATCTCACTCGGGCTACTAGACTCTGAGGGGGGCGAATCCCCTTTCTGCAAGAAAGCTAGCGAAAAGCTGTCTGCTTTGATTCAGCGTCAACCCCAGTAGTAGATCTAGATCTCCGTTTTACCCCGTTATATCAGGGCCTGTTTGCCGATTTCATGCTGCGAAAGTTGAGCTTTTAATAATTATAGAAAAGATATTTTTGAAGAACTGCTTACAGGATATGATGCTGTTTATGATACTTTAGGGGTGCGGTCTTGGAAAAATCATTTCGGGTACTGAAACCAAATGGAAGAGTGGTCATTAAAATAAAGTGATCGACGAATAACGCCAAAAAACCGTTCGGAATTATTACCGGACGGTTTTTAGACATTTTATTAAGATGATTGCCGTACGCTTTGTACTCCAGTCAATGCTGCGCCAGCGGCAGGCTGTGCCTTTCCCTTAGCCTCGGCAGCAGGCTTGAGCTTAAGCCTGAATCCAACGGTCAGCGTAATCATTTGACCGGCAATCCACACCGCAAAAATGGTATACATCGTTTCTTTGAAAGGCAAATAAAAGAGTGACAACAGCAGCACGATACAGTCGCTTACAAAAAATACGCTGCCCAGCTTCCAGCCCTTCCACTCGCTGATCATAATGGACAGAATATCGTCTCCGCCTGTAGCTCCCCCGCTGCGCATGACGATTCCTGCGCCCAGCCCGGTCAGAACCCCGGACAGCACGGAAGCAACGGCCAGATTGTCCTGCAAATTCATTACCGGCGCTGAAAGCCATTCAAAGCCGCTGTAAAATATGGAGAACGCAGCCGCACCCAGCAGCGCGCGGGCCGCAAAGCGCCACCCTCTGATCAGCCAGGCGGCGATCAGGACCGGTATATCCAGCAGCAGCACACTCCATGCCGGCGACAGTCCGAACGCATACTTGCCCAGCAGGGCAAGCCCTACAAAACCGCCTTCAGACAAATGATTCGCAAAGTTAATATGGTAATAGGCAAATGCCAGAATGAAGGTTCCAAGCAGCATGACAGCTGTTTGTTCCGCCGTTCTGTTAAAAAGCTTCTTCTTGTTCGTTATCCTCATACAGGCTCCCCCGGTTTCTCGCAAGTTGGTTTATCATCAACCGGTACTCACGGAAGCTCGGGTACAACATTCGCCTGGAGGACTTGGTCCTTCGCATCATAATCCCCTCTTCCGCAGTAGTCGGTCACCGACGTACACTCACGGAAGAGCTAAGTATAGGATAGATCATAACGTTTCCAAATCGTCCTTTGGGGAATCATCCTTCGGGGACTCATGGTATCCTGATCCTTTCTCTTTGGTTTGAAGGGACAACACCCGCATACCGATAGGCTGTTCCTCTTAATCTATTATACCACACAGCGCCATGTGCCAAACAACTTGCTTGCGCGGATATTTCCGGCACATTTCAATAATTATGCGGCAGCAGGCGGCGTTATGACGGGATATCCGCCTTTTTACTCATTTTCTTGCCAGGGTTTCCTCCCGGTTTGCGGTTCGCCACAAACACGCCGCCAAGAATCAGGACCAGACCTGCAAGCAGATTCCATCCGATGTGCTCGCCAAGCAGAGTGTACCCCCAAACCATGGCGCTCGCCGGAACAAGATAGGTTACCGAAGTCGCAAACTCCGGGCTTCCCTTCATCACCATATAATTGAACAAAATATAAGCCACGCCCGAGCCTAGCACGCCAAGGCCGATAAAGGAGCCGAGGACAGCTGGCTCCGTCAGATCAGGAACCTGTTCCGTAAAGACTGCAACCAGTCCGCTTCCCGCAGCCGCGCCTGCAAGTGTGGCAAAGGTCATTTGATACATGCTGAGCCCGCCGAGCAAGCGTCTGGACAGCTGCGTGCCAATCCCGTAACATAGCGTGGCCGCCAGCATGCAGGCAAAACCGACCGGGTCCACTGAAATGATGGTCACAGGATTAATGCCGAGCAGGACAATTATGCCTGCAAAGGCCACCAGCATCCCCGTCCATTGCATCCGGGTGAAAGAGGCCCTGAAAAACAGCAACCCGACCAGCATGGTCCAGATCGGTGTCGTGGCATTCAGCACCGAGGCCATGCTGCTGGTCAGCCGTGTTTCGCTGAATGCGATCAACGCCCAGGGAAGAGCCATATTCACCAGAGATACAAGCACGGCCCCGCCCCACGGTACTTGTTTTAAGGAAAAAGGCTTGCGCAAAACCAGCATAACGAGCAGGATGAATACCAGTCCGAATAAGGAACGCACGCTGGCTATCATCCATGGGCCAAGGTCATGCTGCAGCAGCACCTTGATAAACAGGAAGGAGCCTCCCCAAATCAGACTAAGCAGAATCAGAGCTGCATATAATGAACGAGACAACGGCATTCCTTCTTTCCCTATGTGTGTTATATGTATCCATTTGTACGGCACCCTCAAGTCTACAAGAATACTCCTTTTCTGTCGCCATGAAAACCCCTGTCCGCAAAAAAAAGGCTCCTTTCCCGCACCTGCCCCTGACGGATTAAATCCCGGCCGTAATCCGTCGGGCACGAACAGCCGTCTCGCGCAGAATTTCCTCTTCATCCATCGTCAGCAGGCGCCGGCCCTGCATTAAAATACGCCCATTAACAATCGTGGTGTCCACATCAGCTCCACCCACACTGTAAGCGAGCAGCGATTCCGCACGATGGACAGGCTGCAAATGCGGCTTGCGCAGGTCGATCAGAATGATATCCGCTTTTTTGCCTGCCTCCAGCGTGCCGATTTCCGCCCTCAGTCCGAGCAGTTCAGCCCCGCCAGCGGTGGCCATGGCCAGCACTTCTCCTGCTGTGAAGGAAGCGGGATTGCCGGACCGCAGCTTCTGCAGCCAGGCAGCTGCTTTGATTTCCTCGAACATATCAAGCGTTGTTGCGCTGCCCGCCCCGTCCGTGCCAAGTCCGACGGCTGTGCCCTGCTTCAACAGCTCCGCCACCGGTGCAATGCCGCAGGATAGCTTCAGGTTGCTGACAGGATTATGGGCCACACCCCCCTTGAGCCCGCGCAGCAGCTTTACGTCTTCCGGCGTTAAGTGCACCCCATGGGCAAGAAGGACATGGTCGTGGGCAAGCAGCCCCGTATCGGCCAAATATTCAGTTGGGGTGCAATTGTATTTCTCGCGTATTTTGGCGGTCTCCTCCACCGTTTCCGCAAGATGGGTATGCACAGGCACACGCTTATCTTTGGCAAGCGCAAGCGCTTCTTTCATAAAATGCGGAGGACAGGTATAAGGGGCATGCGGCCCGACCATCGTTGTGATTCTGCCGTCCGCCTGCCCATGCCAGCGGTCGATCAGATCGGCTGCTTCCGCCATTCTCCGTCCCCCGTCGTCCTCAAGCCCGATGACGCCACGGGTAAGGGAAGCGCGGATTCCCGCCTCCTTCACCGCTTCGGCAATCTCGTTCATATGAATATACATATCGGCAAAAGCCGTGGTGCCGGATTTGATCATTTCCGCGATGCCCAGCTTCGCTCCCCAATAAATATCCTCCGGAGTCATGCGGTTCTCCGCGGGCAGCATTTTTCGCTCCAGCCAGTCCATCAGCTTCAGGTCGTCGCTAAAGGCCCGCAGCAGACTCATCGGTGAATGCTGATGGGCATTAACGAGCCCAGGTATGGCAAGCATGCCGCGGCCGTCCAGCAGCTCCTCCGCCTCTTCAGCAATGGACGGGCCTATGCTTGCAATCCGGCTGTCCTGGATCAAAAGATCTCCCTCATAGGGTGCTTCCCCTTCCACCATAGTGAAGATCGTCGCATCCTTAATTTTAATTACTGACATAAAGCATCCTCCTGTCATTTGGTTTACAACGACAGGCTACAGGATGCCCTTGCGTGAAGGTCAAGGCTAAATTCCGCCTGCCTCTGCAGACAGCGGTCCGCGCTGCACCGGAACCGCGTAAATCATGTGCACGGCTCCGCTGACAGGGTGAACCGCCGCCAAATAACCATTCTGCCCGAACCATTCCAGCAGCTTCTGACAATGTGCATAGTATACGGGCGTGTCCAAGGAACCGGTCACAGTGCCGATCGCAGCCATCTCTGGCAGCCCGTCCCCCGGACTGCTCTCTTCCGCGTACATCAAATCCGCGATACAGATCCGGCCGTGAGGCTTCAGCACCCGCTTCATTTCGGACAGTGCCACCGGCTTTTGCTCCGGGGTCAGATGGCGCAGCGCATAACTGCTTGCCACAAAGTCGAAGCTTCCATCCTGATAAGGAATGGACAGCAAATTGCCCAGTCTCGCCTCCACCTGCGGAAATTTGCGGCGGCACTGCTTCAGCATTTCCATGGACTGGTCGATCCCGGCCATGGCCGCACCAGCTTCCGCAAACAATCCTGCCAGATTGCCCGTCCCGGTGCCGGCATCCAGCCCCCTTTCCCCCGGAGCGGGAAGCACGCGTTCCACCATCATCCGCAAGGTCGTCGTATAGGCCGGATGCCGACCCCCGCTGCTATCCGTACCGCTAACCAACTCATCATGCACGGCGGCGCGGCTGTCGAAATCCCATGTGTCCCGCCAGCCGTCACGCAGTTGACGGCGACGCTTCAGACCTCCGGCCAGCTCGAACAGATCCTCCCATTCGGGACCGCGTTCTCCCTGGAGCTGCCGGATCATAAAATCAGCCGCATCCAGATTGCGCTTGCCTTCCATCCAGCGGTCGAACATGGCGGAACGCTGCTGCTCCAGCACATAGACCGCCTCCTCGCGCAGTCCGCGATCCAGCAGCTCCAGCAGCTGCTTAACCTCTCCCACCCCCATGCCGAATTCACGCAGTGTCACAATGATGCGCAGGCGCAGCGCATCCCGCTGGCTGAATAGCCGATAGCCGTTCCCCGGGTCCTTGCCGGGCCGGATCATCCCTTTTTCCTCATAAAACCGGATCGCCCGCGCGGATATATTCAGCTGCCGGGCCAGTTCGTTAATTTTCACTCTCTGCATGCTCCGTTCCCCTCTCTGTGTCCACACCATTATAAAACATTAACGCAGCGTTAAGGTAAGCATGACATAAGAGTTTTCCACATGGAAGTAATGGCTGTTTTGGTCGGGAGAAAAAATAACCGGGATCAAGCACTTGCCGCCATGCAATGCAAAAAAGCAGGATCAGGAGCATCCGGCAAACATCCGGCATCCTGGTCCTGTGAAATATGACACTGCATTATGAATTAGTTACATAACCGCGCTGCTTAGCCCGCAGGATCAGTATATTTAAGAAATATTTTCACAGTTGCCTCATCCGTTTGCGAACCCTGCTTCTGTTTTTCTACAATCCACTGCCGGTGAATAAGGGATTCCATCTCCTTGATTTCGGAATCGGATAATTTCAGATGGATTAATTTATATCCGGCCTGGATATAGTCCACATCCTCTCTTTTATTGAACCGGAAGAGCAGCAGCCTTTTGACAGCATTGATGTGCAAAAATTTAAAAGCATAACCGCTGCGGATCGCCTGCTCCCAATCCTCGCCCAGCTCGGCGGCTGTATCCAGCCGCTCGATAAAGTCCATGCTTTGATCACGGACGAGGTCCAGCAGGGGAGAGAAATCCCGCTTGCGCATGCAGGCGATGATCTCTTCATCCGGCGCCCCGCTGCTTCTGCAGTTTTCAATCAGAAGTCCAACCGGAATGGACAGCAGCACTTCACTCATGCTCTGCACCTCCCTTCTCAAGATAACGTGAAAACCATTGGTTGACCTGCTCCAGCACATCCACACGATAGGATGGCTTGCCTGTCTTTAACAGAGAATGATTGGAATTCGGATAGCGGATCAGCATCGTTTCTTTTCCCAGCCGTTTGAGGGCGACATACAGCTGGTCGGCCTGCTCAATCGGGCAGCGCATATCCTGCTCGCCATGAATAATGAGCAGCGGTGCTTTGATATTTTTGACATGGGCCAGGGGTGACTGGTGCCAGAGCAGTTCATGGTCATCCCATGGATTTCCGCCCACAATGCCTTCCGTGTAAGAGATACCGATGTCGCTCATGCCGTAGAAAGAAAGCCAATTGGAAATGCAGCGCTGCGTGACGGCTGCCTGAAAGCGGTCGGAATGGGAGACGATCCAGTTGGTCATCAGCCCGCCATAACTTCCTCCGGTTACGCCAAGCCGGGTGCTGTCCACGAAATCAAAGCGCCGCAGCGCTTCATCCAGCCCCTGCATCATATCGCGGTAATCTCCGCCGCCAAAATCTCCCCGGCAGGCTTTGGCAAAATCCTGTCCATAACCGAAGCTTCCTCTCGGATTCGTAAATACAATGGCATACCCTTGGGCAGCAAGTGACTGCATCTCATGACTGTATGCCCCGGTATACATCGCGTGCGGACCCCCATGGATCTGGAGAATCAGTGGAGCCTTGTCCCCCGGCTGCAACTGGGGAGGTTTCATGATCCAAGCCTGCACTGACAAGCCATCCTCCGTTTCGTACCAAAAAGGCTCAGGTATGCTGATTTCCAGCTGGCCCATCATTTCCGCATTTCTGTCTGTCAGCTTTCGCACACCGCCTGCGGCCGGATCGAGGCGGTACAGCTCTCCAGGCGCCGCCGTCTGTGCGGCTGCGATCACAAGGGATTGGCCGTTGGCGGAAAGGGTAAATTGATACACATCCTGCTCGCCTTCCGTTACCGCCTCATAGCTGCCGTCCGGCAGGAAGCGGTATACCTGAACAGTACCGTGATGTGTACCCAATACATACAGCTCACCATCGCTTCCGTATACGGGAGCAGGGGACGCAGCGGCGGATTTCATATCACTTAATGCGAAGTTGCCGATCTGGATGTCCATATCTCCCGTTATCACTGCAGGATTAGAGTTGTCCAGCGGTACGGTATACAGCCTGTTTTGCATGCCGCTGCCCCATATCCGGTCGTTGCCGATCAAGGCAAAGGAGCAGCCGTCCGGTGCAAAGGTAAATTGGCTGATCGACAGAGAGGAATTCGTATGCCTGCGCATGCTTCCCCCTTCGGTGCGGACGGTAAAAATATCATTGAACGCCACCAGATCCGGATCGGCGGATACGTTTTCCGGTTTCTTTGCCAAAAAAGCGATCATTGACCCATCCGGAGACCAGCAGGGCTGTGACACGTCAAAATGTCCGGAGGTCAGCCTTGTCATCTGTTCCGTTGCCAGGTCAAGCACAAACAGATGGCTGTAAAGCCCGTTCCACAGGCCGCTTCCTTCCGTTTTGGGCACGGTCCGTGTATAGCTTCTTCCTTTTAAGGCTTCCTGCCTGCCGTCCTCTTCAAGCATCAGGGCTTCACGCTCCGCATCTTCACTGACCTGGGTTAAATATGCAACTCTCCGCCCGTCCGGCGACCACACAAATCCGTCTACACCGCGTTTTACATGAGTAAGCTGCCTGGCATCTCCTCCCTCGGCAGAAATGGTCCAAATTTGCTTGCTGCCTTCATGGATCCGTAAAAAAGCAAGCATCGATCCGTCCGGCGACCAGGCTGGAGCCATGTCCTTATTTCCCGCAGTGAGGGCCTTGTCATCCACCCCTTCCAGGGAAACCGTCCGAATGTGTGTGAAATAATCATTTTTTTGCGCATCAATGGTCTTTAGCACATAAGCTACCGTTCCAGCCGGACCGATCACCGGATCGCTGATCCACTGATATTGATACAGATCAGCGGGCAAGACCGCCCGTTTTTGACTCATTTGTCTCCCCCTCTCACTGTTTCTCATAAGGCCATTCCTCCCTCGTGCAAAGGAAAATGGCAGGCAGCCAGTTGACCGCTTTCTTTGCTTTCCAGCGGCGGAGCGACTTGACGGCAAAGGTCCTGCGCATAGGGACAGCGCGGGTGAAATGCGCATCCCTGCGGCGGATTGGCCGGACTCGGCGGCTCGCCGGAAAGCGGGACGCGCTTTTTGCGCAGCCGGGGATCCGGTACAGGCACCGATGAAAGAAGCGCTTCGGTATAGGGATGCTTGGGCCGGTGGAAAAGCTGGTCACGCTCGGCCAACTCGACGATTTTCCCAAGATACATCACGGCGATGCGGTCGCTGATATGCTTGACGGAGGGCAGTCCATGCGCAATGAAAATATAGGTCAATTGAAACTGATCCTGCAGATCCTTCAACAGATTCAGGATTTGCGCCTGAATGGAAACGTCCAGCGCCGATACAGGCTCGTCGCATACAATCAGCTTCGGTTTGAGGGCTAACGCCCGCGCGATGCCGATACGCTGCCGCTGACCGCCGCTGAATTCATGGGGATGCCGGTCTGCATGGTGCTCGCCAAGGCCGACCGTTTCCAGCAGGCGGATGACCTCTGTTCTTAATTGCTTTCCTTTAGCCAGCCCGTGCACAATCAGCGGCTCCGCAACAATATCAAGCACCTTCATTCGCGGATTCAGCGAGGAAAAGGGATCCTGAAACACAAATTGCAGATCGCGTCTGATCCGTCTGACGGACTCTTCATTCATGCCCGTAAGCTTCCTGCCAGCAAAGATGATCTCACCCGCAGTAGGCTCCAGCAGCTGTGTGATCAGCTGCCCTGCCGTAGATTTGCCGCAGCCGGATTCGCCGACAATGCCAAGCGTTTCACCTGCATGCACTTCAAACGTCAGGCCGTCCACAGCACGTACGTAACTTTCCGTTTTAGAGAACCAGCCTTTGGGGACAGGATAATATTTCTTGAGCTCCTTCACTTCCAGCAGCGGTTGTTCAGCAGCCATTGCTTCGTTCATAAAGCAACCTCCTCCGCGCGATGGCATCTGACCAGATGACCCTCTTTCTTCTGCTCCAGCTCAGGCTTTATTCGGAGACAAACATCTGCTGCGTACGGACAACGGGGATGAAAAGGACAGCCGGCAGGCATGTCCAGAAGGTTCGGTACGGTTCCCGGAATGGAATGAAGCCGCTCCTTTTGCTCGGTCATTTTGGGCAGCGAGCCCATCAGACCGATCGTATACGGATGGCCGGGATGTTCGAACAGCTCATATACATTCGCTTCTTCCACAATTTCACCGGCATACATGACAGCCACCCGATCCGCCATTTCGGCCACCACGCCCAAATCATGCGTGATCAGAATGACCCCTGTATTTTCCTCTCTGCTAAGAGTGCCGATCAAATCGAGAATTTGCGCCTGAATAGTGACGTCCAGCGCCGTTGTGGGCTCATCCGCAATGAGCAGCTTGGGACGGCACGCCAGGGCGATGGCGATCATCACACGCTGCCGCATGCCGCCGGATAACTGATGCGGAAATTGGCCGATCACCCTGGCTGCGCCGGGTATGCCCACACGCTCCAACATGTCAATGCTTCGCCGCCTTGCCTCTTGTTTACTCAGTCCCTCGTGCCTGCGCAGCACTTCACCGATCTGGTTGCCTATCGTAAACACCGGATTTAATGAGGTCATCGGCTCCTGAAAAATCATCGAGATCTCGTTGCCGCGGTAATTTCGCATTTCTTTGGCAGACAGCTTCAGCAAATCCTTGTCCTCAAACCGGACCTCACCTCCCGCAATTTCCCCGGGGGCAGCAACCAGCCTCATAATCGACAGCGATGTAACGCTCTTGCCGCAGCCGGACTCACCGACGATAGCCAGCGTTTCGCCCGCGTGTACGGAAAAGCTGACGCGGTTAACTGCGGGAACAGCCCCGCTGCCGGTTTTAAAGACGGTTTTCAGTTCCTTTACTTCAAGCAAGTTCATTGTGCATTGTTCCTCCCTTGTCCGTCAGTTGTTCACCTTCATGCGGGGATCCAGCACATCGCGCAGCCAGTCGCCAAGGAAAATGACTCCCAGCACCGTGACGGTAATGGCAATGCCCGGGAAGGTCGCAACCCACCAGCTGGTCGCTACATACTGCCGCCCGTCGCTGAGCATGCCGCCCCAGGATACGTCCGGCGCCCTAATGCCCAGCCCCAGAAAGCTGAGCGACGCTTCCATAATAATGGTGGTTGCCACGCTCATGCCCGAGATGACAATGAAGGAGGACAGGATGTTGGGCAGGATGTGCCTGAAAATAATCCTTCCGCTCCTTGACCCGACAGCTCTGGCTGCTTTGACAAAATCCTGTTCCTTGATGCTTAGCACCTCTCCCCTGACGACTCTTGCATAGGACACCCAGTTCGTAATGCCGATAACAAAGATCATGGTGGTCAGCCCTGGCCCCACGACCGCCAGCACAACAAGCATAAGCAGAATGGTCGGAACCGCCAAAAAGGCATCGGCTACACGCATAATGAGCGCATCGATCCATTTGCCGTAATAGGCTGCCAGCAGTCCCAGCACAGCCCCGATGGCTCCCGATACCAAGACAGCACCGACACCTACGATCAGGGATACCCGTGAGCCGTATACGATCCGGCTCCATATATCACGTCCCAGATTATCCGTACCCAACAGATGCTCGGAGCTCCCCCCTTCAAGCCATGAAGGCGGCTGCAGACGGTCCAGCGGATTGACCTTGGCTGGATCGTGGGTCGCCAGCAGCGGGGCTGAAAGAGCAATCATGATGACCAAAATAACCAGAACAGCCCCTGTTGTTCCCGTCTTGCTTTTCAATAACAGTCCCAGCCAGTGCCTGATACCGCCTTGCTTTCTGCTCTTTTGCGCTGCATGCAAAGCCGTGCTCTGCACCTGAGTCTCCGGTGTAGCAGACAATATGTTTCCCCTCCCCATCACTAGCTGTACTTGATCCGCGGATCCAGCAGCCGATAAATGATGTCTGTCAATAGATTCATGACCATAACAAAGATGGCGATGACAAAAACGGCCGCCTGCACAATCGCCATATCGTGGGTATTCACGGCTGCCACAAGCAGCTGCCCCAGTCCAGGCCACGCAAATACGGTTTCCGTAATAAGCGTCCCCCCGATCAGACTTGTAAACTGCAGGCTCATAATCGTTACAACAGGAATCAGTCCGTTGCGCAGGGCGTGCTTGCCAATGACGATCGTTTCAAAAATGCCTTTGCTTCTGGCCGTGCGGATATAGTCCTGATTTAATATTTCAAGCATGTTGGACCGGATCAGGCGCGTCATTTGCGCGGATAAACCAACCCCCAGGGTCAGGGCAGGAAGAATCAGATGTTCGATGCCGCCTCTGCCTGACACAGGAAACATTCTGAAGATCACAGAAAAGAACAGGATCAGCATGATGCCCATCCAGAAGTTAGGCATCGCCTTCCCCAGCACGGAAATTCCGGAAATAAAGAGGTCTGCAAACGTATTGCGCTTGACGGCTGACCAAATGCCCGCCGGAACTGCAATTACAACGGCCAGGATCATGGCGGCTACCGCCAGCTCGAAGCTGGCCGGCAGCCGCTCCAGCACCAGCGGAAGCGCCGACTGGTTGTAATGAAAGGAAGTCCCGAAATCTCCCCGCACCGCATTCGCCAAAAAGAGGGCGTACTGCCTGTACAACGGCTGATCCAGTCCAAGCTCCTTCGTCAATATGGCCCGGTCTTCATCCGTGGCTGTTTCCGGGAGCATCAATGCCACCGGATCCCCGGTTACACGCACGAGCACAAAGACGATCAGCGAAATGAACAGCAGGACAGGTATCATTTGCAGCAGCGATTTCGCGATATACTTTGCCACAGCTTCAACTCCCCACCCTATTGGACAGAGCAGGCAGGAATGTGGTACATTCCCGCCCGCTCCCGTCTCCATTGTGTATTTTTATCCGTTGTTCGGCGTGATTTCATCTACAAAATACATCTCATCCTCACGAGGCTTATAGTTAGCCTTGCTTCCAACCCCATAAACGCCTTCCATCTGGAACAGGTACACGGCAGGCCGGTCCTCAGCGAAAATCTGCTGAACCTGCTGATACTGCTGTTCCCTTTCCTCACTGTTCATGTTTTGCGCTGCCGCCTGTAACAGCTCTTCCACCTCAGGGTTGTTGTAATCCGTTTCACCTTTGGCTTCATCGGCAAAGTAGCGGTTATAGTTATTGGAGGCATCATTCAGGGAATTGCCGATGCCGAGCATGAACATCTCGCCGAACGTTTTGGACGTCATCTTTTCACTGAAAGCACTCGCTTCCAGTACATCAAGGTTGACCTTGAAGCCTGCGTCGGTCAGCATGGCGGCCACAACTTCCGCATACTCCTTGTACTGTGACGATGCCGACAAGGACAGTTCCGGCCCTCCATTGCTGTACCCGGCTTCCTGCAGCTGCTGCTTGGCCCGTTCCGGATCATATACAGACTGTTCATACAGGCTCGGATCCGAGCCAAAGACGCCCGGTGTTACGGAGGTGCGGGTCAGGATGCCTGCTCCGCCGGCGATGCTGTCCACAATTGCCTGCTTGTCGATGGCCAAATCGATGGCTTCACGCACCTTCGGATCCGCCGTTGCCGTGCCTTCGGTATGACGGATAATAAGCTGCAGCACGCGCCGGATCGGAGCCTTGGTCACAGACAAGCCTTCGGTGGCCTGGATGCGCTCAACGTCTGTCGAAGGGATGCCGGCTGCAATATCAACACCGCCTGTCAGCAGCTCGGAGACCCGTGTGGATGCCTCCGGAACCGCGCGAAATACAACCTTGTCCCATTTCGGCGTTTCGCCAAAGTAATCTTCATTTTTAATCAGCTCTATCCGGTCATCCTTTTTCCAACTGCTGAATATATAAGGTCCCGTGCCGACTGGCGCCTGTAAAAATGCATCCATTCCTTTTTCTTCAATATATTTGGATGGCAGCATGCCCGAACCCATGCGGGACAAACGGTTGAGCAGCAGCGGGTCTGCACCGTCCGTTACGATATCCACCGTATAGTCGTCCACGATCTTGACTTCCGCAATTTGCTTGTAGTACGTATTTTGCTTCAAGGAGCTGTCCTTGGCCGCACGCTCCAGCGTAAATTTCACATCCGCTGCTGTGAACGGATCACCGTTGTGAAACTTGACATCATCGCGCAGCTTGAAACGCCACGTCGTATCACCCACCTGCTCCCAGGAGGTGGCAAGAACAGGCACTTTTTTGCCTTCGCCATCATTTTTGAGCAAATAATCAAACATGTTGACGAGCACCGCTTCACTCACCGTATTGTTGTTGTTATGAATATCAAAGCTCTCAATGTCGGTGGCATTGGCAATAGTCAGTGTTTTTTCGTCCGAAGCGGATGAGTCCGTTTCTCCCGCAGAGCTTCCGGTGCCGCCTCCGCAACCGGTAACTATAAGCATCATCAATAGCAGTAAGACAGAACTTTTCATAAACCAACTTTTCATGTGACGTCTCCCCTAAATTATTTTTGCAAAGCCTGAAGACCCGCCAGCCAGGATTCATCTGCTTCAGCCAAAAAACGGAGCGCAATGGCAGATAGCAGCGCTGTACCGTGTTGAAGTGCATTCTCGTCCAGATCGAACAGGGGATGATGCAACGGATAGCTTGTCCGTTCTTCCCCGTCCCCTACGCCCAGCCGGAAAAACACACCTGGTACGGCTTCGGAATAAAAGGCAAAATCCTCGCCCCCGGTAGAAGGCTTCAGATCCCTCCAAACCTCTTTCCCGTACAGCCTTTGGCTTGTTTCTGTCACAAAATCAACCATGCCTTCATTGTTCCGGACAGCAGGATAGCTCTTGTCATAAATCAATTCATACTGCGCCCCGAAGGACCGGGTAACACCTTGAATCACCTGTTCAATGAGCACAGGCATCTGATCACGCACGGCAGGCGATAATGTCCGTACAGTACCCACCATCCTGACGGTGGAGGCAATAGCTGTGCCAATGTCGCCGCCTTCGATTTTGCCAATGGTAACGACGGCAGGCTCAAGCGGATCAATCATGCGGCTGGTCACATTTTGCAGCGCCGTGATGACCTGGGCGGAAACGGCAATGGCGTCAACGCCTTCATGCGGACGCGCCGCATGTCCCCCTTTGCCGAATATCGTGATCTCAATCGGGTCGGCCGAAGCAAAGGCGATTCCTTTCGAACCGCCGATCGCTCCGGTGGGCAGACCGGGATACACATGGATGCCCGCTATGGCATCCACCTGCGGATTTTGCAGCACCCCGTCGTCCATCATGGCCTTGGCGCCTGCCAGGCCTTCCTCTGCGGGCTGGAAAATAAACTTGATATTGCCCCGCTGCGGCCTGCCCAGCCCGGTCAGCAGCTGGGCCGCTCCCATCAACATGCTGGTATGCGCATCATGCCCGCATAAGTGCCCTTTTCCGTTGATCTGTGAAGCATAGGACACGTCCTTCTTCAAATCCTGAATTGGCAGCGCGTCCATATCCGCTCTTAATCCAATCGTCGGTCCCGGCGCTTCTCCGCGAAGCAGGCCGACCACTCCCGTTTTGCCAACCTGTGTCGTTACCTCCAGGCCCAGGCTCTCCAGATGTCTGGCCACAATGGTGGACGTGCGGAATTCTTCGTAACCGGTTTCCGGGTGCTGGTGAAAATCTCTTCGCCAGGAGACCAGCTGCTCTTTTAATTGCTCTGACATCGCCTGTAGCTCATCCAGTTTCAAGTTTAGGCATCTCCTTTTACTATTTTTTGTCCTCAGATGTCGTCATGTTCTTTAAATACACGGGAATAGATGGCTTCTGCAGACATGCTGATATGCTGCTTCATAAGTTCTCTGGATTTAAGCCCGTCATGAGAGGATAAAGCAAGGAACAAAGCCTCATGTTCCTGGTTATTGACCGATCGCACGTGTGCGCTAAAGGGCATAAGATCCAGCGCGGGGTTGATTTTGGTACGGATTTGGCGGATGGCTTTACCCAAATACGGATTTCCCGAAGCCTGGGCGATGCTCAAATGGATTTTCACATCCAGTGCCCGGAACACCTCTCTGGAGCAATCCGGGTTCATGCTTGCCTCGATGTATTCCTGCAGCTGCTTCAGTTCCTCATCCGTCATGCGCTCAGCCGCAAGAAAGGCAGCTTCTGGCTCAATCACGGCCCTGAATTCGAAGATCTTGAGCATGACCTCCCAGTTTTTAGCGATTTCCTCCCGGTTGCGCCGATGAGAATTTAACGTTAGCGGGAGGACAAACGTGCCTCCTTTGGCGCCAACCCTTTTCTCCACCAGACCCAGCGCTTCGAGCTGTGCAAGCGCCTCTCGTACAGCAAGGCGGCTTGCACTGAAGATAACCGACAGCTCCCGCTCTGACGGAATCTGTTCATCACTCATCAATTCCTTCAGAATGATGGCTTCCTCCAATTGCTCGAAAATAAAATCACTGACCTTCTTTGGAGTAACCTTTTCAAAGTGCCATGGGGAGTTTGCTGACACATCACCACTTCCGTTCTGCTTGAAAATCTATGCTATAAGGTCTAAACCTTATACCATTAAAGGCATTTTTCTCAATATATATTCCTTTTCCTATTATGTCAACATATTAACTCGGAATTAAATGAACAAATTATACTTATAGAGCTATAGCTGCCGTTTTCCGGAATGACAAAAAGAGCGGGTATTGTGGAAAAACGCCCAGCAATACCCGCTCTATTACAATCAAAGAATTACTCAGTTACGACCTTCGCATATTCCTTGGCTGATGCTTCAAGCTCCTCGTCCGTTACCGTTCTGATGCCATTTAAAATAAAGTATGGCTTGAGCTTGGTGCCAATCAGGTTGCTGGTGGCTTCCAAAGGTCGCAAGAGCTCCTCCATTGTATATTTGTTCAAGCCTTCAGGCTGATAGTTTTCCTTCGGGCTGCCGCTGGAAACAGCCAACTGCAGCTCTTTGCCGTGCAGTTTTGTTCCGCCCTCGCCAAAGGCCCAGCCGTAAGCCAGGACCATATCCTCCCATTTTTTTTAAAAGCGACGGTGTGCTGTACCAATAAAATGGGAACTGCAGAACGATACGGTCATGTTCCTCCAGCAATTGCTGCTCACGCGCCACATCAATCTGTTCGGACGGATATTCTTCATACAGATTATGTACGGTCACGTTTGGCTTGCCTTGAAGCTCTTCGGCCCACCGTTTGTTGATATGGGATTGCTCCAAATGGGGATGCGCCACAATAACTAATGTTTTCATTGAAAATCTGTCCAGTTTCATAATAAAATTATCATCCAAATCGATTGTAACTATATAAATTACATGTGAGTTATAATAATTTCATTTATGTGATTCGTCAAGTCTTTAGTCATTCATTTTTAGAAACCAGTAATTACCTCATACATAGAACAAATGTTTGTTCTATAATATACAGGAACTTATGTTCGCATTTATATCTTGAGTTGGAGGAAGCAAAGATGGCTAAGACAAATGAGCGAACCATTTTTTTGGCAGACTGCCAGAGCTTTTATGCCAGTGTGGAGAAAGCGGAGCATCCTGAATATAAAAATAAACCGCTTGCTGTAGCAGGCGATCCGGCGCGCAGATCGGGGATTATTTTGGCCGCATGCCCTATAGCCAAAAAACACGGTGTAACTACAGCCGAACGCCTCGGTCAAGCACTCAAGAAGTGTCCCGAGCTCGTCATTGTACGTCCCCGCATGAAACATTATATTGATGTTTCTCTGACCATCACTGACATATACAGGGAATATACCGATTTGGTGGAGGTTTTCAGCGTTGATGAGCAGTTCCTGGATGTGTCCCGAAGCCAGCACATATTCGGCGGTGATCCTACGGCCATTGCCCGGGAAATCCAGCAAAAGGTTCTGCTCAACACCAGGGTCTGGGTGCGGATTGGCATCAGCTCCAACAAAATGCTGGCCAAAATCGCAACCGATATTTGGGCCAAGAAAAACAAGAGCGGCCTGTTCACGCTGCACAGGAACGAGATAGAACCTCTGTTGTGGCCGCAGCCGGTGAACAAAATGTTCGGCGTGGGCTCGCGCATGACGGCCCATTTCGCGCGGCTCGGCATAACCACCATCGGAGATATTGCCAGAACGCCCTTGCCCGAGCTGAAGCGCAAATTCCGCGCCCATTTCGGTAAACAGTCCGACATTCAGGCTGAAGTGATGTGGAGAACCGCCAACGGCCTGGACGACAGCCCCGTCGCCCCGTATACGTTCAGCACACCGCAGAAATCGATCGGCCATATGATGACCCTGCCCAGGGATTATGTAGAGCCGCACGAGGTGGAAACCATTTTGCTGGAGCTCACGGAGGAAGTATGCCGGGACACCCGCCGCAAAGGATACATGGGCTCCGTGGTCACCGTTGGCTGCATGTGCAGCTCGTACGAGGCCCCGACCGGATTTTCCCGCCAGATGAAGCTGCCTGATCTGACCAACAATACGAATAAAGTCTACAAAGCCGTGAAGGAGATTTTCTATAAGTTCTGGAATCATATGCCGGTACGGCGCCTGGGTATCAGCCTGAGCGGTTTGACGGACGGGGAGACCTACCAGCTCTCCTTCTTTGAAGACGAGGAGCGAACCCGCTCGCTGGAAAAAGCCACAGACAGCATTAAAGAACGGTATGGCAGCGCGGCGATCATCCGCGCCTCCTCCCTCACCCGCGCCGGGCAGGCTTTGGAGAGATCCTTGAAAATCGGGGGGCATTATAAATGAGCATCCTTCTTCAGAATTTCTTTAGATTTATCCTCGTGAATTCCTTAGATTTTTCCGTTACTATGTTTATGTGGAAAACAAAACGAGGGGGAAAAACAGTTGAACATCAATGAAAATCTGCTTTTTTTGAAAGGCTTTCTGCAAAATCCAAAACGAGTGGGAAGTGTGCTGCCTAGTTCCCGGTTTCTAGGGGCTAAAATGGTTCAGTCTGTACCATGGAATGAGGTCAAGGCTGTTGCAGAGCTCGGGTCAGGTACAGGTGCTATTACACGTTTCATCAAGACACAGGTAACTGGATCAACGAAAGTGTTATTGTTTGAAATGGATAAAAAAATGAGAAATAATTTGAGGATAGAATACCCGGATTTCGCATGTCATTCCAACGCTTGCCACATGGTTGAAAAAATGAATCAGCAAAACATCGGTCAGCTTGACTGCATTATTAGCGGATTACCGTTTTTCAATTTTACGAGTGAAATGCGAGAAACTTTGCTTCATCAGATTGTGGAGGCACTCAAACCTGGAGGAATTTTCGTCGCTTATCAATACTCCCTGCAAATGAAAAAACAATTTGCCGAACAATTAATCATTGAAAAAATCGAGTTCGTACCGCTCAATTTCCCTCCTGCTTTCGTTTATACCTGCCGCAAAAAGGAGAATGTTTCAAATTAAACAACAGAAGGGGCACAGTGTTATGAATACAGTGCTTGTCGTAGATGATGATTCAGAAATCCGGGATATCATTCACGTATACTTGCGAAATGAAGGATACCATGTCATAGAAGCTGCAGATGGTCTGAAAGCGCTGGATATAATAAAAACAACCTCTATCCAGTTGGTCATCCTCGATGTCATGATGCCACGAATGGATGGTATTATGGCATGCATTAAAATAAGGGAAATATCGAACACGCCCATTATCATGCTATCGGCCAAGGAAGAGGATATTGATAAAATTACAGGTCTTACTACCGGAGCGGATGATTACATGATCAAACCGTTTAATCCGTTAGAATTGCTCGCTCGAGTAAAAGCTCAACTACGGCGACAATCATTAATGGGGAACGAAGAATTTAATTCTCTTATCCTCATCAAAGATCTTATTATTGACAAGACTAAACATTCCGTTACATTGAAAGGAAACCATATCTCGCTGACCCCGCTTGAGTTTTCAATTCTGGAGCTGCTCGCAAGCCACCCTGGGCAAGTATTCAGCACTGAAAAGATTTATGAGAGCGTGTGGAAAGAGCCGTACGGATATTCAGATAATACAGTCATGGTCCATATTCGTAATTTGCGGGAAAAAATAGAAGAGCACCCAAGAGAGCCAAAATATATTAAAACCGTTTGGGGAGTTGGCTATAAAATTGAATGAACATGTACAAGAGCCAAAAAGAAAACATAGGATTCAGGTCAACATTTTAATCAGAATGGTGCTAAGCTTAATCGTTGCTATTGCTATCAATGATTTTCTCATTTTACTTTTCGTGAAACTCGCTCACGCATGGGGATGGGATTGGTTACGCAATGTCTTCCCTTATTTTCTGACTCCCTTGTTTATTGTTATCTTTATATTTACTTTTTTTATTTTGACACGACGAATCGTTAAAGACTTAATCACATTGGAACATGGGCTGCAAATCATTGCTGAGGGGGATTTAAAATACCGGGTGCCTGTTAAGCGAAAGGATGAACTCGGGAGGGTCGCGTTTAACATTAATTTGATGGCAGAACGTTTACAGCAGCAGATTGAAAAGGAACGTGAACTGGAAAACTCCAAGATGGAGATGATCACGGGTATTTCGCATGACTTGCGTACGCCACTTACAAGTATTATCGGTTATATCGAGCTTTTAAGAACAAATTCATTCCAAAATCAGGATGAATATACGCGATTTATTCAAAACACTTATAACAAAGCTGTTCATTTAAAAAAATTGCTCGATGATCTGTTTGAATATACCCGGCTTACTTCAACTGAAACCCGCTTGGACCTAAAAAAGATCGATGTATTTCAGCTTCTCGATCAATTACTTTTTGAATTTGAACCGATCGCCCAGGAGAACGGTATACATATTGTGAAAGAGATCGGGGACTCTCCTGTTATAGCCCTCATTGACAGTGAAAAAATTGCCAGAGCAATCGATAATCTGCTTATGAACGCTCTAAAGTACTCTGTAAAACCGGGAACTGTTCATATTTTAATGAAGTCGAATCATAAGCAAATTACGATTGAGGTCGAAAATGAAGGCACTCCCCTGACGCAAGAACAAGAAAATAAACTTTTCGATCGTTTTTATAAAGTTGACCATTCAAGAAGCAGTGAAGGCATTCAAACGGGAACCGGACTAGGCCTTTCTATTGCCAGAAACATCATTGAGCTGCATGAGGGAACCTTAACCCTCAATCATGTAAAAAACATATTTAAATTTACTCTTACTTTGCCTCTTCCATATATGGAGAAACACAACTATAGCAATTGAAATGAATGCGGGGAAGCCGTGATTATCGGATAAAAATTGGACATCTTTAATACTGTAAACTACCAGCAAGCCCAGGGCTGCCGAAGGCAGCATCTTACCGAGATACTGCATATAACGCGGAGTGGGCCGAGCCGGAGGAAAAATAAGAAATGGAAGAAATCTGTTCTTTGGAAGAACTAAAAAGGGGATTGGAGGTATTGAAAGAAAATCTCAGGCTTTAATGCACACTGCAGCAGCGCGGCAAGCGTAAGGTGCTCCTCCTCACCCGGGCCTGTTTTTTTGAAAGATCTCATGAAACTCGTGAGACGTTGCAGTGAGGTCAGCCGTCAGCTTCGCCGACCGCAGGAAGCAGCTTCATCGCCGCGCTGATGCAGCTGTCGACCCAGACAGGGCCTGGATTTGATTTTTTCATAACAGTGATGCCGATGAAGGAAGCCACCAGGGCATGGGCTGTCGCCTTACAGTCGATTCCTGCCTGAAGTTCGCCCGAAGCAATCCCGCGCTTGATCGTTCCCTCAAAAATAACCGCCAAATACTGCTGGTGCTCGCGGGTCAACACTTCAAATCTGGTGTCATGCGGTGCCAGCTCCACCATCGTGTTGACACAAAAGCAGCCGTTCTGAACGAAGTCGGCGTCCGTAAACGCTCCCTCTAAAAACAGCATTTTGAAAGCCTCTTTTACGCTTGCTGTCTTGTTCAGCTTTGTACGGACATTCATGGCATGAAGCTGATTATATTTGCGCAGCGCCGCTTCGAACAAAGAAGACTTATCGCCGAAAGCCGCATATATACTCGGTTTCTGAATCCCCATCCGGGTGGTCAAGTCGCTTAGCGAAGTTGCCTCATACCCTTTTTCCCAAAAAAGACGCATGGCCTCTGTCAAAGCCTTTTGTTCATCAAACTCACGAATTCTAGCCATATGACCTCCACTAATTGTACCAACTCTAAATGTACCAATTGGTATGAAATAATAATATCTAATCGCCTCTTTAATGTCAATTATCTGTTGACAAATCGAGAAAATAGAAAGTAATATAAGTGCAAAAATAATATACCGATAGGTATAAAAAAGGAGTTGCCACCATGTCTAACTTTTCCTCTCTGCCCAAACCGCATGACGCAAAACTCCCTATAGAGCTTACGCGATTTGCAGCTGTATTATATGCAATTGTATGCGGCTCCGCTGTAGCGACGGTTTATTTTGCCCAACCCTTGCTTGAAGCGATTGCCGAAGATTTCGGCATCTCCCCTGCCGTCATCGGAGCTGTCGTCACAGTGACTCAGCTGTGCTATGCCTTGGGGCTGTTTTTCATTGTCCCTCTCGGCGATTCACTTGACCCGCGCCGCCTCGTGACCGGAATGATGATTGGTTCGGTGGCAGCTTTAAGCATTGTGGCTTTTTCTTCGAACGCTTTGCTGTTATTTCTCGGGATAGGCTTGACCGGGTTTCTGGCCGTCGTCGCGCAGGTGCTCGTAGCACTTGCCGCCCATCGCTCTCCACCGGGGCGCCGCGGCCATAACATCGGTCTCGTGACGAGCGGAATCGTCCTCGGAATTTTGCTTGCACGCACTTTCGCCGGTACTCTTGCAGATTTGGCTGGATGGCGATCGGTTTACCTGGTCGCCGCTGTAATTATGCTGGGCATGGCCTGCGTATTCCTGTTCATTACACCTGCCGTGCCATCCCCGCCCCGGCGAATCTCCTATCCGGGACTGCTGCGTTCTGTTAAAGACTTGTTTGTACAAATTCCGCTATTAAGAGTTCGCGCGCTGCTCGCATTTTTGATCTTTACCGATTTCAGCATATTATGGTCCTCCATGGTGCTGCCGCTCAGCTCTCCACCCCTTTCTTTAAGTCATACCGCTGTCGGGCTGTTCGGGCTGGCAGGTGCAGCGGGTGCTGTGGCGGCAGGCCGGGCCGGACGGATGGCTGACCGGGGACTGGGACAGCGGACGACCGGTGTGGCGCTGCTGCTGTTACTCATATCGTGGCTGCCGATCGGTTTATTGGGGACATCGCTGTGGCTTTTTGCCGCAGGGGTTGTCATGCTGGATTTTGCGGTACAGGCGGTGCATGTCACCAATCAAAGCATGATCCTAAGCGTTCGTCCGGAAGCACGGAGCCGGTTATAACCGCCGGATACATGATCTTCTATTCCTGTGGAAGTGCAGCGGGCGCGGTAGCCTCGACCCTGATTTACTCCTGGGCAGGATGGACGGGAGTATGCCTGCTTGGAGCTGTGGTAAGCGTGGGCACTCTGCTTTTTTGGATCCTAACGTGTAAAACATCCGGTTTTTATTCCCCGCAAAAAGATAGCCAAAGGACCGGATAAATCGGGCTTATGGTATAATTTGAACCTTTTTGAGCTCGAATTGGAAGAAGGAGCTTATGACATACTTTCAGTTTTCCGCAAAAGCTCAGGTTTCGAGCCGATAGTGCGTCCACCGGAAATTTAACGGTTACAGCTGCTGCTATTTTACAAAAAAAGACCTTTTTCAAATTCTAATGGTCGCGACCGACGTTATTTGCCTAAATCTAGGCGAAAATATCCGGGTTAAGCGAAATAAGCGCCATGGCAACCGCTACAATTTGAAATCAACGTTCTTGGAATCAATAGTGGTTGTGACAACCGTTAGAATAGTTCTGTGGTTAGAACTACCTTTGTCAGGTTGGTTGCAACGCTATTGCTTCAATATACAAAAGGATTACTTAATTTCAACAATACTTTACTTTCGCTACTTTCTCTTCTGCAGTTCACGAATAGTAGCCGCAATCCCGTCCGCGTGCCTGGTCGCTGGAATTTTCCCGATATAACGTTCATATTTCTCTCCGCTCAAGCGCAAGGGCTCCTCCGTCAGGTAAAGCATTTCGACAACCTCTTTCATCACCGGAACAAACGATCCAAGCAGCGATAATCCTGTTCTGCCGAGCGGGATCACGGGCTTCTTCGTTCCGCTTGCCTGCTGGGCGATCCGCACAATCTCATGTCCGGAAATCATATCCGAGCCGGGAATATTCCAATTCTGCCCGTATGCATGATCATGTCCCGCAAGTTCAACAACCATCTGGGCCGCATCCGGCAGGTATACGTATTCACGGGGAACCTTCATGTTGCCGATGAAAAAGGCCATTTTGCCCGCTGCGATGGCTTCGAGTGTGCCGCCAAGATAAGACGCCTGATTCGCTGTTGGTCCATAGTAATCCGGCAAACGAACAATCATGGCTTTCACATTGTTCCAGCGTTTGTTGAAGATCATCTGTTCAAAGGCAAGACGAGTTTTGCCTTTCCTTGTGTGAGGCTGCTTGGGATGATCCTCGGTCACTTTATCCATCTGTCTTCTACCATAGGGATAAATGCCGTCGATCGCGACAACCTTTACACCCAGCCGGTTGACGGCCTCCATGATGGACTCACCGAGCGGAATGAGCTTGCTCTCCATTTCATGGTAAGGGACATTGGCGCAATGGAATAACACATCGGCTTCTTTTGCCGCAGCCGCAACGTCATCCGGCCGGAAGGCATCGCCTACAGCAAGCGACAGGTGTGCCGGTTTTCCCAGCTGAGCGGCAAGCTCCTCCAGCTTTTGCCGGGAACGGCCGAATGCTATGACAGGTATTCCTCTCTTTGCCAGCTCGGCTGTAATTACGGCCCCTGTCCCGCCTGTTGCACCAACGACGATCGCTTTTTTCATCATCTATCAACCTCTCTCATTAATTTTGTGATTAATCAATCACTAACTTGAGTTCATCATACTGCAATGGGTAGTGATCAGTCAATAACCAAATTCGAATTTTTTTGATTGCACATCTTACTTTAAGCAATTCAGGCATATCAGCGCCATGAGAATGTTACGCAGCATTGCATCAAGATTGCAAAAACGCAGTATTAAAAATCAAGGGACGCCCCCGGCCATTGGCCTCAAGAGACGTCCCTTTTTCAACTCAATGATATCCTATAGCCTGTGCGATGACGACAAACACTGCCCCCAACACGAACCAGAGCGCCAGCAGCGGCCAGAAGAAACGGACCCACTTCTGATAAGGAATCCCCGATACGGCCAGGCTGCCCATCAGCGCCGAGGAGGTCGGAAGAATCATGTTGGAGAACCCGTCGCCAAGCTGAAAGGCGAGTACGGTCGTCTGCCGCGTAATACCGAGCAGGTCGGACAGCGGCACCATAATCGGCATCGTGGTTGCGGCCATTCCCGAGCCGGAGGTGATAAAGACGTTCATAATGTTCTGGAATACGTACATGCCCAGCACTTGAACAGAAGCAGGCAGTTCGCCCACCAGCATAGACAGGCCATATACAATCGAGTCAATGACATTGCCATGATCCAGCACAACAACGATGGAACGGGCAAGTCCGATGATCAGCGCGCCATAGGTGATGGCACTTGCGCCTTTGACAAATTCGGAGGCGATCCGGCTTGGACCATAGCCTGCACAAAAACCGGCCACCACGCCCATGGACAGAAACAGCGCCGCCAGCTCCTCCATCCACCAGTCCTGTGTCGATACGCCCCAGATCAGCAGCGCAAAACCGGCAGCAATCGTCAGGATCGTCAAATAATGCTTCAGTTGCATCGGAGGCAGGTTTGAGAAGTCAACCTCTTTTTCCTCAGCGCCTTTTTCCAGATCATAGATCAGGCCTTGTTCCGGGTTTTTCTTCACTTTGGCAGCATATCGCATGAGATACAGGCTGGTCACCACAATCAGAACAACGAGAATGATCGCCCGCAACCATAAGCCGGAGAAAACAGGAATTTGGGCAATAGCCTGTGCCAGTCCAACATTAAACGGATTCAGCAGCCCTGCTGTAAAACCGCAGGAAGCTCCGAGCGAGATCATCGCCGTACCGGTCAAGGCATCAAACTTCAACGCCCGCGCAATAGCAATGCCGATCGGCACGAATACCATAACCTCCGTTGACATGCCCATCGTAAAGCCGCCAACCGAAAACAGCGTAATAAACACCGGGATGACCCACAGCCCTTTATCTGCGAATGCCCGCGCCACCCTTCCGGTAATAGCTTCAATGGTGCCCGTGGAGTTGATGATGTGGAAGGCTCCGCCAATAATCAGGATGAAAAAGACGATATCCGCCGAGTCCACCAGTCCACCGACAACGGACTTCGGAATGTCCCACAATGTAACCGGATTGGGGTCGACAGCACTGTAAGAGCCGGGTACGAGCAGCGTACGCCCGCTGGCCTCGTCCTCCACCCGCTTAAATTCCCCGGCAGGCACAGCATAGGTCAGGATGCCCGCGATCAAGGTAAGAATGATCAGAATGACAAACGTATGCGGCATCTTCAGCCATTTTCTTTTTCCGTTCTGTGCTGCGGTGCTATTCATGCTGTAACCCCTCGTCTCTCTGTTTTTTCCACTGTTCAAACTCTGCCCGCACGCCCTGCAAAGCCTCCGGATTCGTATATAGATCATAAGCTGTCAAAGCAAGTGCCTTGGCGGCGGCGTTCATCTCGATCATGCCTTCCTCCGAGCCGGCAAGTGCAGCAAATTCCGGGGTATGAGTCGAGGCATCGCCGAGCCGGATGTAGGGATGGATGGCCGCTGTTACCTGACTGACATTGCCGATATCCGAGGAACCGATACCGCCCTGTACGGGCGGGTCATGTACCTCCAGCCCCATGTCCTCCAAATTTTGTTTGAACAGCTCTGCCAGCTGCCGGTTCGTATTGCGTTCCGCGTAAACGAGTCCTTCCTTGATATCGACCGTCGCACCAAGCCCCTCTGCGGCGGCCTGGACGGCCCGGTATACCTTCTTCTGCACGGCGGCCAGGCCGACTACCGTCTCCGCGCGCAAAATAAATACCGCCTCGCACAGCTCTGGCACGACGTTGGGAGCATCGCCGCCTTTGGTAATGATGCCGTGAATCCGGACGTCGCTCGTCACGAACTGGCGAACGGAATTGATGGCGACAAAAGCGTTGATCATGGCATCCAGGGCGCTGATCCCTTTCTCGGGCGCTGAAGAAGCATGCGCCTGTTTTCCATGGAACGTAAAAGTCACATCCACACAGGCCAGGGCTCCGCGCAGCACCATCGTTTGGTTCTGCGGATGCACCATCATGACGGCGTCAATATCATCAAAGACACCGTGCTCGCACATGATAATTTTGCCACCGCCTTCCTCCTCAGCCGGGGTGCCGAGCACAATAAGCCGGCCTGGCAGCTCTGGCAGCCCATCCTTCAGGGCCAGCGCCGCACCCACAGCCGCCGTGCAGATCAGGTTATGACCGCAAGCATGGCCGATCGCCGGCAGGGCATCATACTCGGCCAGCAACGCTACCGTTGGCCCCTCCGCTGCGCCTTCCCATACGGCTCGAAAGGAGGTTTCCAGTCCGGCAATCCCCTTTTCCACTGTAAAGCCTCCGGCAGCCAGCTGCTCGGTAAGCCACTGCTGCGCTTGATGCTCATGGAAGCTGAGCTCCGGATGACTATGGATTTGCTTCGCAAGGATGCGCAGCTCAGAATCATGCTTGTCCACCGCCTCAATAAGTGCTTTCTTTCCGGCATCTTCACCGCTGTAATTCAGAGTTGTTGTTTCATTCAAAGCTGTTGCCACCTTCCAAATTGAATAAAAATGTATGCCCAAAGCTTAAAGCTTTACCAGTATGCACTGGGAACCATGACACACATATGTAAGTTAATTCGTTTGTCTGAATAAATATTCGATAGGTGTATTGTAAAGAGAATGTCGAAATAAGTAAATTTAATGTTTTTTATCGATTTTCTTTAAATTTTTTTAAGTAAGGAAAATACGGCACCAAAACAAAAAAGATCGTCTTTCCCTGCTTGCTTGGGAAGACCATCTCTTTGCCTAAAGCTTTCTTGTATTAAATTCCGCCCGGGCCGGCCATCGCCTGCTTCATCCATTGCACAAAGCGGCTGACCACCGCGAGCTGGATCGACTTGTTTTTATACAGCATCCAGGTACTGCGTAGAATGGGCTCTCCGTTATCCATCACCAAATCCATCGTATACAGCCGATCGGCAGGAGAAACAAATATTCGCGGCACGATTGAATATCCGAGGCCATGTCTAACCATTTCCTTGCAAGTTTCATAGCTGTCCACTTCCATCGAAATAAGGGGAGGCTTGTCCTGCTTCTCGTTCCACCAGGCCTGCACGGCCTCACTGAATGACGAGGAATACAGAGCGCCTGCCATCTTGGGTGCCTTATAACGGATCATGGGAAGAGACGGCAGCTTGTCCAGTTCTACCGGTTCGGTGGAGATCACACAAACGCTTTCCTGCTGCAGTATATCCTTGCCTTCAGCCCAGGGATAGTCGTTGCGGACCACACCCGCATGAACCTCGTCATTCTGCAGCATGGTGTAAATCTCGGAGCTTAAGCCGCAGGTAACGGAGAACTGCACATCAGGATAGCTGTCCTTAAACGTCTTCAAGATCGGAGGCAGCTTGTACAAGCCAAAATAGCTGGAAATCCCCAGACGCAGCGTTCCTCTTACTTCATTGCGCAGATGAACCACTGCCTCCCTTAATGCGGCGAGCTCTGCAAGATGGCGCTTCGCATATTCCGTCAGCCGCTCTCCCTCGGGAGTCAGCCGTCCGCCTTTAACCCCCCGGACGATTACAGGGACGCCAAACGATTTTTCAAGCTGGTTAAGACGGTATGTGAGGGCTGGCTGCGTGATATACAGGCGGTCTGCCGCCCGGGCCAGGCTGCTCTCTTCCTCAATATAAATTAACATCAGACAGTCTTTCTCATCCATTGCGGCCGCTCCTCCAGATTGTTTAGCTCTTATCTTAACATGAGCGGGTGAATGGACCCAACCAACCTCGATCGTGAAAAATACAAAACAGGGCGCTTCCTGACCTGAAAGCCAGAAAACGCCCTGTTTTCCTTACCTGAACATGCCCCACAGCTTGATCAGGTGAAGCGTATTTTTCGGATCAATGCGTTGGCCGACGACAAACGCGACCAACTGCTCCTCCTGCGCAGGCGTCAGCTTTTCATGGAGAATGGCGGCCGATGATTTCACCAGCCGCTGCACGACCGCCTTGTTTTGCAGATCCGCCTTTGTAACGCCTTCAATCAGCTTCTTGATCCGCTCCTTGGCGGCAGGGTTCTTCATCTTCAGCTTAACCCGCTCCACCAGCTGCGGACTGACTCCGTATTGTTGATAACCCATTTGTACCAGCCTCCCGTCAAAAGCATCCGTCTATAATATATGACGAGAGCCGGTCCAATGTGCCTAGTCGATCAAATCTCCCTGAAAAATCTGTTCCTGCTGCAAATAATCACGCAACCCTTCGTATATCGGAGAGGTCCAGAAGGACGAATCCTGAATGAGGCTGACGGCGTCCTCTCGCGCCTGCTCCAGTACTTCGAAATCGGCAACCATGTCAGCCAGACGAAACTCTGGCAGCCCGCTCTGCTTCGTGCCGAAGAAATCACCGGGACCGCGCAATTCCAAATCCCGGCGCGCAACCTCAAATCCGTCATCCGTTTCGGTCATGGCCTTCATCCGTTCCTGCCCTACCTCCGACTTCGGATCGGCGATCAGCACGCAGTACGAAGCATGCTCCCCGCGTCCGACACGTCCGCGCAGCTGGTGCAGCTGGGACAGCCCGAACCGGTCGGCGTCCATGATGACCATCAGCGTGGCGTTGGGCACATCGACCCCTACTTCCACAACCGTCGTCGATACGAGCAGTTGTATCTCATTCGCGTAGAACAAACGCATCACTTCTTCCTTCTCCGCCGCGGTCATGCGGCCATGCAGCAGACCTACCTTGAAGTCAGGAAATGCCTGCTGCATCTGGATATGAAGATCAATGGCGTTCTGTACGTCAAGCTTGTCGGACTCCTCAATAAGCGGACAGATCAGATAGGCTTGTCTCCCCTGATTCACTTCACGCGAAATAAAGCCAAGCACCCTGTCCATCTTGTCATGCTTCACCCAGTAAGTTGAGATCGGAATCCGCCCTTTGGGCCGCTCCGAAATCGTCGACACGTCCATATCCCCAAAAGCCGTAATGGCGAGTGTCCGCGGAATGGGGGTCGCCGTCATAGTCAGCACGTCCGGATTATATCCTTTACGACGCAGCACACTGCGCTGGTTAACGCCGAAGCGGTGCTGCTCGTCGGTTACGACCAGTCCGAGCTGCCGGAAATAGACGTCCTCCTGGATAAGCGCATGCGTGCCTACGACGATATCGATTAATCCCATTTGCAGGGAGGCCAGCAGATCCTTCCGCTTCCGGCCGGTCACGCTCCCGGTCAGCAGCGCAACCGTAATTCCGAACGGCTCAAACAGCCTCTGCAGAGAGCGGGTATGCTGCTCTGCCAAAATTTCCGTCGGCACCATGAGCGCTCCCTGAAATCCGGAGCGGACCGTGGCAAACAACGCAATGGCGGCAATGACCGTTTTGCCCGATCCGACGTCTCCCTGCAAAAGTCTGTTCATGCAGTTGGAAGAGCGCATATCATGAAGAATTTCAAGCTCAACCTTCTTCTGCGCATCGGTCAGCTCAAACGGCAAGCTGCGTACAAATTCACGGATAGTGGCGTTGTCTGCCGTATGTACGACCCCGTTCATTTTGCCCCGGTTCAGCGCGCGAAACGCCTGCATCTTGAGCTGGAACAGGAATAGTTCCTCAAACACCATCCTGCGCCGTGCTTCCTGTCCTTCCCGGTTGTCCTGCGGCCGGTGAATGGCGGCGATCGCCTGCTTGCGGGGAATCAGACTGTATTTGCGGATCAGTTGCTGTGGCAGCAGCTCGGGAATCATTTCACCAAACTGCTGCAGAGCCTGGTTGATCGTTTTGCGCATCCAGCTCTGTGTAATTTTGCCCCCGACGGAATAGACCGGCTGCAAAGTACCTGAACGCGTCGTTCCTTTATCCGGAAACTCGGCATCGGAGGCTGTCAGTTGCATCCGCTTGCCATCCCACTTGCCTGACACGATAATTTCCCTGCCTGCTGTAAGCTGATCCTTCAGAAAATGCCGGTTAAACCAGGTGGCCGTAAACATCCATTCATCCGCCATCAGCTTGCAGGTCAGCCGCGATTTTTTGCCATAACGCTGCAGCACAGGAATGCCCATAATCTTCGCCTGCACGGTAATCTTGTCTCCATCCTTGACCTCCGTCAAGGAACGCAGCCTGTAATCCTCATAACGGAACGGGTAATATTCCAACAGTTCTCTGACATTAGAGATGCCAAAGGCGTGAAGCTCCCCCTCCTTGAGAGCACTCACGCCGTTGATTTGTTTTAAAACGATATGATCCAGCTTCATGTTCATCCCTCATCCCCGGCAGGCCACACAAAGACAGCAATCGTACCGGGTCCAACATGGGTGCCGATCACGGCCCCGATTTCCGTATACAGCACATCGGCAACATCGAAACGGCTGCGCAACATGTCCGTCAAGCTCTCAACCGTGGAAAGATCGGCTGTATGCCCCAGCACTACATGGATCTTTTGGCCTTTAACCTTTTGCTCCAGCATTTCGACAATACGGTTCATCGCTTTTTTGTGTCCTCTTGCCTTTTCTACAGGATAGATAATCCCATCCTGATCTATGGACAAAATCGGCTTGATATTCAGCAGCGTCCCGATGGCCGCCGCCGCTTTGCCGATTCGTCCGCCCTTTTGCAAATACTCCAGCGTATCGACGAGAAAATACAGCTGACGCTGGCGGCCCAGCTCCTCCAGGGAGTGGATAATCTCCGCTGCTTCCCGGCCTGCTGCCGCCATCCGGGCGGCATGCACCACCAGATAGCCGTATCCGTAAGAAGCGGACTTTGAGTCATATACTGCAACCGGCTGCTCATGATCCAGCATGGAGCGGCCGATAACGGCTGATTGATATGTCCCGCTTACACCTGAGGACAGATGTATAGATACAATCTGAGCGTCAGGATACGCTTCAAGAATTGTCTCATAAGCATGTCTGAACTCGGCGGGCGAGGGCTGGGACGTGGTCGGCAGCTTCTTCGACCTGACCAGCTCAGGGTAGAAGCGTCCGGCGGTCATTTCAACCCCGTCGAGATACGCCGTTTCGCCAAACATCACCGTCAGCGGCACGATGCGGATGTGAAGCTCATCGGCAAGTTCTTTCGGTATATCCGCCGTACTGTCCGTCACTATAAATGTTCTGCGCAAGCTTCATTCTCCTCTCCCGGCTCTGTAACATGCCAGCTTAACTCTCAACGGAGAAGAGGTACGAATAGATAGGCTGTCCGCCTTCATGCACTTCCACTTCCGTATCTGGATATTCCTGCCCCAGCCAGGAGATGAGAGCTTCCGTATCGGCTTCACTGCTGTCAGAGCCGGTCAGAATCATGACGACCTCGTCACCGCCCACAATCATTTGGGAGAGCAGCTCGCGGCAGGTCGGCAGCAGCTCCTCTTCGGAAGCCACAATCTTCGAGTTGTGGATACCGATATAATGACCTTCTTTAATCTGGATATCATCGATGACCGTATCCCGTACGGCATTGGTAACCTGACCTGATTTGACACGGCTGACTGCGTCCAGCATGTTTTCGCGATTCATCGCTGCCGTTTCTTCCTCCTGGAAGGCAACAGCAGCCGCAATTCCCTGCGGGATCGTCTTGCTCGGAATTACTGTGACCAGCCGCTCTCCCTCCAGCAGCTCACGGGCCTGCTCCGCAGCCAGGACAATGTTCGAGTTGTTCGGAAGAATAAAAATGTGCTGGGCTGCGATCGCCCGGGCCGCATTGACAAAATCCTCCGTGCTCGGATTCATCGACTGCCCTCCGGACAGCACGACGTCCACGCCCAGGCTTGAAAAGATATCCGTTATTCCCTGTCCTGACGACACGGCGATAAATCCGATAGGCGCCAGCTCATGCGCGGGCGGCTCGGAAGGCTCTTCTTCCCGCACCGGCTCTGCCGGGATGTCGGCAAACCATTCCGGTTCGGGAGCGGCGTCCCTGCCTGCCGACAGCAGCTCCCGGTGCTGCTCCCGCATATTCAAAATGCGGATTTGTGTAATCTCACCATGCTGCAGCGCCAAATTCAGCACCTCGCCAGGAGCCTTGGAATGCACATGCACTTTGATGATATCGTCGTCCGCAATTACAATGATAGAGTCCCCGTTCACTGACAACGCTTTCCGGAATTTTTCCTCATCAAAGGCAGGATGGGCGGATCCGCCCAATTGGCGATGAATGAAAAACTCCATATCGTATAAAAATTCAATGTTTTCGGTTTCCAGCCTCGCCTGGGCCGACATCGGCGCATCGGGAGCAACCATTACGGCTGCGGGAACCGCTGTCCCGCCGGGAGTATACACGGCAGGCTTCTGTCCTGGCGACTTCTTCTGCGCTGCGGGATAAGATATTCCGCTGCGGAGATACTGCACAAAACCTTCATAAATATAAACAAGTCCCTGACCGCCAGAGTCGACAACGCCTACCTGCTTTAACACAGGCAGCATCTCCTTCGTCAAGGCAAGTGCTTCCTTCGCTTTGCCGAGCACTTCTTCCATAAGCTCTGTCACATCATTGGCACGGCGGGCATAATAAACGGCGTGTTTGGCCGCTTCCTTGGCCACTGTCAGAATCGTGCCCTCAACCGGCTTCATAACCGCCTTATATGCGGCATCCACGCCGCTCTGCAGAGCCGACGCAAACTGAAGGGTATTTAATTCCTCGTATGGGGCAGCGTAACGGCTAAAGCCGCGGAACAACTGCGACAGGATGACCCCGGAATTGCCCCGGGCTCCCATTAACAGCCCTTTGGAAAGAATGCCGGACATAACGCCAATGGAAGCGGAGTTCCCCTTCTTGATCTCGGCTACGCCCGCACTCATCGTCAAATTCATATTCGTCCCCGTATCGCCATCAGGCACCGGGAATACATTCAGGGAATTGACGTGTTCCGCATGCTGCTGCAATTGTTCCGCTCCGGCCAACACCATTGCGGTAAAATCTGTTCCATTCAAAGAACGTTTACTCAATGAGAATTCCCCTTCCTCGCTTTATACGCATGTCCATAAGCCGCAGTAATCTTAAATTCCGCAAAAGACGGCGCAAGATGATTTAAAGTCAGCATGGAAAGCCCGGGTCATGCTGGCCCAGGCCGGTATACTCGATTGAACATGTCTTAGAGCACAACCTGCTGCTTCTAATGAATACGTATGCTTATCTGTTAATGTTCCAATGATTAGTTTAAAATATCAAGTCCTACAATCAAGAAAAACGCACATTGAACTAATCATTATTGTACTATAATGAACAATAGAAATAAATAAAGTTTTTGGATCAGTTGACGCCGCTTTTTTGACTGTGATATTATATTTAAGTATTGTTTTGTTCAGACGATAATTTTAACCATTAACCTGCTGGTAAGGGTGATTTTCAGAATAGGAGGTGGAATCTATGTCTCGCAAATGCTATGTAACAGGTAAAGCGCCTGGCAGCGGTAACCACGTATCTCACGCTAACAACCGTAACCGCCGTACCTGGGGTGTCAATGTACAAAAAGTTCGCATCCTCGTTAACGGTAAACCAAAACGTGTTTATGTCAGCACTCGTGCCTTGAAATCCGGCAAAGTGACTCGCGTATAATCGTACAATAAGCAAAAGGCACCTCGTTTAAACAACGGGTGCTTTTTTTGTTGAGTTTTCTTCACTTCAGCCTTCGGCATGCTCCCGCGTTTTCCGTCCCCGGTTACCCCCCTTAGCAACCGGCACGGGATACATGCCCGGCCAGCCTGCAACTGACCGGATGCTTTCTAGCTTTTCTGGAATGTATTCAAAATCGCTTTTACGAAGCCTCCCAGAAATTTCGGCAGCTTGATCGTGTAAAACTTCATGCTTCACCCTCCCCATAATCCTCATGCGTCCGTTCTCTATAACCTATGCGCCTGTTTTAAGCTTGTGCCCGACAAAAAAAGGGTTACATGAGAATATACTGCTCATGTAACCATGTTTATGCACAGCTCCCCGTGCCTATTCCAGGCAGATCGACGAACCTGCCGCTTAGCGGCTTAAACGGAAGGGAACTGCAATGTCGGCTCCTTCAACTTCATGCCCGCAGATCCGCGCTCTTGCGAATGGCGGCAATCGCGGCTGCGCGGTCAGGACGGCTGTATACGGCGCTGCCGGCAACCAGCACATCCGCGCCCGCTTCCACGACCGCTGCAGCTGTCTCTTCGGTTATGCCTCCGTCCACTTCAATATGTACGTCCGGACGGCCCATTTCATTCAGCCACGAGCGGATTTGTCTGATTTTGGACAGCGTCCCCGGAATAAAGGATTGGCCTCCAAAGCCGGGATTTACCGTCATAACCAGAACCATATCAATGTCCGGGAGCACTTCCTTGACTGCATAAGCAGGCGTTCCGGGGTTCAGAGCAACACCGGCCAGTTTGCCCTGCTCTTTTATCATGTGAACGACACGGTGCAGATGCACACACGCTTCAGCGTGGACTGTAATGACATCGGCTCCGGCCTTCACAAAATCCGCAATATAACGTTCAGGCTGTTCAATCATCAAATGCACGTCCAGCGGAAGCTTGGTATACGGACGAATGGCGGAGACAATGGGCGGACCCAGGGTAATGTTAGGGACGAAATGGCCGTCCATGACATCCACATGAATCCAGTCTCCGCCGCCGGCTTCCGCCTCGGCCACTTCGCTGCCGAGCTTGGCGAAATCCGCGGACAGAATGGATGGCGCAATTTTGATCATAGTTAGTACCTCCGCTTCTTTTCTTTCATTTCTTCAAAAAATTGTACATAGTTCTCATATCTGCTGCGAGCGATTTCCCCCGCCTCCACGGCTTCCGTAACCTTGCAGCCGGGTTCGTGAATATGGGTGCATCCACGGAATTTGCACTCAGCCGCATAGGAGACAAATTCCCGGAAGCAGGAAGATAGCTCTTCCACACCAAGCTCCAGAAAATCAAGCTGGCTAAAGCCCGGCGTATCCGCAACCAGGCCGCCGTTATCCAACGGGACCAGTTCGACGTGTCTTGTCGTATGCCGGCCGCGTCCGAGCCTGAAGCTGATGGCGCTCGTCTCCAGTGCAAGACCTGGCTTCAGGGCATTCAGCATGGAAGACTTGCCGACTCCCGACTGTCCGGAGAAGACGCTGATGCGGCCAGCCAGCAGTTCCTTCACCCGCTCGGTCCCCAAACCGGTCTTGGAGCTCGTGATCACAACCTCGTAACCCGCTTGCTCATAGAGACGGCGGACCTGCTCAAGGGAAGCATCCGGCTCTTCTTCTGCCAGCAGATCGCGTTTGGTCAGGCAAATGACCGTATCCAGCCCGGCGTGTTCAATATGAACCAGAAATTTATCCATTAGGGCGAGATTCATATCCGGCTCTCTCACCGAGAAGAGCAGAACAGCCAGTGATACATTCGCTACCGGCGGACGTATAAGCTCGGAGTCCCTTTTCATAATTTCATCCACAATTCCCTCGCCGTTCTCGGTAAGGGTAAACTTCACACGGTCGCCTACGAGAGGCGACTCGCCTCTTTTCTTGAAAATACCGCGTGCCCTGCACTGCACAGCCTGCTCGCCGGAAAGGGGTTTGCCCTCTTCATCCAGCCGCGCGACATAATAGTAGCCGCTGAGCGCCTTGACAATCAGTCCTCCGGGCATATATAAGCTGTCCTCCTTCATAATAGGAAATCAATTGTTAATCTTTCCGTACCCATTCCCGTTGTTTGTTCCTTCCTGTCTTCATTGTCTTATTCGTTCTGCCCTTCATCACTCTGGCCGCTGTCGCCCTGCTGTCCTTCGGGATCGGACGTATCGCTATCTACGTCCCCATCCGTAACGCCTTCCGATACGTCCCCTGCAGTTGGGTCAGTTTCGGTAGAGACAGGCGGATCAACCTGAGGCTGCTGAACGGTACCGTTTTTGGCATCAATATAAGGAATCGCATACGTATCGAAAAATTGTCCATCCCTGTAGACAGAAATGAAACCATCCTTGTTTGGAGCAAGCAGCAGGTCAATAGTCAGAACCTGCGTTGTGTTGATCGTCCGCTTTCCCCATTCCATATCATTTCCGCGCGCATCGGTGTAAGTAACACGGATATCGCTGTTTTTGCCTTCCTCCGCCGGTACGACTGGCAGCTGATAGGAATAGCTGATCGCTTCCGGAGGCTGGCCGGTACTTACAGTAATCTTTACTTTAGATCCCGGGTCCACTGCAGTTCCCGCATCATTAGGCCACTGGCTGATCACCTTGCCTTTCTCGACGGTAAAGCTGCTTTCCTCAATGACCTCATCCAGCTTCAATCCGGCGCCGGAGATCATTTTTTCGGCTTCGGCCTGCGTCTTGTTGGTGAGATCCGGCATCTTGACGGTTTCCGGCCCTTTGCTGACGGTAAGTGTAACCTGGACCTCATCCGGGTTATAATCCATATTCGCCGCTGGCGATTGATTGATGATCGTACCAGCTGACTTGTCGCTGTACTGGTCGTCGGCCTTGGTAATACGGTCCTCGGACACGCCCGCTGCCACCAGAGCCGCCACCGCTTGCTCATAAGTCTTGCCGTCCATAAGATCCGGCATTTTGACCAAAGGCTTCTCCGCCCCGACCGTGAGCTCTACCAGTGCGCCCTTTTTCAGCACCGTTCCTGCCGATTGGTCCTGATTGAAAACAATTCCCGGATTTACTCCGTCCTTGTACTCTTCAAGCACCGGTTCTTTCACCGTCAGGCCAACCTTGACCAGCTCAGCCCGCGCCTGGTCCTCCGGCATATTGACCACACTTGGCACCGTAACCTCAGGGACCTCCATGAGATTTTGAACGTAAACCGCCAGTAACGTCATGGCAAGGATCAGTGCTACCACAGCCCCTGCCCAGATGTACAGCTTTTTGTTGCTTCTCCTGGCAGGACGGGCTGGAGCTTCCTCCTTCATCTCAGGCGCATTCTGCCAGTCTGCAGACGCTCTGGAAATGCCGTTGCTAGGGAGAGGCTTGATGGCAGGAATAATACGCGTCTGAGCTTCGTCCTCCCCATCCTCGAACACAATCTTCTGCTCATTCCGCCGCTCGGGCAGCAGGCATGTTTCCAGATCCACCATCATCTCTTCCGCCGACTGATACCGCTCCTGCGGATTTTTGCGCATGGATTTAAGAATGATATTCTCCACACTTTGCGGAATGAGAGGATTCACTTTGCGCGGCTCCTCAAACTCTTCCTGCAGATGCTTCAAGGCGACGCTGATCGGGCTTTCTCCCAGAAAAGGAAGCTGTGCCGTCAGCATTTGATAAAGGACGATGCCTAATGAGTATAAGTCCGATTTTTCACCTGTCGTAACACCCTTCGCATGCTCTGGCGAAAAATAATGGACTGAGCCTACTACTGAGCCCGTTTGGGTGATGGTGGTGGAAGTAACGGCCCGCGCAATCCCGAAATCCGTTACCTTCACCCGGCCGTTGCGCCCGATCAATATGTTGTGGGGCTTAATATCCCTGTGAATGATCTGGTTGTGATGGGCATGCTCAAGCGCGTCGCAGATTTGGGAGGCGATGCGCACCGCCTCTTCCACCTGCAAGGGAGCACGCTCTTTAATAATTTCATTTAAATTTTTGCCTTCAACATATTCCATGACAATATAATGGATGTCCTCTTCCTGCCCCACATCATAAATGCTGACGACATTCGGATGGGACAACGAAGCTGCGGACTGCGCCTCCCGCCGGAAGCGGCGGATAAATTCCTCATCATGGACAAACTGCTGACGAAGCACCTTGACAGCGACATTGCGGTTCAGCAAAATATCCTGCGCCCTGTAGACGAGAGCCATTCCGCCCCCGCCTATGCGCTCGATAATGTCATACCTTCCGCCCAACAGATGTCCGATCATGCTTCACACCCCTTTTCCTCCGCAGCAGCCTCCTGCGGTAACTCAAACAGGGCGACGGTAATGTTGTCATCCCCTCCTGCCAGCAGTGCGAGATGCAGCAGCCTGTCCGCACGCTCCTCAAGAGGCAGGTCGGATGCGCCCACCACCGTGTTGATCTGCTTCTCGCTGACCAGATTGCTGAGTCCATCGCTGCAGAGCAGCAGGACATCGCCTTTCTTCAGCTCAATCGCATCCAGATCCACGGCCACTTCCTGATCGGTGCCGAGCGCGCGGGTCAGCACATTTCTGCGCGGATGTGTCCCGACTTCCTCCCTGCTGATCTGGCCGTTCTTGTACAGCTCGTTCACCAGCGTGTGATCTTCCGTAATCTGCGTGGTTGTGCCCCCTGATATGACATAGGCCCGGCTGTCGCCAATATGGCCGATGACGCCTTTCGTATCGTTCAGCAGCACAGCAACAACCGTTGTACCCATGTTGTGGTACTGGTCGTTGCGGTCCGCCGTCTGGTAGATGACTTCGTTGGCATGCAAAATAGCGTCGCTGAGCGCCGCAGACAAGGAGTGCACCGACAATCCGGTCTCCAGCGTGGCCAGATCGGCGGCAAGCGTCTCGACCGCCAGACGGCTGGCCGTATCTCCCGCCAGGTGGCCACCCATGCCGTCGGCGACAATCCCCAGAATATATCCCTGCTCCAGATGACGGATCCAGGCTGAATCTTCATTGACCGAACGCACGCGTCCGACATGGCTGACATGAACAGTTTTAATCAAATGATCTCACCTCAACTCCATATGCTTTGCACGAAGCTGTCCGCAGGCGGCAGCGATATCATGCCCCTGCTCGCGGCGGATGGTCACGTTAATCCCCTTCTCAACCAGTTTGCGCTGAAATTTGAAAATATCGTTCCTGGAAGTACGCACATATTTGCGCTCAGGTACGTGATTGACCGGAATAAGGTTAACGTGACACAGCATATCCTTCAGGACTTCGCCGAGTTCTTCGGCATGCTCCTCCTGATCATTTACGCCACCGATCAGCGCATATTCAAACGTGATGCGGCGGCCGGTTTTCGCCAGATAATAACGGAGGGACTCCATAACATCCTGGAAAGGATATCTCCGGTTTACAGGCATCAGTTTGGAGCGCAGCGCATCATTCGGCGCATGGATGGAAATCGCCAGGTTGATCTGCGTATCCTCATCGGCAAATTTATAAATGTTCGGCACAATGCCGCTGGTGGATACGGTAATGTGACGCTGCCCGATATTCAGACCTTTTTCATGAATCATATTGCGCAAAAACTTCATCGTCGCCTCATAATTCTCGAACGGCTCGCCCGAGCCCATGATCACAATGCTGCTGACCCGCTCACCCTTCCGGTCAAGAATCTTCTGCGCCTGTACGACCTGAGCCACAATCTCGCCTGCCGTAAGATTCCGTTTGAGCCCTCCCAGTGTGGACGCGCAGAACGTGCAGCCGATGCGGCAGCCGACCTGGGTAGTCACACAGATGCTGTTGCCATAATTATGCTTCATGATGACCGTCTCAATCGCATGATCGTCATGGAGTCCGAACAGGAACTTGACAGTTCCGTCCTTGGATTCGAACCTTGTAATCTCCTGAAGTGTTACGAAGCTGAACTGCCCGTCAAGCTTATCGCGCAAAGCCTTGGACAGATTGGTCATCTCGCTGAAATCATTGACCCGCTTCACATAAAGCCAATCGAAAATCTGAGCACCGCGAAAAGCGGACTCTCCGTTCTCGGTGGCCCAGGCCTGCAGCTCCTCCAGCGTATAGTCATATATAAAGGGTTTCATTTTAATCTCGCACCTGTTCTTTCCTGAATTTTATGTTCTTAGCCATAAGGATATTGTTTTTCATTCCTCCTATTTTAGCACAAATGAAAGAAGGGGTAAAAATTTTCATGATCACTCCGGTTTATAGACGAAAAAAAAGAGAAAAACCGCCCGACATGCAGCCCGGCGGCAAAGTATTCAGTGTAGATCATTGCAATCCAGGATCGCCGTTAGTTATCGCATCGCTGCAGCCTTGCAATATAAAAGCCGTCACTGTGAAAATGCTGGGGTAAAATCTGCAGGGCTCCGCGCTCGCTCAATTCTGCGGCAGCGCCTCCCCACACAGCATCCTGCTCCTCCACACGTCTAAAATCCGGATGCTCCTTCAAAAAACGCTCGATCTGCCCTTCGTTCTCGGCCGGTTCAATCGTACAGGTGCTGTAGACCAACAGGCCGCCAGGCTTCAGCAGCCCCGACACGCGGTCAAGCAACCCCGCCTGCAGGGAAGCTATCGCTTCCACATCCTCTGGCGATTTGCTCCAGCGCAAATCAGGCTTGCGGCGGATGACCCCGAAGCCCGAGCAGGGGGCGTCCAGCAAAATGCGGTCAAACGATGCCGCAGGATAACAGTCCGGCAGGGCGGAAGCATCGCCGGTAACCACTTCGATGCATTCCAGACCGAGCCTGTCCGCCTGCTCCCGGATCAGATTTTTTTTGTGTGGATGAAGATCGTTGGCGATAATGCGGCCCCGGTCTTTCATAATCTCCCCCATATGCGCCGTTTTGCCGCCTGGGGCTGCGCAGCAGTCCAGCACAAGCATGTCCGGCGCCGGAGCAACCGCCTCGGCGACCAGCATGGAGCTCTCATCCTGAACGGAGAGCAGGCCGTCCCTGTACCAGGAGGTCAGGGCCATATTGCCGCCGCTGTGCACGATAATCCCGTACGGGCTGACCTCCGATGAAACCGCGTCGAGTCCCGCGGCCTTCATCTCCTCCAGCAGCTTTTCACGGCTGATCATCGTGGTGTTCACCCGCACACTGACCGCAGGCGGCTCATTGTTGGCCCGGCAGATCGCTTCCGCCGTCTCCTCCCCATACTGCGCGATCCAGCGCTTGACGAGCCATTCCGGATGGGAGTGCTCCAGCGCAATCCGCTCGGCCGCTGGCAGGTTGTGCGGCAGGCGCAGCTTCTCCGGCTCGCGCAGCATGCTGCGCAGCACGCCGTTCACCATGCCGGAAATGCCCTGATGCCCCCGGCGCTTGGCCAGATTCACCGCTTCACTGACGACGGCGTGATCCGGAATCCGGTCCAGGTACACGATCTGGTACACGCTCATGCGCAGCAGGCTGCGCACCCATGGCTGCAGCCTGGCTGTGCCTTTCTGCACAAAAAAGTTCAGAAAATAATCAAGCGTATTGCGGCGGGCGGTTGTCCCGTACACCAGTTCGGTAACGAGCCCCGCATCCGCCGTCGACAGCCTGGCCTGCTGCAGGCTTTTGTTGAGCTCCAGATTGCTGTAAGCCCCCTCCTGCTCGATTCCGGCCAGGATATTCAGCGCCACTTCGCGGGCTGTCCATTTGCGCGCTCCGTCTGTTTTTGCTCTGTTCTTCATGCAAGCACCGTGCCAGGCTTCATTTGTCCTCCGCGTCCGAACTGTCCGGCCGCCATCACCTTCTTGCCGGCAGGCTGAACCTCGGTCAGCCAGAGGGAACCGTCGCCGGTACGCACTTCAATCCCTTCATCTGTCAGCTTCAGCACGGTTCCCGGCGTTTCGCCGCCTGCTGATCCCTGCCCGGCTTCAGGACGCTTGGCCGCCCAGATTTTAAACACATTTCCGTCCCACAGCGTAAACGCGCCGGAGAATGGAACGAGCCCGCGAATCCGGTTATAGATGGCCTGGGAGGAATGCTGCCAGTCAATTTTCTCGTCCTCGCGCGTCAGGTTGGACGCATATGTAGCCTCATCGTCGTTCTGCGGAGTTCTTCCGGCCTTGCCTGCCAGCAGAAGCGGAAGCTGCTCGCGCAGCAGCTGCGCTCCGGCCAAGCTAAGCTTGGCAAACACCGTGCCGGACGTATCTTCAGGTTCGATAGGAACCTCCACCTTGGCGATCATGTCCCCTGTATCAAGACCTTCCGCCATGTACATCAGCGTCACGCCGGTCAGGGTCTCCCCGTTGATGATGGAGCGCTGAATAGGCGCTCCCCCGCGGTAGCGCGGGAGCAGGGAACCGTGCACATTCAGACAGCCAAATTGAGGCATGTCCAACACGGCCTTGGGCAGAATCTGCCCGTAAGCTGCCGTAACAATGACGTCTGGCTTCCATTGCGCCAGTTCGGCTACAGCCTCCGGCAGACGCAGCCGCTGGGGCTGCATCACCGGGAGGCCATGCTGAACAGCCGCCTCCTTGACGGGGGGCGGTGTCATTATTTTTTTACGTCCCTGCGGCTTATCCGGCTGGGTTACCACGCCCACAACGTTGTAGCCGTCCTCCAACAGCGCCTCCAGAGAGGGCACGGCGAAGTCCGGCGTGCCCATAAAGACGATCCGAATTTCATCCTTCATTGGATTGCTCACTCCTTACTTGCTGTTAGATCCCGCCTCATCTGCCGTGGCGTCATACACCTTTTCCGCAATATCCGTAAACAGGACGCCATTCAGATGGTCGATCTCATGCTGGAAAGCGCGGGACAAAAGGCCGGTAGCCGTCACGGTCAGCAGTTTGCCTTCACGGTCAAGCCCCTTGACCGTCACCTTCTCGGCACGGCGCACATCCCCGTTTAACCCCGGAATGCTCAGGCAGCCCTCCGGCCCGAACTGTTCACCTTCCTTTGCCACAATTTCCGGATTAATCATCTTGATCAATCCATGCTCGTCGCCGGCGTCCACCACAATCAGCCGCTTCAGAATACCGACCTGCGGGGCGGCCAGACCGACACCCTCCGCGTCATACATCGTGTCCGCCATATCGTCCAGCAGCTTCTGCACATTGGGCGTAATTTTCGTAACTTCCTTTGCTACTTTATGAAGCACTTCATCAGGTTCTTTAACGATAAAACGAATTGCCATTCCTACCACTCCTGCCTTTAGAAACTGTACTATGCTGATATTATATTCATAACGCCGTCTCTCGGATATATATGCCGCTTCCGCAAGTTACATTAACATTTGCGGATCGACATCGAGGCTGATCTGCAGATTCTGGCGCTGCACGGCATCCGCCAGTTCATCCGCCACATTCCGGACCAGTCCGACAGCATCGATTTGTCCACGCCATTTTATCATACATTGGAACCTGTATCTATTTTTGATTCTCGGCACCGGTGAAGCCACCGGCCCCAGAATATCCAGCACATCAGGCGTAAAACGGTCCATATCCCCGAACCAGCCCAGCTTTCTTGCTTTCCCCTCCAGGGAAGCCCTGAAATTCTCCGCCAGCCTGACGAGGACAGGCAGCTGCTCGTGCGAAAGGGTCACCAAAATCAGGCGGCAGTACGGCGGATAATGCAGACTGCGGCGGTGCTTGAGCTCGTCCCGGATAAATGATGAGTAATCATGGCGGCTCGCATGAATGACGGAATAATGATCCGGGGTATAGGATTGGATGAAAACTTCACCGGGAAGCTGATGCCTGCCGGCCCTTCCCGCCACCTGGGTCAGCAGCTGAAACGTTTTCTCCGCGGCCCGGAAGTCCGGCAGATTGAGCGAAGAATCCGCCGTAATGACACCGACCAGGGTAACGTCCGGAAAATCAAGCCCCTTGGCCACCATCTGCGTGCCGAGCAGGACGTCGGCTTTTTTCTCCCGGAACCGTGTCAGCAGCTTCTCATGAGAGCCTTTTTCGGTTGTCGTGTCCACATCCATACGGATGACACGTATACCGGGGAACAGCTTGGCCAATTCTTCTTCCACACGCTGGGTCCCTGTTCCGAAATAACGGATATGCTCGCTTCCACAGTCCGGACAAACCTCCGGCGCAGGAACTGCATAGCCGCAGTAGTGGCAGCGCAGATTATTGGAACGCTGGTGGTACGTAAGCGAAATGTCGCACTCCGGACAACCGGCCACATAACCGCAGCTGCGGCACATAACGAAGGTGGAATAACCTCTTCTATTCAGGAGCAGCACCGTCTGTTCACCGCGCTCCAGCCTGCTGGCGATTCCCTCATGCAGCGCCCGGCTAAACATGGAGCGGTTGCCCTCACGCAGTTCCTCACGTAAATCGACAATGCGCACCTCAGGCAGCGTGTTGCCGAGGGCGCGGGTATGCATTTCTAGCAGCAGCGGGGCAAACTCGTCATTGCTCTGCGAGCGCGCTGCATGGTAGGTTTCCAGCGCAGGGGTCGCCGAACCGAGTATGACGACCGCCCCATGCTGGTGTGAACGCCGCACCGCAACATCACGCGCATGGTATTTTGGTGTTTCTTCCTGCTTGTAAGACGATTCATGCTCTTCGTCCATAATAATCAGTCCAAGATTGGCAAAAGGAGCAAACACGGCGGATCGGGCCCCAATGGCAACCTTGACACGTCCTTCGCGTATTTTGCGCCATTCATCATACCGCTCCCCGCCCGACAGGCGGCTGTGCATGACTGCGACCTGGTCGCCGAACCGGCCTTTGAACCGCTCCACCATCTGCGGGGTTAACGAAATTTCCGGAACCAGCACAATCGCCTGTCTCCCCTGCTCAATACAGCGGCTAATGCATTGCAGATAAACTTCGGTTTTGCCGCTGCCGGTGACGCCATGCAGCAGGAAAGCTCCCTGCTCGCGTGCATCCAGCTGCCGGCTGACCCGGTCAAAAACATGCTGCTGCTCGGCAGTAAGCCTAAGCGGCTGTGTCGGCTTAAAGTGTCTGCCACGGTAAGGGTCCCGGAACACCTCCACATCCTCCAGCCGGAGGAAACCTTTGTTTTCAAGCGCTTTGACGGCAGCTGCCGACACGTGCAGGGAAGCAAGCACCTCCTTCAGGGGGAGGGGCAGAAATTCCTTGCGCTCCAGCATAAAGGCAAGCACTTCCTTCTGCCGCTGTGCTTTGTTGGGAAAATCGCCTAGTGCGGCTTCAGCCTCCTCGGCAGAGACCGCCAGATCCACCGCTTTTAACATTTTCTTCTGCAGCTTGTCCTTGATCATCTGGCTTTCCTGCAGCACTCCCCGCCGCAGCAGCGATTTGATGACCGCCGCCTCCTGCGGGAACTGCCGGCTTAACGCCTGCAGCGCGATCTGCTGTTTGCTGCGGATATAGGTCACAATCCTCCGCTCCGCCGGATCGCTCATGCCGTCATCCGTCAGAAGCGCACCGGCGGAAACCGGATCTTCGCTATCCATCAGCCGGTCAGCCAGGGAGATATAACGCTCCGCTTTGCCCTTGAGCGCCGTCGGAATCATGGCCTGCAGCGCCATAATCCGGCTGCACGCATAGCGTTCGCTCATCCATGCCCCTAGCTCCACCAGATCGGGAGACAGCGGCGGAACGAGATCCAGCAGTTCCTGGATCGGCCGCAGCTTGTAGCGGGACGGCTCTGCCTGCGGCTGCACCGAAGTGACGAAGCCTTGCACTGTGCGCTTACCAAAGGGAACGGCAACCCGGCTTCCCGGCTCTATCCACGATCGCATCGAGTCGGGAAGCACGTAATCGAAGGTCCGATCCGTTTCCTTGGCCGGCACATCCACAATCACTTTCGCTATATCCATACCGACCACAGCCCCCATCCTCTCACGCTTTATCCATCCGGGCCGCGGCGATGGCCAACAGGCGGCGGGCCACCTCGTCCTTGGACATCACAGGAAGCTGCTCCACAAGGCCATTCCGGTCATAGATATGCACCGCATTGGTGTCTGTGCCGAATCCTGCTCCTTCCATAGTAACATCATTGGCCACCAGCAGGTCGCAGTTTTTACGCTCCAGTTTTTCACGCGCGTATCGGTCAAGCTGCTCCGTTTCCGCTGCAAATCCGACTAGAAACTGCTGCTTTTTACGCTGCCCAAGCGACTCAAGAATATCCACCGTCTTGACCAGTTCAAGCTGCAGCGTATCGCCCTGCTTCTTAAGCTTCGTCGGGACTGCCTCCTTCGGCCGGTAATCGGCCACTGCTGCCGCCATAACGAGCATGTTGCAATCTTCCCAATGTCTCATGACGGCTTCATACATATCTTGCGCCGAACCTACCTGTTCTACCGCCATACCTTCCGGAGGTGCCGCGGTTGTGTTTCCCGCAATAATCCTCACATCCGCCCCCATTTGTCTGGCGACTCTGGCGATGGCAAAGCCCATTTTGCCTGACGAATCATTCGTAATATAGCGTACCGGGTCAAGCCGCTCCACCGTACCGCCTGCCGTGACTATCACTTTGCGCCCCTGCAGCAACTGAGAAGATGCCGGCTTGTCCTTTTCCTTGAAGTAACGCTCAACGATCTCCACGATCGTCTCCGGCTCTTCCAGCCGTCCTTTGCCCACATACCCGCAGGCAAGCAATCCCTCGCCAGGCTCGATCATCATGACATCGCGGGATACCAGTGTCCGCATGTTCTCTATAACCGCAGGATGATCATACATATGCACGTTCATTGCAGGAGCCACCATAATAGGAGCCGTGGTGGCAAGCAGGGTGGTGGACAGCATATCATCCGCCAGCCCATGCGCCATTTTGGCGATCGTATTTGCCGTAGCCGGCGCAATGAGAACCAGATCCGCGGAATCGGCCAGATGGATATGAGACACGACCTCAGGCTGCCGCTCATCAAAGGTATCGGTGTACACCAGGTTGCGCGAGAGTGATTGCAGCGTGAGATCAGTAATAAATTTTTGGGCTGAGGCAGTCATGATGACATGTACGTCCGCCCCCTTTTGGGTAAGCTTGCTGGTCAGCGCGGCTGCTTTATAGGCAGCAATCCCCCCGGTAACCCCAAGCAAGATTCTTTTTCCCTTCAGCATGCTACACTCCCCCTTAGAGAAAAAAATAACAACCTTGCGGTTGTCAAAAAAGAACGGCTAAACACCTTTTTTTCTTGTTAAAAATCCGTCGCCTGGCAGTTATCAGTCTTCCACGCGCTCTACTTTCAACAAATCATTGTAGATCTCTTCCAGCGCCACACCGACCTGTTTATGCGATCTCGGTTGCTTCAAATCGCTCTTCTCGCCTTCACGCAGCAGTCTGGCACGGCGGGAAGCAGCAACGACGAGCGAATATTTACTGTCAACTTTATTCATCATTTCATCTATGGAAGGATACAGCATAAACAGACACCTCTTCTACAAATTATTGAATAACCCAAAATCAGCGGATTTTACAATGTTCGGCGATGATGATCGATTCTATTCTTTTACACGCCAAATCAATCTCGTCGTTGACTACAGCATAATCGTAATGCTGCATCAAATTCATCTCATCGACCGCGACAGACATCCGGTGATCAATGGTAGCCTGGGTCTCCGTTCCGCGTCCGCGAATCCGATCCTTCAGTTCGTCAAGCGAAGGTGGCAGCAGGAAAATAAAAATCCCTTCCGGAAATTTCTCTCTTACCTTGAGTGCTCCCTGAACTTCAATCTCCAGAAAAATATCGTTCCCCTGCTCGATCGTCTGCTCCACAAAATCCCGTGGAGTCCCGTAATAATTGCCTACATATTCCGCGTATTCGAGCAGCTCATCCTTCTCGATCATATCGAGAAACTGCCCCCTCGTCTTGAAAAAATAGTTCACTCCGTTCTCCTCGCCCTGCCGGGGCTGGCGGGTCGTTGCCGAAACCGAGTAAGTCAGTTCCGGCAGGCGCTTGCGGAGCGCATTGCCTACAGTTCCTTTGCCGACACCCGAAGGTCCGGATAAAACGATTAATAATCCCTTAGCCATATTACTCTCCATTGTTATTCGTCATGATCATCATCTTTGGTGGATAGACGGTGTGCCACCGTTTCCGGCTGCACCGCCGACAGGATCACATGATCGCTGTCTGTTATAATGACCGCCCTGGTCCGGCGCCCATATGTCGCATCAATCAGCATATGCCGGTCACGCGCTTCCTGAATGATCCGTTTGATCGGAGCGGATTCCGGGCTGACGATGGAGATAATTCTATTGGCCGACACAATATTGCCGAAGCCGATATTAATCAATTTGATTGCCATATTCAGGTATTTCCTCCTATACAAATGACTGTTGCCGCCAAGCCTGCGGGAAGCTATTCCATATTCGCGGCTTGTTCGCGAATCTTCTCCAGTTCCGCTTTCATTTCAACTACGCGGTTCACCAATTCAAGATGATTGGCTTTGGAGCCGATCGTATTGACTTCCCTGTTCAGTTCCTGGATCAAAAAATCAAGTTTACGGCCGGCGGGCTCGTCCGAAAGCAAGAGATTCCTGCATTGGCCCAAATGACTTCGCAGCCGGGTCAGTTCTTCATCAATATTGGACCGGTCTGCGAAAAGCGCTATCTCCATCCCCAGCCTCTGCTCATCCGGCAAAAAAGCGCCATCCTGCAGCTCTGCAAGCCTCTGCTTCAACCGGTTGCGGTAGTCGGCCACAACCGTGGGAGCCAGAGCGGCAAGCTCGCTGTGCAGCACTTCCAGCCGCTCAATCCGGCTGTTCAGGTCTGCGGCCAGCACCTGGCCTTCCCGGCGGCGCATCTCAAGCATTCCGGCGACAGCCTCTCCCAGACCGTCAAGAAGAAGCTGCTCCCATTCCGGGTCTTCTGCTTCGTCGATACTGTCCCGGTCAACCCACACATTCGGGAGGGAAAGCAGCTCGCTGACTCCAATCCTGCCGTCGAGGCCGTATTTGTCAGCAAGCAGCTCGGCGGTCTCCAGATAGGCTTGCACTACCGGTTCGTTTAACTGTACGTATGAGTCCTGGCCCTCATCCCGTTCCCTTTGAATGAAGACATCTACGCGGCCCCTCTTCACCTGCCGCTGTACCTCTTTCCTCAAGCCGTCTTCAAAACGGGCCCATTCACGCGGAATCCGCATCATCACCTCGCAATACCTGTGATTTACGGATTTCACCTCAAAGCATACTTTATAGCCACCGTGATGAAGAACGGCTTGACCGTATCCGGTCATACTTAATGACATCGGCATCACATCCATTACACTATTTTAATGGATTATGTTGAACGAAACAAGTGGGATGGGCGGCGCCCTGATTTCTCCCAAATATAGGATGTCAGTTCGGCGGTCATTTCATAAAACATAAACGGTGTCATGAGATAAATTCCGTTAAAATGTTCCATGGCGGCATCCACCAGTTCCTTGGCAATTGCGACGCCCATCGCCCGTCCTTCCGCCCCCTGCAGGCCTGCCATCCGGGCGCGTACCGCATCCGAAAGCTGAATGCCCGGAACCTCGTTATGAAGATATTCCGCATTGCGCCCGCTGGCCAGCGGCATGATGCCGATGAAGATCGGTGTCTCCAGATGAGCTGTCTGGCGTTTGATCTCCGCAATCAGTTCGACATCGTAAACCGGCTGAGTCATAATGTAGTCCGCACCTGCGGCAATTTTTTTCTCAAGCCTCTCCACAGCCTTGTTCAAATGCTTGACATTCGGGTTAAAGGCTGCGCCCACCACGAATTTGGCCTTTTGCTTCAGTGGCTTGCCCGAGAAGGCAATCCCGTCGTTCAGCTGTTTGATCATACGAATGATCTCGAATGAGGTCATATCATAAACGGAGCTGGAGCCAGGCAGATCCCCGAACCGCGCCGGATCTCCCGTCACCGCAAGCACATGATTGATGCCGAGGGCATCAAATCCCATCATATGCGACTGGGTTCCAATGGAATTACGGTCTCGGCAGGCGATATGAATGAGCGGGCGCATCCCCACTTCGCTGCGGACCAGATAGCCCAAGGCCATATTACTCATACGCGTCACGGCCAGCGAATTATCCGCCATCGTAAGCGCATCCGCCCCCGCGGCCTTCAGCGCGTGAGCCCCTTCCATAAACTTCGTAATATCCAGATCACGCGGCGGATCAAGCTCCACAATGACCGTGTGCCGCTGCTTTACAAGATCAACAATCGTAGGTTCCTGCGGTGGGGCTCCTGCCGCTTGATCTTCTGCCCCGTTTTCGTTCACCAATACCGTTGGACGGATTGTTCCCTCCGCAGTTGTGTCAGGCAGCGCCGCCGGAACATATCCCTGCAGTGCAGCCGCAATGGCAGCAATATGCTCAGGAGTAGTGCCACAGCAGCCTCCGATCAGTCTGGCTCCCAGGTCCGCGAAGGAAATGGCGCACTCCGCCATATACTCCGGCCCCGCTCCGTACACATACTGGCCGTCCACGTAATCCGCCAGACCCGCGTTGGGGAAGACGGACAGCGGAACTTCCAGAGGTCCGTGCAGCGCTTCCACTACGCTCATGATGCCTTGCGGCCCGGAATGGCAGTTGAAGCCGAGCACATCCGCCCCCTCTTCGAGCAGAACGGCAAACGCCTCCTTGATGCTGAAACCGTCACGGGTCATGCCAACCTGATCTACAGCGAACTGGCAGATGACCGGCAGATTGCTGTAGGCCCGGATACACCGCAGGGCAGTGCGCATTTCCTCCAGCTCATAAAACGTTTCCAGCAGCATTCCGTCCACACCTTCGGCCAGCAAAGCGGTAATCTGCTGGTCAAAGTTCCGTTTCAGCTCCTGACTCGTAATGTTAATGCGCTTCGCTCCATAAATCGAGCCCATAGCCCCCACAACATAGTTATCAGGACCGGCCGCCTGGCGCGCAATCCGGACCCCGGCTCTGTTGATTTCATCCACCTTGGATTCAAGGCCAAATTTACCGAGTTTATAGGCATTAGCCGAATACGTATTAGATTCCAGCACACGGGCACCGGCCTGCAAATAACGGCGGTGAACATCTGCGATCACCTCCGGGGAGGTCAGGTTCAGCTCCTCATAGGAAATTCCGACCGGAAAACCCAGTTGATACAAAAATGTCCCCATGGCGCCGTCCCCGACCAGTACTTCCTTTTTCCATGCCGTGCGCAAATCCGCTTTCATCCGTTTCTTTCACCCCGTCAATTTTGTTTCATACTAATGTAACATAAACCTCACCGGAACATAAAACAAAAGATTAACTTTGTTATTGTTATTGTTATTGAAGCTTTCCATTGGACGGGACGAGACTCAGCTCATAAAAGACGCCTTTTTTGTTAATTTTAGCGGTAAGTGTCGCCTGTCCCTTCCTGGTGAAGGTATAGGTATTTTGTTCAGTCTTTACGCTGTAACCGGACAAGCTCATATTGAACAGCCATTTCGCTTTGGCAGCCACCGCTTTTTTGGCCTGCTCCGGCGCATATTTCGGCACTGAGAACGAAGCCGCAAAGTCACGGTCGCTCTTCCAGTCCGTCTGCGGGGTGGATACCTTTAGCACTCTGCCCGTCACGGCCCCAATCCTGACGCTGCTCGTTTCGTTCGCATCCTCGAACAGCCAGTAGAAGCTCCCGTCCGCTTCGTCTTTATGCCGCGAGGCATGCGCGATGGCAACCGATTTGCCCCAGGTGTTCCGGAGAGCATTCTCCGCCCGTGTCACCAGCTTGGAGCTCACGTCTCCAACCGGATATTCTGCATGAATGGAAAGGCGGTTTTCGTCTGCAATGTCCACATACAGCGATGAAGAGCTGTCCCCCGCTCCCCAGAATACCCAGTAGTCCTTCGGCTCATTGTTCTGATATGGCGAATGCACACGCCAAAATGCTTCAAATTCCAGCTTTTTGTCCTTGTCAAAGGATTCAATAGCCTTGAGCACTTTTTTCTTCAACTCGGAGGGAAGCACCTGATCCATACTCCCTATTTTGTATCTTAAGGTGGTGGATTCCACTCTGCTGTTCACCTTATTGTATTCAGTCTGAAATACGGCCGCCACATCTTTTAGTTCACCTTCAACAATCCATGTTTTCCCCATGTCCATGACTGTATCAAAAGTGAAGGCCTCGCTCCCGGCTAATTTTCTCACCGCTTCCTCCAGACGGCTGGTTACCGTCGGTGTCAGAGATGAAACGGTTTTGACCGTTGTTTCTTCGGTTGAAGGCGATTCCGCCTGAGCAGGAATCGCAGCCATGAGCAAAATCACCGCCGTCACTGCAACTAACCATCCTTTTTTCCGCATTCGTCTTACCGCCTCCTTCTCTCTCATTATCTATGATTATAGCGTTTTTTTGCATGCAAAACAGACAGAAGTTTCTGAAATGCGACAAAATTCCTGCGGCAAATTAAAGGAAGAGCGAGCATTCGTGGACATTCCGACCACCAATACTCGCTCTTTTTTAATCGAGGCTGCTTGTTAGCTTTTGAAAATTACTTATGGGACAGCACCAGCCTTATCCCTGCATCAATCAGCTTGTTACACTTGAATGGTTCCGGCAAAAACGGTCTCCGCCGGACCTGTCATGTAGACCCGGTTGTCCCGTTCATCCCACTCGATCCACAGATCTCCGCCCTTCAGGCTGACCACCGCCTCCCGGCCGGTATATCCGTTCAGTACCGACGAGACGAGCGTGGCGCACGCGCCCGTGCCGCAGGCCAGCGTCGGACCCGCGCCTCTCTCCCATACGCGCATCTCAATCCGCCTGCGGTCAAGCACGGTTGCAAATTCTACATTCGTCTTGTTCGGAAACAGGGGATGAACCTCCAAAACAGGTCCCCACGTATTCAGATCAAATTTCGCCGCATCGTCCACGTAAATCACGCAATGCGGATTGCCCATGGATACAGCCGTAAAGCGGAACGCCGACCCGCCTGCCTCCAGCAGACGGTTCTGTACAGGCTTCGCATCCAGCACCGTAGGAATAAGCAGCCCGTCCAGTACGGGCTCGCCCATATCGACCCGCACAAGGCTCACCTGACCGTTCTCCACCGTCAGATCCACCTGCTGAACCCCGGCGCCCACCGTTTCAATGGTCAAGGTTTCCCTGTCCGTATATCCGTGATCATACACATATTTAGCGACACAGCGAATCGCATTACCGCATTGCTCCGCTTCCGAGCCATCTGAATTGATAATCCGCATTTTGAAATCAGCCTGCTCCGAGGGCAAAATGAACACCAGTCCGTCCGCACCTATGCCAAAAAAGCGGCTGCACCATTTCACTGCCCAATCAGACGCTTCCTTCGGCAGCTCCCGCTCTCCATAGATCATAATAAAATCATTGCCCAATCCGTGCATTTTCGTAAATTGCAAGCTTCCCCACTCCCTGCCGGCTGCATTCAATCCGGTTAGCGGCTGCCGGCGCACAGCGCCAGCATGCCTTACCGATCCTAAGCTCATAATAGCACACCGCCAAGCCGGGGTAAAAGAGCTGCACACAATCGTTCCAGCTTATGCGGACAGATTCGGGTTGCTCTGCAGGAAAGCTCTTCTGCGGCGGTTGCGGCGCCCGCCCCATACACTGCCGGCACCCATCAGGAATGTAGGGATGCCCGCACATACAATGGCAACGGCCCATTCACGCATGCCAAGCGGCACCGTTTTAAAGATCGGCTGCAGCGGCTCGAAGTACATGACAACCAGCATCAGGACTACCGAGGACAATACGGCCAGCACAAGATAGCCGTTTTGCAGCGGGTTGCGGTGAAAAATCGATCTGGAGCTGCGGCAGTCAAATACATGAATGAGCTGTGCCAACACCAGCGTAGCAAAAGCAACGGACTGCGCTTTGGCCAGCTGTGCCGCATTATCCGGAGCCACTCGAAGCGTCAGCCAGAACGCGGCAAGCGTGCAGAGGCCGATCAGCAGCCCACGGCTAATAATTTTCCAGCCGAGCCGGCGGGCAAAAATATTTTCCCTGGCTCCGCGCGGTCGGTGCTCCATCAGATCCTTTTCAGGCTGGTCTACCCCGAGCGCCATGGCCGGCAGCCCGTCGGTAACCAGATTGACCCACAAAATTTGAATGGGCAGCAGCGGCAGCGGCAGCCCGGCCATCATCGCGAAAAACATCGTCAAAATCTCGCCCACATTGGAAGCGAGCAGATAGCGGATAAACTTGCGGATATTCTCGTAGATGTTGCGCCCTTCCTCAATGGCCGCCACAATTGTCGAGAAATTGTCATCATTCAGCACCAGCGAGGCCGCTTCTTTCGTAACGTCCGTCCCGGTTATGCCCATGGCGATACCGATATCGGCCGCCTTGACGGCAGGCGCGTCATTGACGCCATCACCCGTCATCGCGACCACATGCCCTTTGCGCTGCAGCGATTTTACAATCCGCAGCTTGTGCTCCGGTGAAACTCTCGCGAAGACAGACGTGTTGTCCACCGCTTTGTCCAGCGCATTTTCGTCCATCTTGTTCAGCTGCTGGCCTGTAAGCACCTGCGACCCGCGTTGCAAAATGCCGAGCTGCTGGGCAATTGCTTCGGCGGTTGTGCCGTGATCGCCTGTGATCATGACCGTGCGGATGCCGGCGCGGCGGCATTTCATTATCGCTTCCCTGACCTCACGCCGCGGGGGATCGATCATGCCAGTCAGACCAATGAACACGAGCTGGGACTCCACTTCAGATTCGCTGCCGACATGCTCTTGAGGACGAAGCTCACGGTACGCGATCCCGAGCACACGCAGCGCAGCGGAGGCCAGTCCTTCATTCGCCGCCATCACCTTCTGGCGCAGCGTGCCAGTCAGCGGAATTTCTTTGCCTTCCCACAGGATGCGGGTGCACTGCTCCAGCAGCATGTCCGGAGCGCCCTTGCTGAAGATGAAGTGCTCGCCGCCGCTGTTCGCAACCAGCACGGACATCCGCTTCCGCTCAGAATCGAAAGGGAACTCCTGCTCGCGCGTATAGCTCTCCGCAAGCTCCTGCTGCGTGACTCCGCCTTTGGCTGCCAGCGTGACGAGCGCACCTTCGGTAGGATCTCCCTTGAGCTCCCACGTGGGCAGCAGCTCCTGTTCCCCTTTCTTTTTCTTTCCCCGGGTCCCGTCGGCTTCCGCCAGCGCGATCTCGGCATTGTTGCACAGTGCCGCACCCTGCAGCAGCTTGTGAAGCATCTCATCGTTCTTCAGATCGGCGGGATGTTTTCCCGCAAGAATGCTGCCTGACGGTTCATATCCTTCACCCGTAACCTGCAGCTCGCGTCCGCCGATCCAGAGCCGGGTGACCGTCATTTTATTCTGTGTCAGCGTCCCTGTTTTGTCAGAGCAGATGATCGAAGCGCAGCCCAGCGTTTCCACGGAAGGCAGCTTACGCACAATCGCCTTGCGTTTGATCATGCGCTGGACACCGAGGGCAAGAGCAATCGTAACGATGGCAGGCAGCCCTTCCGGAATGGCCGCCACCGCCAGGCTGACCCCTGCAAGAAACATGGCGACCGCAGGCTGTCCATGTAGAATGCCTGCTACTACAACGAGCACAGTCAATGCCAGCGCCACCAAAATCAAAATTTTCCCAAGCTGCTCCAGCCTGTGCTGAAGCGGCGTTTCCTGGGCATCGGTGTTTTGGATGAGGTCTGCAATTTTCCCCATTTCCGTGTCCATGCCCGTCCGAATGACCATACCTTTGGCGGTTCCCCGCGTGACCATCGTGCCCATGAAGCCCATATTCTTCATGTCACCAAGAGGCACTTCGGCAGAGTGGATCGGCCGGCTGTGCTTGCTTACAGGCACCGATTCACCGGTCAAGGCCGATTCTTCAACATCACAGCTGCTCGTTTGCAGCATCCGGAGATCGGCAGGAATGCGGTCTCCGCTTTCCAGCTGTACAATATCTCCCGGAACGAGCTCTCTGGCGGGAACCAGCATGCTTTTCCCGTTCCGAATCACCTTGGCGGACGGGGCGGACAGCTGCTTGAGCGCTCGCAGCGAGCGCTCCGCCCGAAATTCCTGGATAAATCCGAGCAATCCGTTCAGCAGTATAATCGCAATGATGGTAATGGCGTCAAGGTACTCTCCCAGCAGGCCGGACACAAGTGTCGCGCCCATGAGGACAAGCACCATGAAATCTTTAAATTGATTCAGCAGCAGTGTGATCGGCGAAATGCGCTTTCCCTCGGAAAGCTCGTTCCAGCCCGCCTCCTTGCGGCGGAGCGCCGCCTCGTCCTCCGTCAAACCGCGTTTCGGATCCACGTTCAAGCCCGACTGCAGCTGCTCTGCGCCCAATTGGTGCCAATGCTTTTGTTCCATTCTTCCGTTTCCCCTCCCGGTCTCTCATAATCCGTTCGTTCGTCGGCTGGTGCGGTTCCGTCCGGCATATCATTCCTGTAGAGTACGCTTCGTCTGTTCACAGCGGCCGGACAGCCTCTAACTTCAATCTATTCGGACAGGTCTGTAATTATCACAGAGGCTGGTCTTATGTTTTGGTCCAAACTTATGTATCATATAAGGACGGGTAAATCATATATATATCCGATTCAATGACTGCTATCTATCATTAAGACAGGAGAACTGCAATTATGGCATTAGACGGAATCGTTACGCGCGCCATCGTGTATGAGCTGCAGAGCTGCCGCGGCGCACGTATAAATAAAATTCACCAGCCCAATGAAAGGGACATCGTATTTAACCTGCGGGTTCAGGGAGGCAGCGGAAAATTGCTGCTGTCGGCCAATCCCACTTATCCGCGCGTTCACTTTACGGCCCAGACCTTCATCAATCCCGCGGAGGCCCCCATGTTCTGCATGCTGCTGCGCAAGCACTGCGAAGGCGGCATCATCGAAGACATCCGGCAGGTTGGCATGGAGCGCATTATTCATATCGATATAAGGCAACGCGACGAATTGGGTGATCTGTCCCAGAAACGCATCATTATTGAGTTAATGGGACGGCACAGCAACATCATCCTGGTAGACCCGGCATCAAATACAATTCTTGACGGCATTCATCATGTAACGCCTGCGATCAGCAGCTACCGTGTGGTCATGCCGGGATTTTCCTATACGGAACCGCCACAGCAGCACAAGCTTGACCCATTGGAGACAGATAAAACCGCCTTTCTGGAGGCATTCCAGATGGAGCAGGCAGACACGGCACAGTGGATCGTGAACACCTTTACGGGGGTCAGCCCCCTGATTGCCGCAGAGATTGCGCTGCGGGCAGCAGAAGCTGGAGGTGTGAATTCCAGTGAACAGATGGAGGATACTGAGCGTTTGTGGCAGGCTTTTGCAGATATCATAGGTGATGTCCGGGAGCATCGCTACCAGCCTGTATCCGGCCTGAATGGGAAGGGAAAGGACGTTTTCTCCGCCATCCCTTTGAGATTGATTGCGGGTGAAGCAAAGACGTATGACTCCATCAGCCAGTGCATGGAGGATTTTTACGGAGATAAGGCGGAACGCGACAGCGTCAAGCAAAGGGTAAGCGATCTGCTGCGCTTCCTGCAAAATGAGCGCAGCAAAAATGTGAAAAAGCTTGATAACCTGCAGCGGGATCTGGAGGAAGCGGAAGATGCGGACCAGTACCGCATTTACGGGGAACTGCTGTTTGCCTCACTGCATGCCATATCCAAGGGGGATCAGGAGACCGTGCTTGTCAACTTTTACGATGAAGAGCAAAAAGAGATCGCCATTCCGCTCGATCCGCTGCTCACCCCCTCCGACAACGCCCAGCGCTATTTTAAAAAGTACAATAAATACAAAAACAGTCTGGCCGTGATTGAGGAGCAAAAGCTGAAAACCCATGAGGAAATCGCCTATATCGACAATTTGCTCCAGCAGCTCTCACATGCGTCCATGAGCGATATTGAAGAAATCCGGGAAGAGCTCGTGCAGCAGGGGTATTTGCGGGACCGGGCCAAGAAAGCCAAAAAGAAGAAAAAGAACGACCGCCCGTCGCTGCACCAGTACATTTCCTCCGAAGGAATCGAGATTTATGTGGGCAAAAACAACCTGCAGAACGAATATCTCACCAACCGGCTGGCCGGAGCAAATGACACATGGCTTCACACCAAGGATATCCCGGGCTCCCACGTGGTGATCCGCTCGGACAGCTACGGTGATGCGACGCTGGAGGAAGCGGCGCAGCTTGCCGCCTACTTCAGCCAGGCCAAGCAGTCGAGCAGCGTTCCTGTCGACTGCACCCTGATCCGCCATGTCCGCAAACCAAGTGGCGCCAAGCCGGGTTTTGTCATCTACGACCATCAGCGGACGCTGTACATCACGCCGGATGAGGAGCTTGTCAAGCGGCTTCCCGGCAAGGTAAAAAGCAGCTGACAGCCTGTGTTGCTCATATTTTAAAAAAACAGAGGATGAGGCCAATACGCAGTGTGCGTGGCTTCATCCTCTGTTTTTGTCATGCTTCGCGTCAGGCGCGTTCCTGCGCCGCAGCCTGCAGCAAGTCAAGCGCCCTGATGCTGACAGTACGTCCGCCCAGCTCTCCGTGAAACACGACGCCCTGCCGGACACCGTGAAAATCGGAGCCGCCTGTGGGGATGAGTCCATAGCTCTCCGCCATGGATCGGTATTTCGCTTCGGCAGCCGCATTATGATCGGAATGACTTACTTCCAGTCCGGCCGGCTTATCCTGCTCGATTATGGAGCACACCAGCTCGTCGTCCCCATATAAGCCGGGATGGGCCAATACCGGCACTCCCCCTGCCTCCCGGATCCACTGACAGGCCTCGCCCGGGGAAAGGCGGGGAACGGATACGTAGGCGGCTGCTCCTTCCGCCAAATATTTGTCAAAAGCGTCCCTAAAATCGGCGGCAAAACCCTTGGCGACCAGCACGTCGGCAATATGCGGCCTCCCCAGAGTTTCGTCCGGCTCCAGCGGCCTGCCCAGCCGGTTCTCGACCTCCTCTATCGTGATTGGAATTCCAAGCTCGTTCAGCCTGGCAATGATCAGTCCGTTGCGTTCATCCCTTGTCCGTCGCAGCCCTTCGAGACGCTCCAGAAACACAGACTCCCGGTAATCCATATAATAGCCGAGCACATGAATATCCTTTCCCTTCATGCGGGTGCTAATTTCAATCCCGGGGACAACCGTGATCCCGTACTGCCGGGCGGCTTCAAGGGCTTCCGGGATGCCTGCCACGGTGTCATGATCGGTGATGGCTACGGCGGCCAGCCCTTTTTGCCTGGCAAGCCTGACGTTTTCGGCCGGAGACAACATGCCGTCCGAAGCGGTAGTATGTGTATGCAAATCGCATAAACCTTGAGCTTCCATCTTCTACGCCTCCCCTATCCGTATCTGTTCCTGATCCTGTGCCGCACTCATCGGCTCTGGCTGCTGGCGGCGCAGATAAGTCAGAAAGGTGACGGCCGGTATGGGAAGCAGTGAAGATTTTAAATGTATGGCATAAAACTGGCGCTTGAAGGATACATCTTCAATGTCCACAACCTTGAGCAGACCGAGGGCAACCTCATGCTTGACCGAAGAAGGAGACAGCATCGTAATGCCAAGCCCTTCCTCGACCGCCGATTTCACCGCTCCAGTGCTCCCAAGCTCCATCACAGTATCAAGCCTGGAGAGATCAAAATTTTTGCGCATCAGTTCATCCTCCATCACCTGACGTGTGCCGGAGCCCTGCTCCCTCAGCACAAAGGGGTAGGCAAGCGCATCTTCCATTTTAACGATCTGCTGCTCTGCCAGCGGATGTCCGGCAGGAACCATGAGCTTCAGTTCATCCTGCATAACCGGCTCAACCGTTATATCGGCATGCTGCACCGGCCCTTCAATCAATCCGAAGGTCAGCTGGTTCTTCAGAATTTCATCCATGATCTGGGCTGTGTTCATTACCTTCATCATCACCCGGATATGGGGAAATTCCCGTCCGAACGGGCCCAGCAGCCGCGGCAGCACATATTCGCCGATCGTAAGGCTCGCCCCCAGTTGCAGCCTGCCCTCCAGCATGTGGGTGAAGGAGGACATCGACTGATCCGCTTCACGGAAAAGGTCAATGCTCCTTTTGGCGTATGGAAGCAGCGCTTTCCCCGCTTCGGACAGCTCGATCTTTTTGGTCGAACGGTTCAGCAGCTTGGCGCCGAAATAATCCTCCAGAGACTGAATCTGCATCGTTACGGCCGGTTGGGTCATATGAAGCGACTGGGCGGCGGCTGAAAAGCTTCCTCTTTCCGCTACGGTATAAAAAATATGAAGCTGGTGAAAGTTCAAACAATACCGCTCCTTTCCTGTATTCCCATTTTAACCGATTCACCACCAACCCACAAAACATCCCCCAAAAGTGACGAAATTCTCTTTCGCCTATACCGATTCCTTTCTCCCCGAAACACAAAAAAGAGCGTACAGTCGTCTGCATGCTCTGCAATATAAGATGGATGACGGTTCATTTCCGAGTGCGGCTGTTCTTGATCAATGCCATGCGCCGTGAGTGCCGCAGCCATGAATAATAGGATTTCAAATCCCTGAGCTCGATCGTCTCTGACATGCGTCCAAGAAAAGTTACGATAATCATTTTATGCAGCGGGCTGCCTGCGATATCCATTTCTCCGGGAAGCTCGCCGAATTCGGCTACAACGACGATATCCTTATCGATAAGATAAACATCCTGTTCATTGCGGTAGTAAGAGGTCATTCTGTTCTGCTTAAGGCATTCCCACAGCCATGAGGCAATCTGGTCCGTCCCGGTTTCCTTGTTCTCCACACGATCACTATAACGCATTTTGGCATGATTCGTTATGACGATGTCGGCCACTCTCTTGTCACCCAAAACTACATAAAAAGGCTCGTAAGTGCTCCAACGCTGCATCGCTTTATCCCGCATGGGTATCACTCCCGATAGATAGGTCTTACTATCTAAATATATCCAATACATTACATCAATAGTCCCAATGCTACAAGCTATGAATCCGAAACTGCTATTCAGAACCTGTCCGCATGTACTTATAGACCTAGTATACCTTGCTTTCCCCGCTGGGGCAAAACTGACACAGGATGGCAGACGATCATACGCCAAATGCAAAAAAACAGCCATTAGGCTGTTTTTTTACAGATTATAGCAACCCTACATCCCGTAAAAATTCGTCTTATCCTGGGCTTTGGAGTACTCTGTCTTGATTTCGTTCCTGAAGGAACGCTCAATTTTACGTACGTATGGAAGCCTGCGGATATTTTTAATCGTATCCTCTGCACGGGTTGCGTCCATGTACATGACGACATATTGAAGCCGCTTGGAAATATAGTGTACGCTCCCGTACTTCTCCAGATTGCGCGCGGCCTTCACATCTGATACCCAGATGATATAACCTGTCCGTTCGGCAAACATGCTTTCTCCCCCTTTTCCATCAAGCAGCAGGTTCGGCAGGTCAGCCACAGGAGCATTTGCCGCCGCTTCCGCATCCGCCTTTTGGCAACGGATCATTGCTCGGCACTTTAATGCTGTCGGAAACAGAGAAGGCAATCGTTTCCGACATTTCGTGCAGCAGATCGTCCAGCGCTTTCTCTGCCTGCTTGAAATGGCGCACCTCTTCAAACTGCTCCATCTGCGCCTCCACAGCCTCTATCTCTTCCTTGGCTGCATGGTAATTCGGATGAAAATGTCCGAAACGCTTCGTTTCCTCGAACAGTTCCTTCTTGGCTTCCAGCTTGCGGATCCACCCCGCAATTTCAGGGTTTTCCGCCACACGCTGCTTCCAATATAGATAGTCCGACACTTCGGCGGACTCATTGATCATGTCGCCTAATTCATAGGCGTATATCAGCACTTCGGCCATATTCACCGTGTTCAACTCGGCTACGTCCATGAATATTCATCTCGCTTCTTTTAAATTTTATGCAAGGTAGACGAATTCATCATATCACATCATGCGTTGGGAAAGAAGCGGTTTTAATAAAAGCGGGTTCCGGTTTAAACAAGCGGAATGGGCAGCAGCAGCCGCATTTCCCTCCAATCAGACGGCTTCAGCACGGTTTTGGCCTGCCGGTCTGTTCCCTCGGGGCTACGAAACCAGCCGGTTACCTGCCACTCGGCTCCACCGCTGACCGCCTCCGGCAGCCACACCATATCTTGATCGCCGCTGCGCAGCATGACTGCTGTCTGCCATTCGACCGCCTGCTCCATGATCTGTCTGGCTGTAGAAGGATGATAGGAGCGGAGCTGGGAAGTCCATGAGGACGGAACGGACGACCTGCCCGGAAAAAAAGATTCAGGTGAAGGCACCTCTGCGTCCTTGTCATAAAAATGTAGCGTTTTCCCACTATATACAAGCCCCGGTCGTCCTTCCGCATAAAAATCAGCATGCTCCGGTTCGGCAGATGTCCCCAGAGATTCCTGCGAAGGCAGAGGAAAAGAAGGAACGGAGCTGCCGCTTCCCTCTGTCCCTTTGCGCGGCGTAAGACCGATGGCGGCCAGCGCCTTGCGGACACGCTCCTCCTCACCGGGCGGGATGATAAAATCATGCTCGCCCAGCCGCTCCAGCAGGCCGCTGAGCCGGGGATCGCCAGCCGCAATATCCGCCTCCTCCCGGCTGCGGCAGCGCAGCAGCGTAACAGCTGCGAAGGAGGTACGGGCGGTCCCGCCTGCCCACTGCCTGATGGCATGCAGAACGTTATCCGGAATACCGTTGAAAGAGTAGGCCATCAAAAATCCCTCCAGCGCCTGCAGTTCCATTCCCGACTCCACTGCCTCCGTGATGCTCTCGCGGCTGAGCCGGTACATGGACATCCGGCCCGCGCTCGTCTGCCCGGCGCAGCATTCCAGCAGCCAGCGGATCTCAAAGCCGCATTCCGGCGGAACAATAATTTCGAAATCCGGCTGTACATAAAAGCCGTTCTGCTCCGGTTCGGCAGGCGAGAAATCCGGCTTCAGCATCTCTGCGGCCGGAATCCTCCAGCGGATGAACAGCGAGCCGGCGTCCGTCATGCCTTTATCCGCCAGACCGAATTCCGCCAGCACCGTCATCCACTGATCCGCCTCCTCCCTCAGATCAAGGTCCACGACAGCCTCCGCCTGCCGCAGTAATTCCAGCAGCGGGTCCACAGCCAACCACTCTTCTGTCCGGGTCCCGGCCGAGCACAGGAGCCCGCGCACATGCTGTGCGGCAGGATTGGACCGGCCGTATCGCTCCATGACCGTCAGCAGTATCCAGCGGCTCATTTGCGTCTGCGGCAGCCTGATCCATGAGAAGAGAGCAGGCGTATGAACGGTGTAAGCGGATGTGTCCTTCACCAGCAATCCAAGGCTGAGCAGCAGATCAAGCAGCACCGCCGCTGGCAGCGAATAAATGTCGCTGTGGGCATACTGCAGCCCCAAGCTCCGCAAGGAGCTCTCCTTGAAGGGCGATAGTTCGTTCATTCTTGTCAAAGCTCTTTTATGTACCGTGCCTTTGGAGGTTAACGGGAGACCGTTTCTGACGATCCAGGCAAGCACGTGCAGCAGACGGGCTTCCATGCCTTCCCCGGCCTCAAGCAGCGTTTCCGGCTGCCCGCCCGCGTCCGGTGTGCCCCTCTCTTTCGATAGCAGCAGTCTGTACAGCCCCGGCAGCCTGACCGCAGGGATGAACAACAGCCGCTCTCCCCATGTTTTCACGACAGCATCCAGCCAGCCCTTCTGTCGAAGCCCCAGCACCGCGATTCGGCATTCGGCCCCGCTCAGCCTGCCTGCAAGCAGGCGTACAGGCGCTGCTTCCTCCATCGGCTGTCCGGCATAACGGATGAAGCAATGTTTCAGCAGCAGCCTCTCCTCCGGCGTCAGTCCGATCAGCGTGCCCTCTGCTTCCTTTCGCACCATTTCCGTCATCATGCCTCCCTCTTTACAGGCTTATCCGTTTCCGCAAGCTCCGGTATCCGCTCCGGTCCAATCAAGCGGTACTCATATCCCTGCTCAATGAGGAACATTTGCCGTTTGGCAGCAAATTCTGTTTCCTTGCTGTTCTCTGTCACAAGGGTATAGAAAAAAGCCATGTTCTCCCCTGCCTTGGGCCGCAGAATCCGCCCGAGCCGCTGAGCCTCCTCCTGCCGGGAGCCAAAGCTGCCCGATATTTCGACCGCTACAGCCGCATCCGGCAGATCCACCGCAAAATTGGCCACCTTGGACACAATAATGGTGCTGATTTCTCCCCGTCGGAAAGCTTCAAACAACCGGACCCTTTCGCCTTGCGGCATGCTGCCCGTAATAAGCGGCGCCTTCAATTCCCGCGCCACATGACGCAGTTGATCCAAATACTGTCCGATGACCAGCGCCGGCTTGCCCTCGTGCTGGCTGAGCAGGCTCCGGACAGCCTCCAGCTTGGCGGGGTTCTCCGCGGCGAGCCTGTAGCGCTGCTTCCCTTCGGTGAGGCTGTATTTTTCCTTAAGCGGGCTTGCCATGGGAATTCGCATTTCCACACACTGCACCTTGGCGATCCAACCTTGCTGCTCCAACACCTTCCAGGGCATTTCATAACGTTTGGGACCAATCAGGGAAAATACGTCCTGCTCCGCTCCGTCCTCCCTCACCAATGTAGCGGTGAGTCCGAGCCGCCGTGTAGCCTGAATGTCCGCCGTCGCCCTGAATACAGGGGCGGGAAGCAGATGCACTTCGTCATAAATGATCAGCCCCCAATTCCGTTCACTGAGCAGCTTCATATGCTCGAACTCGCCCTCTTTGGAGCGCCGGTGGGTCAGGATCTGGTAAGTGGCGGCGGTTACGGGCCGAACCTGTTTTTTCTGGCCGGAATATTCGCCGATACTGCTCTCCGGGATGTCTGTCTTGTCCTTCAGCTCCTCAATCCATTGCCGCACGGACGTCGTATTGGATGTCAAAATAAGCACCTCGCACTGCTGGCGCTCCATGACTGCCATACCGATCACGGTCTTCCCTGCACCGCAGGGAAGCACCAGCACACCGCTGCCGCCCATGCCATCATTTCCCTCGAAGGCCTGGACCGCGTCTGCCTGATAATCCCTGAGCTCAAGCCTGCCCTTGCGTCCCCTTAGCGAGAACGACAGTCCGCTCCCCTGGTGGAACCCGGCCAAGTCAATGACAGGATAGCCAAGACGGGTCAGCTCCTGCTTGAGTCCCCCCCGTCCGATGGCCGGAACGTGAACAGTGTGCTTGTCCAGGCTCTGCAGTCCGTATTTTCCGATCTCGTCCAGAACGAGAAGCTCCCTCAACAGCCCTTCGTCCTCAGACACCAGTTTCAGCCCTTCCCCACCGTTTTGCTCCAGGCGCAGCTTTCCGTACCTGGCTGCAACCTTCCGGATGTTGTTGGCAACGGCTGCGGGAACATCCCATTTGGACAGGCGCTGGAGCGTCTCCACGATCTGTTCGGCGGTCCAGCCCAGCGAGGCGGCATGCCATAGGGAAAGCGGAGTGATCCGGTATGTATGAAAGGCTGCCGGACTTTTGACAAGCTCGGCAAAGTGCTGCAGCTCGAAGCGGGCATGCTCCGCCGCAGCGGAATCGGCGGCCAGAAGCACCGAACCGTCGCGCTGCACAATACAAGGCTTATCCTCTTTCATGACTGTCCCCTTCTTTCGAATTCTCCACTTGCTTGATATGTAAATACTCCCCCAAAAAAGCACCTTTTAAGACAAGAAGCCCAATCCCGCGGGATTGAACTCCATGTCCGGCCATTCGTAACTTAAGCGAACTAGTGAACGTGCTCCGAGATGCGGCTTAGCGCCTCCCCCGCGTTATCGGCGAAGATGTCGCGCACCGCGAGATCCCCGATCGACACCACGCCGACCAGATTGCCATTTTCAACGACAGGAAGACGGCGGATAAGCTCATCAGCCATAATGCGGGCAGCATCATGCACATCTTTGCCCGGGGCAATGGTGCGGATATCCTTGCTCATCACCTGATCCACCGGGGTTGTGCCAGAATGATTGTTGGCGTACCCGCGCACGGTCAAATCCCGGTCGGTCAGCACCCCCACCAGCTTGCGGGAGCCCTGCTCAATCACGGGAATAAAGCCGGTATCATTCTGTCTCATCTTCATGGCTGCCTCATGGAGCGGGTCCTGCGGGGACACTGTCACACAATCCTTGGTCATGACATCCTGAATGGTTCTCATGGGAACATCCTCCTTTCGAACAGTAGGATACCCAAATTTTCATGACTCATTCGTTGGAAGCGGGCAGCTTTAACGGAACACCCGCCATGGGGCTTTATGCCTTACGCGCAGAATGCTGCTCGGCGTATGCTTCACTCATCCGGATGAACAGCTTCACTCCGTCCAGCATGACATCCTCGTCGAAATCGAACTTGGGATGATGATGCGGATAGGCAGCCCCTTTCTCCGGATTGCCCGCTCCGACGAACATGAAGCAGCCAGACACCTGCTGCAGATAATATGCAAAATCCTCGGCAGGCATCAGCTTGGGCGACTCCTGCACACCGGAGGCGCCAAACACGGATGCTGCCTCCCTAAAGAAACGCCCTGCCTCCTCCGCATCGTTCACCACCGGAGGATAACCCATAATGTACTCGATCGAAGCGCTTGTTCCATAGGCAGCCGCTGTCTGCTCCGTAATGGTATGCAGCCTTTCCTTCATGACGGAGCGGCTATGCTCGTCGAACGTGCGCACCGTTCCGCTAAGCTTGCACGTCTCCGCAATGACGTTCTGTGCAGAGCCGCCATGAATCGTGCCTACGGTCAGAACGGCCGGCTGAAGAGGGTCCACGGAGCGGCTTACTACGCTCTGCAGCTGCATGACGAGGGCAGATCCGGCCACCACGCTGTCAATCGTCGCTTGCGGCATACCGCCATGACCGCCTTTCCCCGTCAGCTCGATATAAAAATCATCGGCAGCTGCCATCATCGCCCCTGCACAGCTGGCCGCTGTTCCCGAGGGCAGCGGCGTCCAGAGATGGATGCCATAGATCACGTCGACGCCTTCCAGCCCGCCTTCACGGATCACGCTAACCGCTCCCCCGGGAAGCAGCTCCTCCGCTGGCTGAAATAGAAAGCGGATTTCCCCCTTAATGCTGTCCCGGTGGCGACTGAAATACGCGGCCGTGCCAAGCAACATCGAGGTATGCCCGTCATGCCCGCAAGCATGCATTGACCCTTTAACTGTGGAACGGTACTCGCAGTCCTTCTCGTCTTCAATCGGCAGGGCGTCCATATCGGCACGAAGCATGACGACAGGCCCCGGCTGGGTGCCGCGGATCGTTCCGATAACGCCATGGCCCCCCACATTTTCCCTGACTTCAATATCCCATTGCTTAAGCTTGGCTGCTACAAACGCAGCCGTACGGCTTTCCTGAAAGGAAATTTCCGGGTTCATGTGAAGGTGACGCCGCCATTGTACCATCTGCTCCTGCAGTTCCTTCATCCATACTTCTTCTTTCATCCGTTACATCTCCTTCCGTGCCGGTCCGCAAATTCAATTCTATCTTTTCATTGTAGCAGATCAGTATGCTTTGCGGTATATAACAGCCTTGTTTGGGTTGCAGAAGGCAGGCAAACATACTATGATGGAAACTATAAGAAAAACGTCTATCGACGTACATTCACAGAAGACAGACCGCGTCTAGTTGTGGTTTTCCTTGCGATATTAGGAGAATTATTCCAGGGAGTTTGTACTTTCTAATATCTTCAGACAATACCAAATGAACGCCTGAAGCCTTAAGCTTGATAGGCGAAATCAAGGGGAACGGGATATGAAAGATAAGAAGCCGGAGCGTCGGAGAGGCACGCCGGATTTTCAGCTGCTCATTCTGACGCTGCTTTTGGTCGGATTCGGAGTGGTTATGATATACAGTTCAAGCTACAGCGTTGCACTTATGAATGACGGCATGAACAATGACCCGTTTTATTTGACCAAGCGGCAGGCCGCTTTCGCGGTGCTCGGCACTTTGGTGATGTTCGTTGCGATGAATATCCGGATGGAGAAATATAAAAAGCTGTTTAAACCGATGTTCATCTTTACGGTAATTCTGCTTATCCTGGTCCTGTTTGCAGGCAGACTGAATGGTGCGAGAAGCTGGTTTAATGCAGGCGCGTTTGGCATTCAACCGACAGAGTTTGCCAAAATCACAATCATTCTGTATCTTTCCGCACTGATCGCCAAAAAGGGAGAAAAATTCCGGGATCTCAAGACAGGTTTTCTGCCGGTCACCGTAATTGTCGGATTCGTGGCGGGCCTTGTCATGCTCCAGCCTGACCTGGGCTCCTGCCTCATCCTCGTAGCTACCAGCGGGTTGATCATTTATGCCGGCGGCGCCAGCCTGAAGCATATTACCGGCTCGCTGCTGCTGCTGGTGGTGGCCGCATCGATCGTATTCGGCGTCGGCTCGCTGCTGGATTCCATATCCGCTGATGCTGACACAGGAATGGATAAAAAGGATTACCGGGTCGGACGTGTTGAGGCCTTTCTTGATCCCCGCACAGACCCGCAGGGCTCCGGTTACAATCTGCTGCAATCCCTGCGCGCCATCGGCGATGGGGGAATTTCAGGCACGGGTTTTGGACAAGGCATTATGAAGCTCCATTATCTGCCGAACGCTTTTAACGATTTCATCTTTTCTGTCATCGGCGAGGAGCTCGGCTTTATCGGCACAACCATATTTCTCATCCTCTATCTGTATTTTATCTGGAGAGGAATGGTGATTGCCTTAAGGTGCCAGGACCCGTTTGGAACGCTGGTGGGAACGGGAATTATGGGACTGATTTCCATTCAGGCATTTATTAATATCGGGGGGGTTACACAGACTATCCCGATGACCGGGGTAACTTTGCCGTTTATCAGCTACGGCGGCTCCTCCTTGCTTGTGATGATGCTGTCCATGGGCATCATGCTGAGCATTTCACGCGAAAATTCCAGACAGGTCATTCAGGAGCGCACCAAGGAGGTTGCCATCCGCACCAGCGCTCCTACCCGGTTCGAGAACCGGAGGATGAATCGTTTCAGACAAAACTAGATACAGGCAAAAAAAGACTGGCGGAACATTCATCCGCCAGTCTTTTTGCCATATAAAACAGTTTTACTGCTCGTCGTCCTTGAAGGCTACGCCCTCAACCTTGACGTTAACCTCCACAACGCGCAGGCCAGTCATGCTCTCGACGGCTTCCCTTACGTTCTGCTGAAGCATCCGGGACACTTCCTGTATCGGTGTTTCATACAGAACAATAATACGCAGGTCAATGGCGGCTTCCAGCTGTCCGACTTCCACCGTCACGCCCTTTTGCACATTTTTCCCGCTAAGCCTCTTGGCCCAGCCCTCGGACAAGCCTCCTGACATGGCTGCGATACCAGGTGTTTCCAAGGCCGCCATGCCGGCAATTTTCGATACGACTTCATTGGAGATGCGAATATTGCCCATTTCCAATTCCAGCTGTTCTGCCATACCAATATCCCCCTTTGCTTCCTTTACCGTATTGTAAATCGTTCCCCCCCATAAATGCAAACTGGACATTGGGGAATTCCATGAAACCATGAAATCCGTTTACAAAGTATGTCATTCTGGGTATATTCATAAAGCATACTTTAATTTGTCATCCCTGATCCAACAAAATACATATATCGATTGAGGTGGACAGTTGTAATGAAAAAATGGTTATCTCCCGCACTATTGATTATCACCTTTTTGTTGGCCGCAATCGCGCATTATGCGCACTGGAATCCGATTCTCCAGTTTGTCATTGCAGCCATTGCCGTCATTTTTGTAGCCGGTTTTCTCGGGCGGGCCACGGAAAGCGTAGCCCATTACGCGGGACAGCGGCTGGGCGGATTTCTGAATGCGACATTTGGCAACGCGGCCGAACTGATCATTGCGATCTTTCTGATCAAGGAAGGCCTCTACGACATGGTTAAAGCAAGCTTGACCGGCTCCATTATCGGCAACCTGCTGCTTGTACTGGGAGCCAGCCTTTTTGCCGGCGGCTTGAAGTATAAAGTGCAAAATTATAATGTTTCGCTGGCCGGATTGAGCGGATCTTTGATGATTGTAGCGGTCATTTCCCTGTTCGTACCGGCTGTATTTCTGAACACACACTCCATTACAGAAACGGAAGCCGATACGCTCAGCCTGGTTGTGGCAGGTATTCTTATTCTCGCCTATTTGGCATGGCTGCTGTTCTCCATGATTACTCATAAGGATTACCTTGCCGATGTCACAGAAGATGAGGATCAGCAGCTCGCCCATGAGCATGAGCCCGCCTGGTCCAAAGGCAGATCGATTCTATATCTGGTATTGGCCACCGTGATGGTCGCCTTTGTCAGTGAGTGGCTGGTCGGTACTTTGGAAACCTTCACGACCCAATTCGGTCTCAGTGAGCTGTTTGTGGGCGCATTCCTGGTTGCCATAATCGGCAACGCAGCCGAACACAGCGCAGCCATTCTGCTGGCCATGAAAAACAAAATCGGCGCTTCCGTCGAAATTGCCGTGGGCAGCAGCCTGCAGATCGCCCTTTTTGTCGCGCCTGTGCTGATTTTTGTCAGTTATTTTACAGGTGATACGATGGATATCGTCTTTTCAACCATCGAGCTTGTGGCCATAGCCGTTTCGGTGTTTATCGCCAAATCGATCACCCAGGACGGCTCAACCAACTGGTATGAGGGCTTGATGCTGCTCGTGGTATACGTCATGCTGGGCGTGTCTTTCTTCCTTGTATAGGTAATTGCTTGAGGTCTTAGCGATTGTGCGAAGAGAGCAGCATCCGCGCCGGATGCTGCTCTCTCTCTTGTGTATCGTTATAATCTTTAAAAAAGCATGCAGCCAGATAACCGCATGCCTCTTCTATAATTGCTCGCGCCGAAGTTACTCTTCCTTTTTGTTCATAGCCTCGTAGAGCATCGCAAGATTCCGTTCCAGCTTGCTTACCAGCTGTTTGCCCACCATTTCAGGGAGTAGTCCGGCACGGACGGCAAAATCGACTTCTTTGGAAAAGCCGTACATTTGAGTATCCAGCACTTCCTCGTAGAGAGGACAGTAACGGGTAGCCAGGTTTTCCATCTGCACTTCAATGAGCTTGTGTATTTTATCCGCATCTTCTTGAAGAAGAGTAATTGCTTTCAAATTGAGCTGTTCCTGTAAATCAGATGAAGTCACATTTTTCCCCCCTCTGTCTCGAAATCACATACGCGTCCTACAGTTCATATTAGACGAAATTGCTGGCTAATACAAGAACCTGCTAAAAAAAGCATTCCTGCCGGAACGGCAGGAATGCTTTTTATTACAGGCTTTTAAACTAGTCTTGCGCGATCGTAATTTTCAGACCATGCTTGGCGAACACGCCCGCCATCGCAATTTTCGCTGCGTCGGCATCCGGTCCATGCACATGAAGCTCATAGCTGTGGGTGTCCACCAGCGTAGTAAACAAGCCCAGAATACTTTTCACATCAATGTACTTGTTTTCAGAATGGAGCACGATGGATGAAGTAAATTTGCCGGCTGTCTGGGCAATTTCAACAACGGCCGCATTGTTTGACATAAGGAATCCCTCCGCTTTCCAACTCAGTGATCATGCAGTTTCACTTATTCATATATATAGTAATTACACCTACATGATACATTGAAATCGCTTTCCCAGCAACAATATTATGTTTATTTCAAGTTTTCCGGATTTAATGCCTCCAGCTCAGGCACAATAAAAATCCCGTCCTTGCGAATCAGCACATCGTCAAAATAAATTTCGCCGCCGCCGTAATCCGGACGCTGAATCAAAACCAGATCCCAGTGAATGGAGGAACGGTTTCCGTTATCTGCCGTCTCATATGCCTGTCCGGGCGTGAAGTGCAGGCTGCCTGCTATTTTCTCGTCAAACAAAATATCCTTCATCGGATGCAGAATGTAAGGGTTAAAGCCGATAGCGAATTCGCCAATGTGGCGCGCTCCCTCGTCCGAGTTCAGAATCTCGTTGATCCGCTCCGTATTGTTGCTGGTGGCCTCCACAATTTTACCGTTCTCAAAACGGAATGTTACATTTTCGAAAGTAACGCCGTTGTACAGTGTCGCCGTGTTATAGCTGATTGTTCCGTTGATGGAATCGCGCACAGGCGCTGTATACACCTCACCATCAGGGATATTGCATTGACCGGAGCATTTGACGGCGCCAATTCCTTTAATGGAGAATGTGAGGTCTGTGCCAGGCCCGGTGATGCGAACCTTGTCGGTCCGTTTCATCAAGTCTGCCAGCGCATCCTGCGCCCGGTCCATTTTGGCATAATCCAGGTTGCAGACGTCGAAATAAAAATCTTCAAACGCCTCTGTACTGGTGTTGGCCAGCTGGGCCATACTGGCATTCGGGTAACGCAGCACTACCCATTTCGTGTGCTTCACTCTTTGCTCGCTATGTACCGGATGGGAATAAACAGAGTTGTACAGCTTCATGTTCTCTTCCGGCACGTCGGACAGGTCATTCACGTTCTCCCCTGCCCGGATGCCGATATAACAATCCATCTGCTTCATACGGTTCAGATCGATATCCGCCCAGATTTCCATTTGCTTGCGGGTAGCGTTCATAAGCATCGCCCGCTGCACCGTACGGTCCGTCAGCTGTACAAAAACATTGCCGCCCTTCCGTCCTACTTCCTCAATAATGGCGTTCAGCAGGTCTCTCTCCGAACCGATCATTTCCACCAGCACGTTTTCGCCGGGCTGAACATCAACGGAATAACCGACCAGGTTTTGCGCCAGTTTTACAATTCGCGGATCTCTCATATGCAGGTCTCTCCTCTACATCGTGTTTATTAAACACTGGTAAATTCAGAACCCATTGTATCACGACCTGGCTTTTACTTATAGTCCCGAAAAAAAGTATCCGTCACCAGCGACTCCTCCTGCACCCCGCCAACCTGATCCTGATACAGAATATGGGTATCTGAAGACAGCCGCTGCGGCAAAAGAGTCCTGCGGTCTACTGTCAAATGATATACCGTACGCACCTGTGCGGCCTCCAGCCGACGGACAAGCTCGTCATTCGCCTTTTTCCATGCAGCATCCAGCTCGGTATTAAGCTTGCTGTGTTCCGGTACAGGCTGTTTGGCGGCAAGCCGCCGGAATCTGCTGTTCACGTCGTCCATCTCTTTTTGCAGTTCAGCGGACATCCACTTTTTCGCATCCCTGTCAGACACCTCAATCCTGAACATCCGCGTGCCGCGCGGTGCCGCCTTTTCCAGGGTGATTTGCTTCTCCAGCTTGCCAAGCTCCTCCAGCCGGCTGACCGGATTCAGTCTCCCCGGTCTCCCCGCCATGGCATCTGTTCCTCCCCGCCACGCTCCGCGGAGCCTGTAAAAGTTCTCGGTTAGACCCGATTTGCCCGCTTGTGCCGCGGCTTCCATTCCTTCTCCTGCAGGGGCCACTGTGCTGACAGTAAGCTGGTCATGGCTGCGAAGCTTGCCCTCAAAATGCACCTGCTGGTGAAATTCGCCGCTGACGCCCAAGCGCAGCGCCGACATGCCGTGAAATTGAAATTCTTCTTTGCCGGCAAGGCTGGACACCGCCAGGCTGAAATATTCTTCAGGGGTGCGGCCGTTGTCCATGGGTGTGCAGCCTGTGATATACAAGGCGGTTAAGCAGATCAGGAAGGCAGCCGCTCCGGACACTGCTCTGAACATACATGACGCTCCTTCCGTTATCATTTCTGTCAGCGTAGTATCCTCTCCATACGCGCCAAAATATGCATCGGAAAATGAAAAAGATGGCGCCCGAAAGCGTCATCTTTCTTTGTTCGTTTTCAAAGTGAAACCGCCATATCTATCTCTATTCCGTCACCACCCGGTTACGTCCCCTTGCTTTGGCACGATAAAGGGCCATGTCCGCTTTATTAAACAGGTTTTCAATACTGATATCTTCATCCTCACGACTCCAGGCCGCAATGCCGCAGGATACCGTCACGGCCGGTTCTATTTCTGCGGAAACCCTTGTCCTGATCAGCTCCGCATACTGAACCGCCTGCTGAATTCCAGCCGCTGGCATATAAACGGCAATTTCTTCCCCTCCCCAACGCGCACATATGTCTCTTTCACGCACCGCAGCGCGTATGACGCGGCTTACATGCTCCAAAACCGAGTCTCCCTTCAGGTGACCGTAGGTATCGTTAATTTTCTTGAAGTGGTCAATATCCAGCAAAATCAGGGAACCGCAGACATCCTTCTTCTGATAGTCCATAATTTTCGCATTCAGGTACCGGCGGTTGTGGAGTCCGGTCACCATGTCCGTATTGGCCAGCTGCTTTACCTGCGCGTGCAGCGAAGCATTCATAATCGCAATGCCGATATGGGGCGTGAACATCTGCAGCAGCTTGTAGTTTTCATAGGAAAAATAATGGGGCTCACGGTGAGTGAGTAAAATCGCGCCTTTTACTTTGCCATTGATCGTCAGAGGAACCCCCATGAGAGATCGTGACAGCGTATCCTCCATAAAAACCGAGATTGTAGGGGCTCGCTCCATATAATCTGCCAAAATAATCGGTTCCCCGGTCGTGTACAAAATGCTCGAAAAGCCGTAATTAACGGGAAACATGCTCCCTTTGCCGTGTTCAAGGGTGCAGCCCATCACCTCAAAACAGTTTTTTTCCTCATTCAGTTGAACGATGCAGCAATGCTCGGCACTGAATACGTTAATCAGTTCCTGCACAGCGAATGTGAAAATATCGTTCAGCCTAAGGCTCCGGTTCAGCCGTTGTGCCAGCACATTGATCAGCCTCAGCTCATGGTTCAGCATATTGGACTGCTCCAGCAATTTGGCATTTTCGAACGCTGTACCAGCGGTATCCGCCAGCATCGTTATAAGATCCAGTTCCTCCTGCTCCGGATACTTATAGTTGACCGGCAGCTCCATGAGAAAAACACCATAGATCCCCTGCTTTCCCCGCAAAGGTATGCCAAACTCAATAACCGTCCTGTCCGCTGCCTGGCCGCTGTTCTCCTCGTCCAAATTCCAGCTGGCAACAAGCGCCCCCTTTATGAATGCCCGCAGACATATATTATCTTCCCCCTGACGGAGCAGGAGCTGTTTTACACGGGGATTGCTGCTGCGGTGATCGTGGGACAGAAACAGGGTAAGCCGGACATTCGAAAACAAATTTTCAATGCTGCAGAACACCTCGTCAAGCACGGCATCCACATCGATTTTATCATGCATGTTTCTTGCGATCTGGAACATCGTGGAGCGCAGCTTCGCTTCCCTGTCCGATGAATTTCTTTTCTTCAGCGCAGTCGGCAAAAGCTGACATTCGAACTGCTGGTAGAAGCATGAGCGAAAATGAAGAGCAGTTGTTTCGAGCAGTTCAGGCTCAGGCAGTGTACCGCCGGCCCGAGATGTAAAAACAAGTACTGCGAATATTTCCCCATGATGTCTGCTCAATACCGGCAGGGCGGCAGCACAGCACCTGGAATCCGGTGCAGAGAGCTGTAATTTCCCTGACTCCAACACCTGTTTAATCAAAAGCTGCAACTCCTCGTCGGCCTGTCCCGGTTCGACCCTTGTTCCCATAGGTGTAAACACCGCCGTATCCAGTGCACTTATCCATTCCAGGCCCGAGCATTGCTGAAGCCATCTGGCATGCGCATATGACAAAAGCTCGTCAAGGTACGGAAAATCGAAGGAGGTTATGTCCATATCATTCAGATCCGGCAGTATTACCGGATACTCTGCCATGAACACACTTGATCGGCTAACGCTATCATCATCTCCGTCGTTATGACCCGTCATATGGAACTTTGACATGAAGGACACCGCCCTTTTTGCATTACTGATCTTGTGAAAATTGCATTTATCCGATCATGCTATATATTTTTTGGATGCAAATGAAACTGGCTTCTACTTATATTACCTTGTAATCTATGACTTTGCACCTACAATTTATAGTCAAAAAGACCTATCGACAAAAAACGACGCGTATTTTTCCAAAGTCCTAAATGATCGATATCCTTAGTTTTGCTTCTTTGAAAGCGCTTTTTCGAACGTTTTTCTTGTACGCTATTGACTTTAATTATCCATTTCATATAATATATATTGTTGATGAAGACTGTATCTGCCTATGGGCAGCAGTCTTAAATTTTGGGCGTAACAGTTGTGTCACCCTCATCTTTTTTGTTGCTGACAGGACAGCGGCTGAACTTTCCCGTCAGTTAGCGCGCATGGAATCCGGCGCCGAACAAAATGGAGCGCAAAGAGAAGCCCCACTCAAAATTTAATTATGAAGGAGTTAACTCTATAATGGCACGTTACACTGGTCCTAAATTTAAATTGAGCCGCCGTCTGGGCATCTCCCTGAGCGGTACCGGCAAAGAATTGAAACGCCCTTTCCCTCCGGGACAGCATGGTCCTAACCAACGCAGAAAAATGAGCAACTACGGCATGCAGCTGGCTGAAAAGCAAAAACTGCGTCACATGTACGGTTTGGGAGAGAAGCAATTCCACACGCTCTTTAACAAAGCACAACACATGCAAGGCATTGCCGGTGAGAACTTTATGTTCCTGCTGGAAAGCCGTCTGGACAACCTGGTATTCCGTCTCGGATTTGCGAATTCCCGTGCGGGCGCACGCCAGCTGGTATCCCATGGTCATGTGACTGTAAACGGCAAAAAAGTCGACATCGCTTCCTATCAAGTAAGCCTGGGCGACGTAATCGGTCTGCGTGAAAGAAGCCGCTCTTTGTCTTCCGTCAAAGAAGCTATTGACAACCGCAACCATCTGCCAGCTTACCTGGAGTACAACGATGCTGCAGTGGAAGGCAAGTACATCCGCCTGCCTGAGCGCGCTGAGTTGTCCCAGGACATCGACGAGAAGCAAATCGTCGAATTCTACAACCGTTAATATTGGAAGCAAGCCAAAGAACCCGGAATTTATTTTCCGGGTTCTTTTTTTCTCCAGGAAAATCAGACCAGCTTGAGCTTCGCGAATTTGCGTTTGCCAACCTGAATGATATCCCCGTCCTGTGGTGTATAATCCGCATTCGGATCCGCCCATTTTTCTTCATTAATCTTGACGGCTCCCTGCTGGATGCTCCGTCTTGCCTCGCCGTTAGAAGCAGCAAAGCCAAGCAGTGTCAGCAGCTTGATGACACGGATGCTTCCGTTCTCAAGCTCGCCGGTCCCCAGATTGAACTCCTTGATGTCTTCCGGAAGCGCGCGCTGCTGAAATACCGTAACGAAATGCTCCTGGGCTGCGTTTGCCGCCTCTTCCCCATGGTACATCCGGACAAGCGTACGGGCCAGCAGCATTTTGGCATCACGGGGATGCACACTGCCGTCCTGCAGTCCCTCCTTCATCTTCTTAAGCTCCTCGCCGGACACATCGGTCGCCAGCTCAAAGTACTTGAGCATCAGCTCGTCCGGCACAGACATGGCCTTCCCGTACATCTCATTCGGTTCCTCATCAATTCCGATGTAGTTGCCAAGACTTTTGCTCATTTTCTGTACGCCGTCCAGACCTTCCAGCAGCGGCAGCATCATGGTAGCCTGTGTATCCACACCGTATTCCTTCTGCAGCGTACGTCCCATAAGCAGATTGAACTTCTGATCCGTACCGCCCAGCTCCACATCGCTCTTCAGCGCCACGGAGTCCATGCCCTGCATGAGCGGGTAGAAAAACTCGTGAATGCTGATCGGCAGGCCGCCCTGGAACCGTTTCGTGAAATCGTCTCTTTCCATCATGCGGGCCACGGTCACTTTGGCAGAAAGGTTCACCACGTCCGCAAAGGTCATCGGCCCGAGCCATTCCGAATTGTAGTAGACCTTCGTCTTCTCCGGGTCAAGAATTTTGAACAGCTGCTGCTTGTACGTCTCCGCATTGCGCTGCACATCCTCTTCAGACAGCTGCTTGCGCGTCTCGGATTTGCCTGTCGGGTCCCCGATCCGGCCTGTGAAATCCCCAATAATCAACTGTACCTGGTGGCCAAGCTCCTGAAACTGCCGCAGCTTGTGCATTACAACCGTATGTCCGATATGCAGATCCGGAGCCGACGGATCAAGCCCAAGCTTGACCTTCAAGGGCTCGCCGCTCACGACCGCTTTCGCGATTTTTTGCTTGAATTCATCCTCTGGAACGATTTCCACCACCCCGCGCGTCAAAATAGCGAGTTGGCGCTCTGTTTCCGCCTGCTGCGCAGGGGTAAGCTCTTCCCATTTCATATTTGCTGATTCCTCCCGTATTATAAAAATGCACAAAAAGGCTCCTTCCCATCCCAAGGGACGAGAAGGAGCCTGCTCGCGTTACCACCCTAATTAAAGCGCACGCCTGCGAAGGGCGATACACTTTCACTTCATTGCAATAACGGGTCGCTGCCCGGTACCGGACTACTGCAGGAACGCTTGCCTCGCTCCCCTGTTCATCCGGACAGCTCCAGACGGTAATTCAAAGGAGGAACGTCTACGGTTCGCACCACCCACCGTCTCTCTGCGCACGCCTTGCCGCCTTCTACTTTAGTCTTTCCCAGCTTTTATCCATATGTACTTTAAGCTACTTTGAACTATTTATAACATAATTTTTTTGCGCAAGTCAACATACAGGAAGTTTGGCTTTCAGCTTATGGGTTAAAATTTCAATTTTATGCTATAATAGTGCCTGTTAAAAGGAGGAAAGCTTGATGGTTGATGAGAAAAAAATCCCCCCTGACCGACAGGGCTCCCGGGCAAAAACCATTTTTCGCAGGATCGGCGTCACTCTGAAATGGATCGTGGTGTTGGGCTGCATGGGCCTATTGTTCGCCGGTGGAGCCGTGTCAGGGTATGTGGCCTCCATCGTAAAGGATGAGCCTGTACGCAGCAGGGAGACGATCGAGCAAAAGGTGGGCGAAAATGCCATTACCGGATTCGCCTACTTTGAAGATGGCTCACCGATCGGGCAACTCCGTACCGAAGAGGATAGGCGTCCTGTCACCTATGAGCAAATCCCGCAAATCGTCATCGATGCGGTTGTCGCCATTGAGGACAATCGTTTTTATGAGCATAAGGGCGTGGATTTATCGGGCACCATGCGCGCAGTCAAACAAAAAGTGCTGAAGGAATCTGTCCAGACCGGCGGAAGCACGCTGACTCAGCAGCTGGCACGGCGCGTATTTCTGAATCTTGACCGTACCGAAGACCGCAAGATCAAGGAAATTTTGCTGGCGATGCGCCTGGAACGGTTTATGACCAAGGAACAGATCATGACCGCTTATCTAAACAAGGTTCCATTCGGCAACGGCTCCAACGGATACAACGTGTTTGGCATCAAGGCTGCAGCCAAGGGTATTTTTAACATTACCGATCTGAGCAAGCTGAATATTGCCCAAGCGGCGTATCTGGCTGGGCTCCCGCAGCTTCCGAGTACTTACTCCGCCTTTAACGGCAAAGGGGAATTTAACGAGTCGGCCTTTAATAAGGCCATGAACCGGCAGAAGCTGGTGCTCTCCCGCATGCTGGAGGAGGGCAAGATCGTCCGGGCGCAATATGATGATGCCCTGGCGTTCGATATCAAGAAATCGCTGGCAAAGAGAGCAGTTAAGGCCTACAATACTTATCCATATCTTATGATGGAAACCGAACGGCAGGCTGCCCAGATCCTGATGTCTCTCCAGAAAGGGACGGAGCAGCAGTCAGATACGGAAACGGGAGAAGCGGCGGGCACAAATCAGACCGATCAGGAAGAAGCGCTGCAACAGCTGCGCACCGGTGGATACAGAATTTATACGACCATTGACAAAACCGTATATAAAACGATGCGAAGCATCGCCGAAAATGCCAACAATTTCTCGCCGACCAGCCAGACCAAAGGCATGGAACAGACGGCCGCCATGCTGATCAACCATAAGACAGGCGCAATTCTCGGCATGATTGAAGGCCGCGATTTTAATGAAGAGCAGATGAACTATGCCACACAGATGGTACGCCAGCCGGGTTCGGCCATGAAGCCGATCGCCGCCTACTTGCCAGCACTGGAAGCCGGGCTGGTTCAACCGGGCAGCGTATTGGACGATGCTCCTATTATTCTTAAAGACGGAGTGAACGGATATCATATTCCGAAAAACTCCAATAACCGCTACGAAGGACTTGTAACGGCGCGTCATGCGCTCAATAAATCAATCAACACGGTTGCGCTCAAAATATTCAATGATAAGGTAGGCATTGATAAAGCCTGGGGATTTGTCAAAAAGCTCGGTATTACTACTATTGAAGATAGTGATTACCAGGCCAAGACCGGTGTGCTCGGCGGGCTGAAGTATGGAGTTACCGTAGAGGAATTGACAAATGCCTACGGCGCGATCGCCAATGGCGGTGTATTCAATGATGCTTATATGATCAGCAAAATTGTCGATTCCAAAGGAAACATTGTCTACAAACACGAAGCGAAGCCTGTGAAGGCATTCTCGCCACAAACCGCCTATCTGATGACAGACATGCTGAAAACTGTCGTGAGGGACGGCACAGGGGCGCTCGTTAACCGCAATTTCAAGCATAATGACATCCCGATCGCGGGCAAAACCGGAACGACCCAGTCCTACACCGACGTATGGTTTCAAGGGTTTACACCGGACGTCACACTCGGCGTTTGGGTCGGATACAAGCAGCCGATCCACAAGCTCGAAACGAGTAAGCAGAAGGAGCGGGCACGGCGGCTGTGGGCGACCATCATGAACGAGGTTGTTGATTCGGATCCACAGCTTTTCGAAGACCATGAATTCGAGAAGCCGGACGGCATCGTGACCCGCACCGTTTCAGCATACAGCGGCAAGCTGCCGACTTCCTTGACGAACAAGTTCGTTACGGATATTTTCAATGCCAAGTATGTGCCGACACAAAGCGATGATGCGGTCGCAAGAGCAAAATATATTACGTACAACGGAGTCAACTATATTCCGCGTGATGGCACACCTGATGAATTCCTGAGCCAGCAGACCGTCATCAAACGTGAGAAACCGATCTCCGAGCTGATCAAGGAGCTGCAGAAAGCATTTTCCAAGATGAAGGAGCATAAATCGCTGTCCTATTATCTCCCGGCCGATGCTGACGATGAGCTTCCGACCCGGGTGGACCCAAGGAAGGACAACGGAAGAGATCCTGAACCTCCTGTGAATGTCCAGGTAAGCCTTGAGGACGGAAAAGCGGTCATCTCCTTCTCTCCTAGCGGGGATGACGATGTCGTCGGTTACCGGCTGTATCGCTCCACCGGGGACGGCTTCAGCCGCACCGGTAAAATCGTTATGGCTGACGGCTCCAAAGTATTTACGGAATCACCAGGGGAGTTTTATGTCACGGCAGTCGATGTTGCAGGGCGTGAATCGGCGCCTAGCACCAGCACCGCCACCGTACCGGATCCTGATCCGGTCCTGGATGATCCTGCTGCCGGTGAAGGTGAACAACCGAGCGCTCCTCCTTCCGCTCCGGGGCAGCCTGTGGCGGAAGCAGCCGGCAATGGAATCAAGTTGCAGTGGGCCGCCAATGGACCTGAGCAAGGTATTATCGGCTATAACGTATATTACAGCGAGAACGGACAGGAGCCTTTTAATCTGGTCGGCTCCCCCCGTTTTACACAGTTCGACTACAACAAGGGCGGGAAAAAGAAAGCTAAGGGATGGTTCCGTATTACCGCAGTGAACGCACTGGGCGAGTCCCCTCCTTCATCTCCCGTTCATCAGCAAAACTAATTTAAAAGAGCGAGTATCGGTGGTTGAATTTCCACCAATACTCGCTCTTTCCATTTACTTTAGCCATCCGTACATTTCACTCTGTGGCATGAAGGACAAAAGGTCAAGAACAGGGGGATCTAGACCCTGTTCCTGACCCTTTTACCATCTCAAAAATCGCAGGAGACTAGCGATTTCGGATTGTTATCTTTTAAAGTCGGGAGGATGCACGGAGCAGCGGAGAGGACGAAGCAATTCCGAAAAAGCGGCAGCGTTCGCCTTTGGCCCGGAGGGTCAACAGCGATTGTAGGAATGCTTTGTTCTCGGAGCCTCTCACAACTTGCGAAAGAAGTACCTCAGCCAATGTCATCAATCTTCAATAGTCGACAAATCTCCTGTAGGTAGCTCAAGCTCCCAGGCCTTCAGCACACGGCGCATGATTTTGCCTGAACGCGTTTTCGGCAGTTTATCTTTGAATTCAATTTCTCGTGGAGCGGCATGAGCCGACAGACCTCCCCTGACAAAACGGTAGATTTCCTCCTTCAGCTCTTCGGAAGGCTCGTATCCTTCACGCAAAGCGATAAACGCCTTGATAATTTCACCACGCATCGGGTCAGGCTTGCCGATGACTCCCGCTTCCGCAACCGCCGGGTGCTCGACCAGCTTGCTCTCCACCTCAAACGGTCCGATTCTCTCCCCGGAAGAATTGATGACATCATCAATCCGTCCCTGAAACCAGAAGTAACCGTCCTCATCCATATAAGCGGAATCTCCGGATACGTACCAGCCGCTGAAGCGGAAGTATTCATCATACTTCGCCGGGTTGTTCCAAATCTTTCGCATCATGGACGGCCAGCCCGTCCGGATCGCCAAATTCCCCATCTGGTTCGGCGGAAGGACATTGCCTTCGTCATCAAGGATAGCTGCTTCGATGCCAGGCAGCGGCTTACCCATGGATCCGGGCTTAATAGCCATCTCCGGATAGTTGCAGATCAGCTGCCCTCCGGTCTCCGTCATCCACCACGTGTCATGTATACGCTGTCCGTAAGCCTTCCAGCCCCAACGCACCACTTCGGGATTGAGAGGTTCACCAACCGAGAGCACATGCCGCAGACTGCTCAAATCGTATTTTTCGAGTATTTCCTCGTTCGCTCCCATCAGCATGCGAAATGCGGTAGGAGCGCTGTACCAGACGGTTACCTGATAACGTTCAATCGTTCTGTACCAGTTCTCCGGACTGAACCGCCCGCCCCGGATCACATTCGTGGCTCCGTTAAGCCAGGGGGCAAAGATCCCGTAGGAGGTTCCGGTTACCCATCCCGGGTCTGCCGTACACCAGTAGATGTCATCCTCCCTGAGATCAAGCACCGCCTTGCCTGTGTAATAATGCTGAATCATCGCATTCTGTACATGATATACTCCTTTGGGCTTCCCGGTCGAACCTGACGTATAGTGAATAATCAGCCCGTCCTCACGGTCCAGCCACTCAGGCTCAAATTCATAGGAAGCCTGCTCTATTTCGGCTTTGAAGTCGATGACGCCACCTGTCAATTGTGAGCTGTCCCCTACCACGAAGACATGCTTGAGCTCCGGCAGCTCATCTCTGGGGATGCGGCTGAGCAGCTCCGGAGTCGTCACAATAGCGACAGCGCCGCTGTCCTCAAGCCGGTCTTTGACGGCCGTTTCCATAAACGCCTCAAAAAGCGGCCCTGCCACAGCCCCGACCTTTAGGATGCCCAAGAGGGCAATAATCAGCTCGGGCGAGCGCGGCATGAAAACAAACACCCGTTCTCCTTTAACCACATTGTACTTGCGCAGCACATTGCCGAACCTGTTGGATTCCATACAAAGCTGCATAAAAGTGTAGGACTCCTCCCGCTGTCCATCGCAGTAGAGCAGCGCGGTTTTATGGCCACGGCCTTCATAGACATGCCGGTCTATCGCTTCGTGAGCCATGTTCACCTTCCCAGTTCGGGACCAAGTAAAGTGACTTTCGACATCCCTCCATTGAAAACGCTTGCAGGCCTGTTCATATGAACCCATGTTTGATGCGTAAACGACACTTTCCAGTTGCTCGCCCTTCATGACTTTCAGCCTCCTCTTGGTACAAATGTGAGTACAACTCATAGTCAGAACTTGCTTAATGAAGAATCCAGATTCGCAGCCAAAAATATGAATTTTTTATGTCATCGACAGTATATCACAGGCAGACTGTGACGGTCATCCTTTTCAAGCCATTGTTTTTTTGTTATAAGTAGGTTGATACGGGGGAGTGCCAGTATGGTTGGGAAAGGAGCCTGCTATGGAGCATACAAAGCTGTACAGGGTTCATGACATGGCTGCCCGTCAAGGGAAATTAACCGTCGAAGGTCCGGTAGACGAATCCTGTCTGCGGGATCTGCTGATGCACGAACAGTTGGATGCCTTCCGCGTTCCGCGGGAGCAGCATCATGCTCTCATCGACATCGCCTCTCTGCCTGAAGGGCGTGTGATCATTGCAAGAGACGGACGTGTCATTGTCGGTTATGTCACCTTTCACTATCCGGATGAGTGCGAACGCTGGTCGGAAGGCGGCATGAAGGATTTGCTTGAGCTTGGGGCAATAGAGGTAGCCGATAATTACCGTTCCGCAGGACTGGGCAAGCAGATGCTGCGGGCGGCGTTTGAAGATGGACAACTGGATGATTATATCGTATTTACGACAGAATATTACTGGCATTGGGATTTAAAAAACACGCAAATGAGCGTCTGGGATTACCGCAAAATGATGGAGAAGCTGATGAAAACGGTGGACATGGTCTGGTTTGCCACCGATGACCCTGAAATTTGCGCCCATCCGGCCAACTGCCTGATGGTGAGAATCGGAAACCGTGTGCCTCTCAGCTCAGCAGAGCAATTTGACCGGGTCCGCTTCCGCAACCGTTTTATGTATTGAATTATGTGTCAAAATGCTGCAGCATATATTCCACAATTTGATGTGAACGATGTGAGGCCTCCACCGTAAATTCGGCAAAATTCACATGTGCGGAGCCATCCGCTTTATCGGACATGGAACGGAGCACAACAAACGGAGCACCGTTCATGTGACAGGCTTGCGCCACCGCCGCTCCTTCCATTTCCGTACAGGCTCCGCCCATCTCCGTATACAGAGTGGTGACGGTCTCCCTGCTCGCCACGAACTGGTCACCGGAAAGCACCTTGCCAGTCAGATAACGGTCTCCTCTTGCCCTGCAGGCCATCTCGGCCAATTGAATCAGCCGGCTGTCGGCCGCGAACTCGGAGATGTCCTGGTAAGGAATGATTCCACGTGCAAAACCGAGCGGCGTCACATCCATATCATGCTGCATACAGGTTGAAGAGATCACGATATCGCCGATATTCAATTCCGGATTCACCGCCCCGGCCACACCTGTAAAAATAACGCTGTTTACGCCGAACCTGTCAATCAGAATCTGTGTCGTGACCGCAGCGTTCACTTTGCCTACACCTGATTTGCATACAACGACACGATGACCGTGGAGCATACCCTCCGTATATGTAATGCCCGCCTTAACGGTCTTGCGTGCGGTCTGCATGCCTGACAGCAGCAGTTCTATTTCTTCGTCCATTGCGCCTATGAGACCAATGACCTGACTCATTCGTTCATCCCTCCTGCCTGTAAAATCCAATTTCAAAAATAAAAATGATTGAAAAAAGCCCCTTACGGAGCTCATTCAATGTTGTATGTCATGTTTAATCCAAATGACTGACGGACAGGCGCAGAATCGTTTCATGCGGCAGAATAACCCGCGGATTCTCGACATTTTCCTTCTTCATCAGTTTCGTCAAAAGACGCATGGCGACAGCCCCAAGATCATACATCGGTTGGGCTACCGTCGTCAGCTGCGGACGAACCATGGATGCCATGCGAATATTGTCCACACTGATAATGGAGAAATCATCAGGCACCCTAAGCCCCTCATCCTGAATGCTGTGAATCGCGCCAATGGCCATTTCATCTGTTGCAGCAAAGATGGCGGTTGGCTTCTTCTTCAGACCGAGGAAGTATTTCATGGCCTCGACCCCGGATTCATAGCGATAGTTGCCGATGCGAACAAGGTCTTCCTGATATTCGATCCCCGCTGCTTCGAGAGCTCTCTTATACCCCTGGAAGCGGGCATAACCGTTAGCCGGATCCTGCAGCGTGCCGCTGATCATGGCAATCTGGCGGTGTCCGTGGCGCACCAGGGTGCTCACTGCATCATAGGCGGCACTTTCATGGTCAATGTCAACGGACGGATACATGCCTTTCTCATCACTTGTCGCACACAATACGATAGGCACGGCCGCCGTCTGGAAAGCTTGAATATGCTCATCTGTTACAGTACCACCCATAAAGAGAAGTCCATCCACTTGCTTCTCCAGCAGGGTGTTGATGACGCGGATCTCTTTCTCCTTGCGCTTATCGGCATTGCACAAAATAATATTATAGTGATACATGTTGGCGATATCTTCAATTCCACGCGCGATTTCAGCAAATATGGAATTGGATATATCGGGAATCACAACGCCGACCGTCGTGGTTTTCTTGCTCGCCAGTCCGCGTGCAACCGCATTCGGCCGGTATCCCAGCCGCTCGATAGCCTCATATACTTTCTTTCGGGTTTGCGGTTTTACATTCGGGTTATTGTTGACTACACGGGATACCGTCGCCATTGAAACGCCGGCTTCGCGAGCAACATCATAGATGGTTACCGTCACATTCCTTCTCTCCATTGCCGATAAATTTTCATTTCATACCCAGCTACCAATTAAAAACATGATACGACAAAAAACCGCATTATGCAATCAAAGTGCGGTCAGATACGGCCTAGCTCCTCCTGCAATCTGACACTTGTAATGCTGCCATGGGAGGTATCCCACACGGCCTTTCCGTCCTTGACCAGAATAACTTGTGGCGACTCATGCTTCACATTCAGCCTTGCCGCAGCCTCGTTAGAGACAGGACGATCCTCAACCACGTAAATGATACCGTATTCAACATTAGACACAGGTGCCTCTTGGAGATAGGCTTCCATCTCATAGTGCGCTCTTGCACTGATTGGACAGCGCGTACTGTGCTTGAACAGCAGCAGCGGCTTCCCGGCCGAAGCTATCAACGCACCATCCAAATGTTCGATCGTGCTCAATTTTTTCATGGTTGCCATTGGACATACATTCCTTTCCCATCAAAGAGTCTTAGGACTACGGTAAGAAACGACGTGCTTTCACAGAAGACAGACCGCTTTTGCGGAGGTTTTTCTTGCGATTAAAGAAAGCCTCAGCACCGCTGAAAACTTATACTTTCTTTAATCTTAACAAAAAGCTTATGTAAAATCCAATGATGTCCATGAAAATTTTCATATATTCATCTTTTTATGTCTGATAACAGCAGGTCGGGTGCCGCCATAGACAGTTGCTTAAGCCTGCTTTCCACCTCATTCATCCAGCGGGTATCCCCAGAATCACTGGCAAAGCGGTATAAATCAAGCAGCAAATTAATGCGCTCCTGCCTGGCCTCTTCCAGCGGCTGATCCCACTCCTCAAGCTCCTGGTCTTCCGAGTTCATGAGCACTTGTCGAATGACATCTGCCCATTCATGGATTTCCGTAAATGAAATTTGTTTTACTGCAGGTTCCTCATCCGTTGTTTTTATGAGCCTCTTGATATCATCCGCCACCTGAGCCGGTACTTCACTTTCAGTACAGCTAAGGCAGGTCAACACGGGCACATGCCTGATTTCCATCTTTTGTCCGTAAACCAAGGTCCTAAGTTCCAGGTTCATGCTTGCGCCGCATTCACAAAGCTTGCGCATTTTAACACCCCATTAAACATCATTTGCAGTTTTACGCATATGTATTTCTCTAAACTCAATTCGACCCGACTAACCTCAATTCCTTCTCTACACAAGGAATTGAACAAATTACCATAGGAGATCGAAAAATACATGTCTTTTTCTGTCGAATCAGCGCATCGCTTAAGAGTCGTGCCAGCCTGAACATGGACTTGCTATTAAAAAGGACCTCAAACCCCGCTTGGTTGCGGAAATTGAGGTCCTTTCGTTTATTTTGGACATTACGTTCTGAACTGACAGTTGGAGGCTGCTTCTTTGATGACCAAGTACGCTACTACGGATTCAAAGGCACGCCGCACGCCGCTGCCGCAAGCTTCTGCTCGATCAAGGCCGCTTTGGACAGCTTCATGCATTCCTGAGCTGTACGTCTCGCATCCGCAGCCGTCGTATTCAGCAGCCTGTGCTTGACACGAAGCAAAGACTGCGGCGACATGCTCAACTGCCGGATGCCGAGCTCCAGCCAGAGTGGGATGGAACGCTCATCTCCGGCCATTTCCCCGCACACGCTGACACTGATGCCCGCTCCTTTGGCAGCCTCGGCCGTCATGCGCAGCATGCGGAGCACCGCCGGATGATAGGGGTTGTACATATGGGCAATCTGCTCGTTCATGCGGTCGACCGCCAGCACGTACTGCACCAGATCATTCGTGCCGATGCTGAAAAAGTCTACCTCACGCGCCAGCTCCTCGGCAATGAGCACGGCGGCGGGAATCTCGATCATGATCCCCTTTTCGGTATTTTTGTTGTAGGTTATGCCGCGTCCGTCCAGCTCCTCCATCGCTTCCTTCATAACGGCCTTGACCTGCAGCAGTTCCTCGATGGAGGAAATCATCGGAAACAGAATTTTAACCTGCCCAAAGGCACTTGCCCGCAGAATGGCGGTCAGCTGGGTTTTGAACAAATCCTTGCGGTCGAGGCTGATCCGGATGCCGCGGTAGCCAAGGAAAGGATTCTCCTCCTCCTGTAGCGGCAAATAATCGAGCTGCTTATCGGCTCCGATATCAAGGGTACGAATGACGACCGGATGCCCGCCAGCCTTCTCGGCGACAAGCCGGTACACGTTAAACTGCTCCTCTTCGCCGGGGAAAGCAGGCCGATCCATGTACAGGAACTCTGTCCGAAACAGCCCGACGCCCTGAGCGCCGTTTTTGATGGCTGCCTCCATGTCCTTGACGGAGCTGATATTGGCTGACAGTCTGATCGTCTCTCCGTCCTTCGTGATGGCCTCAACGGAAGCCAGCAGCTGCAGCTGCTCCTTTTTGCGCTGCTGTTCATTCCTCAGCTCGGTATACCGCTCCAGAACAGGCTGCTCCGGATTGACGAACACCCGCCCGTTGTCCCCGTCGACAATCATCATATCCCCGGTTTGGACGGGCAGATTGCTGCTGCTTTCCAGACCGGACACCAGCGGAATGCCGAGCGCTCTCGCCATGATGGCCGAATGGGAGGTTTTCCCACCGCTCATCGTCACAATGCCCAGAACATTGCCGGGATTCAGATGCGCCAGCTGGGAGGGCGACAGCTCCTTGGCTACCAGAATGTACGGCTGCGTATCCTTCGGAAGCGTAACCTCGGGCGCACCCAGCAGATGCTTCAGCAGACGGTTGCCCACATCCTTGATATCCATGGCCCGTTCCTTCATATATTCATCGTCCAGCAGATCAAACATAGCTACAAAATGGTCGATGGCTTCCTTCACTGCCACCTCGGCCGCTTTGTACTGCCGTTCAATGATGCCGTGAACCTCATTCATGAACGCCGGATCGTCCAGAATAGCCAAATGCGCATCAAAAATACTGGATTCCTCCGGTCCGACCATTTCGCGAAATTCATTTTTGATCAGCTTGATTTCATCTTTGGAAGTACGAATGCCTTCATACAATCTTTCAAATTCCTTGGCCAGATCCACCGGGTCCATCTTCTGCTCGGTCAGGTCCCATTCCCAGCTCGGCAGGACAAAAGCCTTGCCGATCGCAACGCCCGCGGCGGCGCCAATGCCGTCTATCATGATTCTACCCCTCCAACATTCCTATCGTGCAGTACAACGGACATCACCGATGCCTGACCTTTTTTTACATGCTTAAATGGCGCATAGCTCCAGGATTTCACGCGGTCCGGATTCGTGATCACCATCGGTGTCACGAGTGAAGCAGCCTGCTCGCGGAGCGCCTGCAAATCAAATTTGATCAGCAGTTGCCCCGGCTCCACCGTATCCCCGGCCTCCACCAGGGCGTTAAAGTGCCCCTTGAGCTGGGACGTATCAATCCCGATATGGAGCAGCACCTCAATCCCCTCGGGTGTCGATATGCCGATGGCGTGCATGGTCGGATAAATATGCATAACCGTGCCGTGCACAGGCGACACCAGCTCGCCTTTTTCGGGAATAAAAGCAACCCCGTCCCCGACCAGCTTGGCCGCGAAAATTTGATCAGGCACCTCCTGGATCGGCAGCATTTTGCCCTGCACGGGAGCGTTGAACATGACCTGTGGAAGATCCCGCTCCATCAGCTTGGCGATTTCCTCGCGGATCAGCTCCGAATAGGTGCCAAATACGACTTGAACGTTGCCGCCGCCCAGCTTGATCAGTCCGGCCGATCCCAACGCTTTCATAGCACCCGTGTCGATCAGACGGTCATTGTGCACCGTAAGGCGAAGCCTGGTGATGCAGGATTGAAGCTGAATGATATTTTCCTTGCCGCCGAGCGCCTCCAGAATTAATGGAGCCCTGTATGGTATGCCCCCGGCCCAGTCGTCCAGCATGGAGCCTTCTTCCCTGCCGGGCGTCGGAATCCGGAACGTCCTGATAGCCCAGCGGAACAGGACATAATAGACAAGCCCGTACACAACCCCGACGGGAAGCAGCAGCCATGCGTTATGGGACAGATGAAAATTAAGCACATAATCGATAAATCCAGCCGAATAAGAGAACCCGTGCCTGATGTCCAGCGCATAGGTGACCCACATTGCAATTCCGGACAAAACAGCATGAAGCATAAACAGATAAGGAGCAGCGAACAGGAACGCAAACTCAATCTGCTCCGACACACCGGTCAGAAAGCAGACGAATGCGGCGGTAAGAAACGTTTTTCGGATTTTCGGCTTCAAATCCTCCCTGGCCTCATGTATGATGGCCAGCGCAATCGCAGGCAGGGCAAACATCATGATCGGGAATAAACCGGACATGAAGTATCCCGCAGTCGGATCTCCGGCAAAGAAGCGCGGCAGGTCCCCCTGCACCAGATTTCCATCAGGTGTCTCGTATGTACCAAGCTGAAACCAGAATATGTTGTTAAGCAAATGATGCAGCCCAAACGCAACCAGAATCCTGTATAAGACGCCATACAAAAATAAACCGAAGCCGCCCATCATACCTTCCATGGAGGCAAGCCGTACAAGAGCGCCCTGCAGCACAGGAGCGATGCCCAGCATCAGAAAAGCGAATACGGCCGAAAAAAGGCCGATAAACAGCAATACAAACCGCGATCCGCCGAAAAACTGCAGCACCTCCGGCAGCTTGATGCTCTTAAACCGGTTATGCGTAAACCCGGATATCACGCCCAGAATAATACCTATCAGTGTGGCGGGATGCACCGTCCCGCTTCCGAAATGCTTTGTTACCTGATCATATATCGCCATTCCGGCCAACGCGGCCAGTCCGGCCTGCCCCGCCTGATTGGACATGCCCAGAGCCACGCCGACAGCAAAGATATAAGGCAAAAAATTAAAAATGCCGTGACCTGCGGCTTCTGCCACTTCACCGACGGCGGGCAGCCCCCAGCCTGCCCAGGGAAGGCTCGCCAAACTCAGGAGAATAGCCGCCGCCGGCAGTACCATCGTCGGAAGCATAACGGCACGCCCCAGCTGCTGAAGCGATCCGAGCCAATTCATGGCGATCCTCTCCTTTCTACCACTGATGGTAAGGTGTAGGGAAGTATTTGTCAAAGTCTGAATTCCACTCCTGCTTTGATGCCGAGCGCCGATAGGCCATTGTCCGCCGTTCCAATCATTTCTATCCCGTACTGCCCCCAATCGATCATCGTTTTCAGGCCCTGCAGCACGATGTATTCATCATCGAACACTACAGCTTTGAGCATGCTTATCTCTCCCTTTCCACGATACTTGGAACTCATTCATTCGATGGTCATCCAGCTTTGTGGAACTATTATAACAATTCAATCATAAATCGGATTGATCTAGAACTATGACGGCGTTACTTTCTTGAGACAGAGAATCCGAAAGAAAAAAGGAGCACATGGCCCCTCTTGATTTAAAAATATAACATTATAGTCGAACCGGGCGGGTTATGGCCTCCTCCACCTTGATGCAGCGGTCCATAATGACGGTCATCCCGTGCTCGCGGGCGATGGCCGCGGCCTCCTCGCTCACGATGCCAAGCTGCAGCCATAATGTCCGGGCATTGACCGCTGCCGCATCTCTGGCTACATCCGCACAGTATTCGCTGCGGCGGAATACGTTGACCAAATCGATCGGCTCTGGTACATCCTGCAATGACGCATAACAGGTTTCACCCAGGATCTTCTTGCCCGCTGCCGCCGGATTAACCGGAATGATCCGGTAGCCTTTGCTCTGCATAGCCCCTGCAATCATATAGGAGGTGCGGTCCGTTTTATCCGACAAGCCTACTACCGCGATATTGCCCACCTGCTCCAAAATTCGCTTGATGTCCTCTCGTGACGGATTTTCGAATGCCATGGAAAATTCCCTCCTTGAATCACTTATGCCGCTATATTATTTTACCCATTCCACATTGGCGCCAAGCGCGGTCAAATGCTCAAAATATTGCGGATAGGACTTCGCCACATGGTGCGCATCACGGATGACGAGCGGCTGCTTCGCCCGCAGGCCGACCACTGTCAAAGCCATGATGACCCGGTGGTCGAAGTGTGCGTTAATTTCCACTCCGCCTTCCACACCCTCCGGACGGCCGTGAACGATAATCTCCGCTTGCCGTTCCTCCACCTTCGCCCCTGCCTTCGCCAGTTCGGCCAAGTAATCCGTGATGCGGTCACATTCCTTGTAGCGCAGGTTCTCCACATTGTAAAAGCGCGAGGTTCCCTCGGCAAAAACAGCCGCCGCCACCATAGCCAGTACAGCATCCGTTGCCGCATCACCGTCGAACTCCACCGCCTTCAGCTTGCCGTTGCCCTGCACGTGCACGGTATCGTGCTCATGTGTCAAGGGCACACCCATCATTTGCAGCACATCCACAATCGCCCGCTCTCCCTGCTTGCTGTTTACCATCAGCCGTTCAAGCGTCACATCCGACTGTGTTACGGCCGCCGCCGCCAGGATGGCGGCGCTTCCCGGGTAATCACCTTGAACTGTATAGCTCTGCGCCTGGTAGGACTGCCGGCCCGGCACCTTGAATGACATGTAGTCATCGCTCGCCTGGATCGTAATTCCGGCCTGCTCCAGCACCTCCAGCGTCTGGCCGATGACGACCTTGGACTTCAGGTCATTCAGCACTTCGATCTCGCTGTCCTCCTCCAGCAGCGGGGTCAGGAACAGCAAAGCGCTCAAATATTGCGAGCTGACCGAACCGGACACCTGGATCTTTCCGCCCTTCGGCTGCCCGCCCCTGATCTGGATCGGAAGCCGGCCCTGCTGATGCTCCACTTCCACACCGAGCTGTCCAAGCGCGTCAATCAGATCGTCATGCGGCCGCTTCCCAAGCGATTCCGGATATGTATTGACAAAGGTCACGTCAGGCAGAAAGGACGCAATACCCATGAGAAAACGAAGCACCGCCCCCGCGTTGCCCACATTCAGCTCGGACACGTGACGCGGATGGCGTCCGAAACCTGTGATAACGATTTTCTCATCATCTTCTTCAAGCACGGCACCCAAATCCTTAATGCAACGGCGCATCGCATCGCTGTCTTCGCTATGAGCAGGATAATAAATCGTGCTAGTGCCATCAGCCAGCGCGGCAGCCAGCAAATAGCGGGTGGTGTAGTTTTTGGAGGACAGGGCTCCGAATTGTCCCTTCAGGGAAGATGCAGGTTTTACGATAACATCCATATATCAATAAGCTCCTTCGATCTGATTTGGCGCAATGACCACAGTCTGTATCCGTTGACAGGACGGCTTCCGCTTGTCTACACTGTTTATAGTGCGCTTATGATTATAATCACACAATTGCATTCAACATTTATAATAAAACCAAGGAAAAGAGGACTCAACCATGAACCCAATCCCTCAAATTGAACCCGCCGAGCTCAGGCAGCGCCTTCAGGCGGGAGAGCTGCTGAATCTGATTGACGTCCGGGAGGATGAAGAAGTGGCCGCCGGCATGATTCCGGGTGCCAAGCATATTCCCATGAATCAGATTCCGGCGAGACTGGAAGAAATCGACCCGGATCAGGAAGTCATCTTCATCTGCCGCAGCGGCTACCGCAGCGAGCGGGTCTGCGAATATCTGCAACAGCACGGTTATGACAACTGTATCAATATGACCGGTGGCATGCTGCAATGGTGGCATGAAGAAGAGTAACCGGCTGCTCTTATCCGAAAGACGGGAGGATGTCCCTAAGGTCCGTTAATTGAGGCCCACTGTCTGTTGTGCGGCGCTCCGAGAACGAAGCATTCCTCCAATCGCTGTTGTCCCCGGATTTTTTCATTATTTTATTATTTTATTTTTATAATGAAAGAAACTCGGGGACAAAGGCGAACGTTATAGGCTCGTCTTTAAAAGCTTAGACGCGGTAATGCGCTAAAATCAATTCCGCCACTTCGCCAGCATCCACACCCGTCGTATCGATCGTGACGTGAGCAAATGAATAGGCATCCTTGCGCTCCTCCATGATCTTCCTCACCCGACCTTCCACATCGCCCGCCAGCAGCGGCCTGTCTGCAGATAAACTGACCCGCTCCACGATGCTTTCCGCCCGGGCCGACAAGGCCACGACATAGCCGTTATGGAACATTGCCCGGCAGTTTCCCTCTTTCAGTACGGCGCCGCCTCCGGTAGCAATGACCTGACCGCTGTCTTCCAGCACCTTGTGCAGTACGGCGGTCTCCGCATCTCTGAAGTACGCTTCGCCTTCATTGGCGAAGATATCGGGTATGGTTCTTCCCTCCCGGCGCTCCAGCTCGGCGTCCAGATCCACCATACGATACCCCAGCTTGGCGGCAAGAAGAGTCCCGACGGTAGACTTTCCCGTCCCCATCATGCCAATCAGGATGAGGTTCCGGTTCTGAACCGAATTTTCCACGTATGACACCCCTCTGGTCGCTCCATAAATTATATAAAATAAAGATATGTAATAATCATAACACAGGGCTGAAACTTTAGACAATCCAGGCATACGAGCAAAAAAAGACCCGGTGCAGCCAACTGCCTGTCAGGCTGCATCGGGTCTTGGTCATCATTCGGAGCTTAGAACCACTGATGGTGGAAGACGCCTTCCTTATCCACACGCTGGAATGTATGGGCGCCGAAATAATCGCGCTGCGCCTGCAGCAGGTTTGCCGGGAGACGCTCTGTACGGTAGCTGTCATAATAAGCCAGCGCGCTGGAGAAGCCAGGCACCGGAATACCGTGCACAACAGCGGCGGAAATCACTTTGCGCCATGCGTCCTGGTATGTTTCCACGATATTTTTGAAGTACGGATCAAGCAGCAGGTTTTTCAGCCCAGAGTCACGGTCGTAGGCATCCTTGATGTTCTGCAGGAACTGCGAACGAATAATGCAGCCGCCGCGGAAAATCATGGCGATATTTCCGTATTTCAGATCCCAGCCGTACTCGTCGGAAGCTGCGCGCATTTGGGCGAAGCCTTGGGCATAAGATACGATTTTGCTGGCGAACAGCGCTTTGCGCACGTTCTCGATAAACTCTTTTTTATCGCCGTCGAAGGCCGCTCCTTGCGGACCGCTCAGCACCTTGCTGGCAGCGACACGCTCTTCCTTCATGGCAGACAGGAAGCGGGAGAATACGGATTCCGTAATCATGGACAACGGCACACCCAGATCCAGCGCGCTTTGGCTTGTCCATTTGCCAGTGCCCTTTTGACCGGCAGAATCCAGAATGACATCCACCATCGGTTTGCCAGTTTCTTCATCATATTTCGAGAAGATGTCGGCCGTAATTTCGATCAGGTAGCTATCAAGCTCCCCTTTATTCCATTCCGTGAAAATTTCGTGCAGTTCTTCCGCGTTCACGTTCAACACGGATTTCAGCAAATGGTATGCCTCGCAGATCAGCTGCATGTCGCCATACTCAATGCCGTTGTGCACCATTTTTACGTAATGTCCTGCACCGTCAGGACCGATATATGTACAGCATGGGTCTCCGTTTACTTTCGCCGAAATGGCCGTCAAAATCGGTTTTACCAGCTCATAAGCACTTTCTTGTCCGCCTGGCATAATGGCCGGCCCCTTCAAAGCTCCTTCTTCACCGCCGGATACGCCCGTGCCGATGAAACGGAGGCCCTTCTCCTCCAGCAGCTTGCTGCGACGCTGTGTATCAGGGAAATAGGCGTTGCCACCGTCAATTATGATGTCGCCTTCATCCAGATGAGGAATAAGCTGTTCAATGGTTGCATCCGTCGCTTTGCCGGCCTGAACCATGATCAAAATTTGGCGGGGCGATTCCAGGGAAGCTACGAATTCCTCAATGGAAAAGGTTCCTGTCAGGTTCTTTCCTTCCGCTTCTTTTAACAGATCATGCGTTTTCTCGGGGGAGCGGTTGTACACCGAGACACTGAAGCCTCTGCTCTCAATGTTCAGGGCCAGGTTTTTGCCCATTACAGCCAGACCAATAACACCAATTTGCTGTTTTGCCATCTGGTTCCTCATCCTTTGCAACATTATTTTGTGAAATCACGTACAACTATATTTTACCGTTTTTGCGCAAAGAAGTGAACCCCTGCTCCTATGCAGAGCAAAACACCCCATTTGCATGAGGTGCAGTAAGCTGATGTTCATCCCTCCAGCATCAGCAGCTGTCTGGACAATTCCCCCAGCCGGCTGCGGCAGATGTCAGCCTTTTCTTTATTTCCGGTCTGCAGCGCGGACCACAACTCTTCCAATTCGTCATCCACTTCCATCTTGGCTAGTTGAAGCCGCAACTCTCCCTCTTTTGAAGCAAGCATCTCCTCAAGCTTCTCGGTCGACAGTTGCACCCCTTTCTGAAACAGAACTCGCTGCCTGAACCCGTTCACTTCCACAAGCCGGATCACCTCGCCGAACAAAATATTTTTCACCAGAATGTGCTGATCCTTGATACGCTTGATGATGGCATGGCCACGCGTAATCCCGATGAGATTTTCCAGCCATTCCGCCAGCTTCTCATCTTTGATCAAATAATCCCCTGCTAATTTGTAATGACCGGTACGCAGCAGCTGAAAACGGAGCTTTACCAGCTTGCGTCCCGTGCGAACCGACAAGACAAGACATTCTTCATCCTCACTCCAGTACAATGAGTAGCCTTCCTGAATGAGGTCTTTAATCAGCTTGTGGATATGCCGGCGGCTAAACCGGAGCTCCAAATTGCAGTATTCCACTTCGCAGCTCTTATTCACGGCATTCCCCTCCTTTGTGAGATCCGGATCAAGCCTGCGCGCAGGAAACGGCTGCGCCGTATGATCTTTCCCTTTACTATATTTTATACTTCATAATATGTAAGGGTACTTGGTTATTTGACTAAATTTGCTTTCCCGGGCATGGCTCATTTTAAAGATACGGCCAAGCCCCCGGCTGTATGCTATAATCAGGGAAATTCCGGTTAAAAATAATCGGGACCGAGCAAGACAGGAGGAGAAGGAATGACGTTCACCGGTTTCAATGAGCAGGATTTCGATGTATTTGAAGTGCCCGGCCTGGAGGCCAGAATGAAAGTGCTGATAAGCAATGTGCGGCCGAAGCTGGAAGCCATCGGGGAACAATTGGCCCCTTTTATGACAGATCTGTGCGGTGAAGAGATGTTCCCGCATGTCGCCAAGCATGCGCGCCGGACAGTGAATCCGCCTAAGGACACCTGGATTGCATGGGCGCCGAGCAAGCGGGGGTATAAAGCGTATCCTCATTTTGAGGTAGGCATGTTCGCTTCCCACCTCTTCATTGTGTTCGCTCTTATATATGAAAGTCCGAACAAGGAAGTGTTCGCCAGGCAGCTGGACAAGCAGCTCCAGGAAATCCGCGGCCACTTGCCGGGCAATTATTACTGGTCCATGGATCACATGGCGCCGCAAGGCATTGCTCATGCCGAAATGACAAAGGAGCAGTTCCGCACCCTGATCCAAAAGCTCGCCACTGTCAAAAAATCCGAGGTGGTATGCGGTATGCGGCTTGAACGGAATGACCCGCGTGTACAGGACGGAGAACAGCTGCTGAAGCTGGTCCGGTCCACTTTCGAGCAGCTGCTGCCTCTGTACAAGATGGCAAGCCATCCGGAATAATCCTGGCGTACATATCACAGCAAAAGAAGCGTTCTTCCCCATGGGAATGAACGCTTCTTTTGCTGTGTCTGTTAAGAGGCCGTGCTCTTACTCCGGTATGGACGGCGCTCAAGCAGCAGATGGCAAATGAACAGCAGCAGCATCACAACGCCGCTCGTGATGAAAGGGGCCGTATGCCCGACATGGTCCCACAGCGTGCCGGAGACAATCGGTCCGACAACCAGCCCCGAGCCTTGAAGTGTAAGGAAAAAGCCCCATACCGTACCACGTTCGCTTCCCGGAACCAAGCCTGCGAGAAACGTATTCCACGCCGGGAGGATCAGCGCATAGCTAAAGCCGATTACACAGACGGCCAAAAATATCATCGGGATCGTGGAAATACCCGCAAAGGTAAACAAGGTAAGACCGGCAAGGCCAAAACCGACATGCAGAAAATACCGGGGCCCGAACCGGTCCACCAGTTTGCCCAGCGGAATAAGCGCAAGTATAGTTATGCCGCCACCTGCAATCAACAGCGCGCTATACATATTGGGCGAGATACCCAGATCCGTTCTGGCATAAAGGGTGAGCACCGGACTGAGCAGCCCCAGAACAAAGGACTGTAAAAACAGCGCCGGATAAAGAAGCGGATTGACCTTCAGATGGGTTTTGATAAAATCCAGCGTGCTTTTCAGGTTGTTCGACATTTGCTGCAGCCTGCTGCCAAGCGTCAAAGGCGCTCTCCCCTCGTCCGCCGCTTTCCCGCGCACGGCCGCTTCCTTCACCGGTTTCCGGCCAGGCAGCAGCAGCGCCACCAGGAGCATCAGGATGGAACACCCGGTCAATATCATAAACACAATGCTGTACTCTTGCCCTGTTCTGGCCGTGACGAAATTCATAATGATAGGCCCAAGCCCCGTTCCGCCCAGTACAGCGATTTCAAGCGTCCCCATAGCTGCACCATTGCTGTTGTTTGGCCCCGAAATCTCCGTTGTTCCGGTCATGGCGCAAGGCCATAGCGGTGAGGTGCCGATTCCCAAGAGCAGACAGGCCAACACCAGCCAGAAGGAGCTTGAAAAAAAGCTCATCATCAGCACAGCCGCAATCGTCACAATGAGAGCCGCCGCCATTGTTCCTCTGTATCCCATCCGCTCGGCCAGCCATCCTGCCGGCACACGGAACAGGTTATCGCCAAGATACTGCAGCGAGAAGGCAAGGCCGATCACTCCGGCGGAAAGGCCCAATGAGTCGCCCATATATACAGGCAGTATGGAAACAAGCAGCGATCCCTTCAAAAACTCTACCAAAAAAACGAGCACCCACAGAGCTATAAACAAGGGCGACAGCAGCCGCCCCGTTGCGCGTTTACTGATATTCTCCATCTTCTTCACATCCTGCTTCAGTTGTTAGGAAATCTGCATCAATCATTTGCTTGCATTCCCGCTTCATTTTGCTATACTCAATTTTGTTTATAAACTGCGTAACACTCCAAATTACGATACAAAAAGACAATAACAAGACGACGTGCCGCAAGCAAGCATCAGGCACGCGTTCATAAGAAAGGTTGTGACAAAGCTGATGGATCACCGCCAGACACCGCTGTTTAGCGCTTTAAAAAAACACGCAGACAGCAATCCGGTACAATTTCACATCCCCGGTCATAAAAAAGGTATGGGAACAGATCGGGAATTCCGCGAGTTTATCGGGGATAATGCCCTTTCCATAGATTTGATCAATATCGCGCCGCTGGATGATCTGCATCAGCCGACCGGCGTCATTGAGCAATCACAGATTCTGGCGGCCGATGCTTTCGGTGCGGATTATACGCTCTTCAGCGTGCAGGGCACCAGCGGTGCGATCATGACGATGATCCTGTCCGTCTGCTCGCCTGGCGATAAAATTATCGTGCCACGCAATATTCATAAATCGATCATGTCCGCGATTATTTTCTCAGGCGCAAAGCCGGTCTTCGTCTCTCCTGCCAGAGATGAAAATCTTGGCATTGATCACGGCATTACGACAAGCTCCGTCCGTCGCGCCCTGGAACGCCATCCGGATGCCAAGGGTGTCCTGGTCATTAATCCGACCTATTTCGGCGTGTGCGCCAACCTTAAGGAAATTGTCGATCTTGCCCACAGTTTTGATGTGCCGGTGCTCGTGGACGAGGCCCATGGTGTGTTGATCCATTTTCACCCTGATCTGCCAATGTCAGCCATGCAGGCCGGAGCCGATATGGCAGCAACGAGCGTGCACAAGCTGGGCGGCTCCATGACGCAGAGCTCTGTTCTGAATCTGAATACGAAAAACGGTTATGTGAATCCGCAGCGTGTGCAGACGATCATCAGTATGCTGACAACGACTTCTACGTCTTATATTTTGCTTGCTTCCCTCGATACGTCACGGCGCAACCTGGCCCTGAACGGACGTCAGATGGCGCAGCATGCGATCGACCTGGCCCAGTTCGCGCGCAGTGAAATCAATAACATCCCGGGTTTATACTCCTTCGGCGATGACATTCTTGGCGGGGAAGCGACCTTTGATTACGATCCGACAAAGGTAACCATCCACATCCGCCATCTCGGCATCACCGGATACGAAACGGAAAACTGGCTGCGCGAGCATTACAATATCGAAGTCGAGCTTAGTGATATGTATAACATTCTCTGCCTGATTACTCCAGGTGATACACAGGAATCCGTCCAAACGCTGCTGGAAGCGCTCAAAGAGCTGTCCTCCCAATATTACAAGGATGGGCAAGCCCATGAACTGATCGTGAAAATACCGGAAATTCCACAGCTGTCCCTGATCCCGCGTGATGCGTTTTACGCGGATACTGAGGTTATTCCTTTTAAAGAATCTGCTGGCCGCATTATTGCCGAATTTATTTATGTGTATCCGCCGGGCATTCCGATCCTGCTGCCAGGGGAAGTGATTTCACAGGAAAATATCGACTATATTGTAGAGCATGTCGATGTCGGCCTTCCCGTTAAAGGTCCGGAAGACCGTAATATTAATCAGGTTAAAGTCATCATCGAAGCTGATCCGATATTTTGACCCTATATTTACAAAGAGCCAAGCCTGCGGGCTTGGCTCTTTGATTTACTGATAGTTTTGGTCACAGAGCACGCGGCGGCTTATGAAAAGAGGCCCCTTCACGGGGCCCCTGCAGCTTGTATGGCCTGGTGCTGAATCAGTCGTTGTACTCCTGAACCAGCTCGTTGAACACTTCTTCAACACGCTTCCATTCTGCTTCGTCTTCAATATTATAAAACACCATCTCTTCGTTCTCTTCCTCAACACGAAGAATGATGCCATCCGCTTCAGGGTTTCCTCGTTCAAGCAAGAGAGCATAAAGCTGATCGTCGACATCAAACGTCTCAACCAGTACAACCTCCACGTCGTTGCCGTTCTCATCCGTTACGGTAAGAATCAGTTCTTCATGCTCGTGGTCATGATCATGGTCGTGGTCGTGTTGATGTCCCTCATGCTCATGTTTGTGATCAGTCATCCATATACCTACCTTCAGTTGGTTTGTTCTTCCTTCCGTATCGTAACATGATCCGGGTGGGAAGGTCAATTTTACCATGCTCCCGAAAGCTGTTCAGGAATCCAGTGCTGTAATGACCTTTTCGGAAATCAGCTTGAAGCTGCTGGTCGGCGTTTCTTTAATGTAAAAGCCTACTCTGTATTTGCCAGCCTTGTTAAAATCATACGTAAAGTCATTCGTACGGAACCAGAAGTTATCCTTCTGCTTACCGGTAATCTCCTGGGCCTGAATATCCTTCACGTTGCCATCCGGGTCCGTAATCGCAATTTTGACAGCTACAATATCGGTGGTCAGGCTGTCAATCTGGGAAAATACGTTAAACTTCAGTTTCCCCTTGTTCACATTCCCGAATACAGTATCTCCCTTGAACAGGAAAATATGAACGTTAGGCTGTTCAAACTGGACTTTGCCGGTAGATGAGTCGTAGCTTACGAGACCGTTGAAATCCCGGATCGGCACATAAGTCGTGCCGTCGATCACATATCCGCCCTCTCTGACTTCCTGTCCGTTTATAATTAATTTGACTGGCTCCTGACTACTAGCTTCGGCGGACAAGACAGATCCTCCCAATGTAGAAAAGGCCATAACCAAAACCAAAACTTTTGTCCACTTCATGTCCCTCATGTCCCTCCATCCATCTTCTGTTGTAAATTTATACTTTGCAAAACTCTACAAGTTGCGCTGCTCCGCTCACAAAATTGCCACTTTTGTCATGGATGGTTTTGCCTGTACCTGTAACCATGTTAATATAACAGGTAGTCCCGAATACCCGGATTGCCAGGGAAATCGATTAACAGAATGAGAAGGAGGCGCCCGAATGACATTAAAGCTGCAGATGCTTGGTACAGGCAGCGCCTTTGCCAAGAAGTATTACAACAACAATGCGCTGCTGGATAGCGGCGAAGCAAAGCTATTGATCGACTGCGGAATCACCGCCCCGCTCGCTCTCCATCAGATGGGGTTGCCGATTACAGAGCTGGATGCCATTCTTATCACTCATATTCATGCCGATCATGTAGGCGGGCTTGAAGAAATGGGCTTTCGCATGAACCTTATCCACGGACGCAAGCCGGTGCTGTATTTGGCGGAGGCACTCGTCGAACCACTCTGGGAAAATACCCTGAAAGGCGGGATGCTGCAAAAAGGTATGTTTGAACGGATGGAGGACATCTTCGAAATCAGACCGCTCGTGCCGGGACAGGCTATCGACCTTGTGCCCGGAATCCAGGCAGAGCTGATCTCTACCAAGCATATTCCCGGCAAGGACAGCTACTCCCTGTACATCAATGAGCGGTTGTTCTACAGCGCGGATATGACCTTCGATCCGGGGATGCTGACGAAGCTGGTGCAGGAACGTGGCTGCAGGGCGATTCTGCATGAGGTGCAGCTGCTCGGCGAAGGAGTAGTACATACCACCCTCGACGAGCTGCTCAGCCTGCCGCCAGAGCTGCAGCGGATGATTCATCTTATGCATTACAGCGATGAAATAGAGACGTTCCAGGGCCGTACGGGCGAGATGGGCATTCTGGAGCAGCAGCGCGTTTATGATGTGGAGAAAGAGCTGGAAGTGTAGTCAGGGTGATTGTGTAATTGGGATTGTAGTGTAATTTGCTGGTAGTGTGATGGTCGGGAGATGGTGATGGGAAAGCCGCAGAAACGGGCATTTTCTGCGGCTTTCGTATGATCTGGTTAGAGAGAAATTTCTTTCAATTACAGCTTTTTACGCATCCGCACATGCGGGATTCCCGCATCATCGAAAGGCTCGTCGGAGATCGTTTCATAGCCAAGCTTCTTGTAGAACACCTCCGCCTGACACTGGGCATCCAGCAGCGAATAATGAAGCCCCAGCTCCCGCGCTCTCTCCTCCATGGCAAGCAGCAGCACCCGTCCGTATCCTTTCGAGCGATAGTTCTTCAGAACAGCAATGCGCTGCATTTTGGCCGTCTCGTCGTCATAAATGGTTACCCTTCCCGTCGCAACCATCTTACCCTCGTCCTGAATCAAAAAATGGTGCGCTGTTCCGGCGAGGCGATCGTGCAGATCAATCTCCACTTCCTCAGGCACGTTCTGTTCCTCAACGAACACCTTGGTACGAATAGCCAGCGCCAGTTGGAGCTGCTCTTCGGTCGTTACAGTTACAATCTCAGCCGCCATGATTTGTCCTCCTACTGTCTATGTATGTATGGCATTAAACCACGTAAGCTGAATTATAATACAAAATCGGCTGGGAAGGTAATGGTGTGTCTTCAGATATGAAGACACACCGACCGGTTAACAGATTAAAGAAACGCATGCCAGGGTGACAGAAATGCTTCGTATCTATTAAAATTGTTTGAAAAAATGAAAATTATTCAGATAGACTGTTGACACATGGGAAGCCTTCGAGTAATATAAACCTTACCGTGATAAATAACTTGATCTGTTAGCTCAGCTGGGAGAGCACCATCTTGACAGGGTGGGGGTCAGTGGTTCGAGCCCACTACAGATCATAGCCGGGAACCCTTGTGTAGCAGGGGTTTTTTCTTTTTATCTTGGATACAATATACCTATATAGATTGGCTCTGGGACAAAACTTCAAATCGAACACATCAACAGACTAAAATAGACTTATTTCTTTACATATTGATTTTGCGTTTTGGCAAACATATAATAGAAACAAACGTTCGTATGCAAGTTACTCCAACGCCCGTTCAACCCATAACAGTAGAAGAACTGAACTAATCAATCTGTATATACTGCTTCCGATGGTCCCGAACGGTAAAGAGAAGATCACAGGAAAGCACCTGCGTAGGGGATATCACCACGATTTTCAGATGTCGTGGAATTTGCTGCAGCTGATTCCAAGGAGGTAATGCGCAAATACTTGGGCTCGCAGGCCGTATATGTATACATAAAATAGGACTGTCCGAAAAGACAACCCTAAAATGGAATGTATCAATAAGAACGCAACAATTGAGATTTCTAATATCTACTTAGTTATACCATCAAAAAAGCACGTCTATGTCCTCATGGATCGTTGGTTAATATTTGAGTTATTTACAATAAGGTTTCGACCAGTTCTAGTTTTAATTTTAGTTCATCTGGTGTTAGGATACCCTTATGTGAAAGAACCTTAAGAATAGTATGGACCTTATCTTTATTTTGAATCCAATCATCGCTATCTATAATCAAGTCGTCTGTCTCAACTTGAAATTTTAAATCTTCGTATTTTTTTCTCATTTCAGTGAGCAAGTTAAGATTTTCATTCATTAATCTTCTTAATTCATCGAATGTAAAGGACCAACAGGAATCCCGTTACCATCATATTCCGAATCCATAACCAACGATTCAAGAATTTTTCTCCGTCTATCTGCTTTACTTGTTCCACCAGACAAGTTATATCTTTTCAAGAAATTCCTTAATGGTTTACCCTCAATAATTTCAAGGATATCTTTATACTTTTCGTTCACAAACACTTATAACACCCCATAGAGAATATTCATTCAGAAATCCAATATATAGCTAAGAATCATTATCTAGCTAAATCTACAGTTTGTCACTATTTTCTTTGAGACAAGCAGATCGAAAGGTAACAATATAATTGCCGGATCGCATACCTTGTGATAATCTCCGATGCTGATCCAAGTGGTAGACTCACCTGATTTTGATACCATCCATTGCTACTCAACCATTCACTATTATTGCTTATCCATCGCATATGCGTGCGCCGCATACAGCCCCGACTGCCAGCCTCCGCAGGTGTATACCCAGCGGCTCATGCTTGTGCCCGACAGCAGTTGCGTTACATCCGCCGCATCTGTGACCACAAAGTCACAGGCGTTGCCTTCCTGAATCCCGTAACCTTCACTGCCCACAATGCCGGCAGGTATGTCCGTGATCATCCGCAGAAGCTGCCGCAAATCCTCCACGCCCCCCATGTGGGCGGCATACGATGTAATCTGCGCGATCTGCGTCAAGTCTGCACGGCCGAACGGGTGAAAAGGGTCCTGAATGTTGTCGGAGGCGGCCGCCAGCGGAATGTCGGCAGCGAGCAGCTCGCGGATTCGTGTTGTCCCCCTGCGGACCAGCCCACGGTCCTCCCTTCCCTGCAAATACAGGTTCACGGCAGGCAGCGTTACCGCATTCAAGCATGCTTCTTTCATCTTCGTGATCACAACCTGCGCATCCTTCTCGTCCATCGCGGACAACGAACAGAGGTGACCTGCCGTCACCCGACCCTGATACCCGTAGCGAATCGTGTGCTCTGCGATGTTCAGCACGGTCCTTTTTCCCGGATCATCGCTTTCATCGGCATGCAGGTCCACCGGTACGCCGTATTGCTCTGCCAGCCGGAAAATGCGGCTGATCTCACCTTCGGGATCTGCCGCCAGATGGGGAGCGCCGCCAAGTACATCGATGCCCATGCGCAGCGCTTCAGCGACAGCTTCATCGACAACTCTTTGATCACCCCGGAACGGAACCATCAGCGAATATTGGATTTTCATGCGGCCGCTCAGCTTTTCCCGTACCTCCAAAGCCGCCGCAATCGTCCGAAAGGCCACCTCCTTGCCAAAATGGACCGGGAAGTCAAGGTGGCTTCTTATCGTCGTTGTTCCGTAGCTCAAGGCTAGCCTGGCGGCCGCCAGCATGCGGACTGCCAACTGCTCCTTGCTGAAATCCGGTACTGCCTGGCTGTAGTTCTCAATAGCCTCTTGAAGCGTACCCGAAATGTTGGACACCTGCTCAAGCGAAAAAGCTTTATCCAGATGCATATGGCAGTCCACCAGGCCAGGCAGCATAATCCCGCCCTGCAGATCAATGCACTCCGCTTCGTCCAACTTTTTCAGATCGGTGCCGGCCAGAGCCGGGACCAGCGCCCGGGTTACACCGGCGACTGCAGCATCAAGGAACCCGCCCTGCTGCCGGATGCTGATCCATTTGCCACCCTCCGCCTTCAGTTCATACCATTGGTTGTCTTCCCTGAGCGGGAGGCGTACATTAATGAAATGCATGCGGCCAGCGGATGCGCTCATTGCGCAATGGCCAGCGTCTTAAGCACGGCCAAATCCTCCTCATCCAGCTCGGCGGCAGGCCCTGCTTTGATCAGATCCGAGAACATTTCGTCAGGCACCATGGTCGTCAGACAGTACAAGCGACTGTCACCCGTGTTGATGATGTCATGATGGTTGCCCGGCGGGATGATAATGAACGAGCCCTGACGAATCGGCGTTTCATATTCGCTGCCTACTTTAGCCAATCCTTCCCCTTTGAGCACATAAAAATATTCATACGCTTCCCGGTGCTCATTGGATGGGGTTCTGCCCCCCACTTCGAAAATTTCCACAAACGACGTAAACGGCACCTGCTCCCTGTCACACAGCAGCACGAATTTGTTCGTATCCTTGGCGGAAATTTTGTAAACAGGACAATGCTCGAAGTTACCGGCTACCAATCCCGGAATATTCACCATATGCCTTCAACCTCACCTTCATTTATTAGAAAAATGTACAATGACATACATTCACAGAAGACAGATCCCATTTATGCGGAAGTTTTTCCTGAGATTATAGGGTGCCTTGTTCTTCACTTTCTTACCGGAAGCGTCAAACACGACGGGGCCAGCTCCGAGCTGCGCACGGCTGTGGTTGCGATATTCAGCCCACTTGTGCCCATCGTATTCACCTGACCCTTGACACCGTTCGGATGGCGCGCGAACAGCGGGAAGGCGCTGCCGGTCAATTCAAGCCGGATATATGTGCCTGCTGGCAGGGTGGCTGCCAGCGGGCGAAGCCGGATTCGAGCTATTCTCCAGCCATTCTCCATCTCCGCCTCATTGCCGCTTATCTCCGCTTCTTCGCTGCAAATTTCCGTACGGCCCACACTCAACAGCCGAGCCGTTCCATTTTCGGAGACGGTTGTCAAAATAGCCACCAGATCGGTTGGTCCGCCCAGCGTCTGATACTGTACATACAGCTCAGGGGTTCCAAACAGCGGGAGCTCCTCGGCGAGCGGTCCGCCCGTATATACCAGAATTTCGTGCCGCTCCTGAATGGCGCTGCGGTCAGATGGCAAATAAGAATCCAGCCGCATCGGCAGACGTGCATCATACACGAACACATCCGGGACAGCTTCCTCCACATCTTCGAGCCGCTTTTCGAGCCTTCCTCCGCCGGATGCGCCGTTGGCTGGCACCTGCGATCCGGACAGATAGAACACCTCGGACGGGGACGTCTCCTCTGCAAAGACGGAAGGCAGCCGTTCCGCCGTATGCCATTCATGGCTTAATTGGTCAAAATAACGGACAGGCGATTCTGTGGACAATTCAGCATCCCTTTTCCCTTTCAGCCAATAATCGAACCAGCGGAGCTGCTCCAGATGATGATCGCCGTCCGCCTGCTCGCCATGATCGATCCCGCCCGCCCTGCGTCCCCATGGAATATGGGCCCACGGGCCAACGATAAGGCGATGGAAGCAGTCTGGACTGGCCCCAGCCTGCAGTGCCTCAAACGTCTGCAGCGTTCCCATCAGATAGCCGTCGTACCAGCCGCCGATATGCAGGGCCGGCACCGGCTGAGCGGTTATATCCTCGATCCAGTTCATGCGCTCCCAATACTCATCGTACTCCGTATGTTCAATCCAGTCATAAAATGCAGGAAAGTAACGCTCCAGAATCGGATGCTTTTCATTCAGCGGCATCTGCCAGAACATATCCTCCGGGCTGCGCATATAGCGCGAGCACTGCTCGGCCGCCGCAAAATCGCCCGCCCTCTGCGCTGTATCCCGCGCCAATTGAAATGCCCACGGCAGATTACCAAGCGCGAAGGAGCCATGCGCGTAAAACAACCCATGGTACAGGTCGGCAGGGCACATGCTGGGCGCAATTGCTTTAAGCGCAGGCGGGTGAAGTGATACCGCCGCCCACTGCGTCAGTCCCTGGTAAGAGAAGCCGTACATGCCCACCTTCCCGGATGACCCCGGCAGAGCGGCTGCCCAGGCGACGGTATCAAAGCCGTCTTCGGCTTCCTGTACAAACGGCTCAAATTCCCCTTCTGATTCTCCCCGGCCTCTGACATCCTGGATGACAACCATATATCCCTTACTTGCATACCAGACAGGATGGGCGTGCGTAACCGTTGAGGCAATCGCCCGTCCGTAGGGCTGGCGCATCAGCAGCACGGGATATTCTCCCGTTTCGTCAGGCATGTAGATATCGGCATATAACGTGACACCATCGCGCATGGTACAGGGAACCTTTCGACGGATAAGCACATCTGCAAATTTCACATCATCCGCTCCTTTGCTGTAAATCCGGACTTACGTCAAAGTCCTTTTAACTTGATCTGCTGCTGCATGCTTCGTATTTCATGAGTTTGTCTTTTCAGACACTGCTGGCTGCCGGACGCTTCAGCTTCTCCTGATTCAAAATTCCTCCCGGATCGTGGCGATGCTTGATCTCCCATAAAAGGTCATGGGCATACGAGCGCCCGCCATCCTTCAAATCCCATGTATGCGGATTATTGACCCTGACCCCATTTTGCTCATACCGGGCCATCAGCCGATTCAGGTGCTCCTCCGTCGAGAAGGGAACGAGCGGCAGGCCGGAAATGAGCAGCTTCCCGTTTTGACGGGCAAATTCAATATGATTCATCACTTCCGGATATTCTTCTTTCATGACCTCTATTTGCTCCAGAGCACGGATTTGGTCAAAATTCAGCTGCAGATAGGTTAGCCCCGGATCGTCCTTTCTCGCCCACAGGGTAGTGTGATTCCAGGTAAAATCGGATACGCCAACTCCTTTGTGGTACTGCTCGGCAGAAATCTTCATCGCCGCCTGTCCGCCATAGTCTGCTATGGCACGCTCCAGCTGCATTTCACAGTCCGTATCGATTTCGAGCAGTACGACAGTCCGCCCGGCGGGGAGATCAAGTGGAATAAAATAAGAGGAAATGGGCCATTCGTGAACGGAAATCAGCCTTTTCACCAAGGAGGAATTTTCAGCAACCGTCTGTCCGAAGCGAAACGCCTGCGCAAAGCTGTCAAACGTCACCGCCCACTGCATCCATTCCACACGCGGGGCCAGATTGATTTCCACCTCGGACAAAATGCCAATCGTACCGTAGGTGTGAAGGTAAGGCAGAATCTCTTCGCCCTGCAGCTCAATCGTGCGCGGCTCCACCTCGACCGTCTTGATTTTCAGAGAGCTTACAAGACCATCCCAGATCGTGCCCCAGCTGATGGAGCCAATGCCGCCGAAGCCGCCGCACAGGAAACCGCCGATGGTCGCCGACTGAAAGGTGGAAGGCATCGTGCGCAGCTCATAACCGGCCTTGCGGGCTGTGGATTCCATTTTGCCGAGCCTTGCCCCGGCCTGCACTCTCATCATGCCCTCTCCCGTTTCGAGCACCTTGTTATACTTGGCCAGGTTCAGCACAATTCCGCCCGTGACCGGGACACATTGGCCATAGTTGCCGGTTCCGTTCCCCCTGACCGTGACAGGAACCCCTGTTTCTGCGGCAACTGACAGCAGGGCGTCCAATTCCTGCTCGCTGCGCGGGGTGGCGATACATTCCGCAAGCTTGCCCTGAAGCTGTCTCGTCAGGATCGGAGAGAAGTGATGATAATCCATCGAGTATTTGGCAAGCGCAGGCTCCTCCCACTGCAGCAGCTCCGGGTCGATCCGTTCTTTTACAATTGCTGTCCAATGTTCATTCATTCCGTTCCCTCCCACTGTTTTCAAGATTTAAGCGGCTGATCGTCACCTTCTCAAGACTTCGGCAGAAACTCGTCCGTGAACACCTTGCTGATATCCGGCTCGGACTTCAAGGCTCCAATCTCTAACAACTGCTGTCCCAGCTCGGCCCAGCGCTCCTTCGTCATATAACCAACACCATGCTCCGCCGCATCGCCTTCATATACAAATGGAATGAGCGTTTCAGCGGCGTAATTCAGCTTTTCTTTGGTGAAATCCGGGTTTTCCTTCAGAATGACGTCATTCACGGTATCATAGTTGGTCTTATAATAATCCCAGCCCTTCATGGAAGCCTCGACGTAAACCCGCACGATGTCTGGATGCTCCTGAATATACTGCTCTGTTGTAAACAGTACATTGGAGTACGGATTATAACCGGCATCTGCCAGCAGCAGGAAATTAACATCCACGTTCTGCTGCTTCATTTCGTATGGCTCACTTGTTACATATCCCTGAATAGCAGCCTTTTCATCCGCTACAAAAGGAGCGAGCGAACCGGTATAGGCCATATCCTGCACCTGATCCAAATTGTATTTTCCCTTCACATAATCCCAGAATACCGACCCTGTCCCGACATAAACGGTACGGTTATTCAAATCGGCAAAGGATGAAATATGCTGGTTAGCATGCACCATCAGACCTTGCGGGCTTTTTTGAAAAATCGTCGCAATCGCAACCAGCGGAATTCCCTGCTCACGGGCAACCAGCAGTTGGTCTGCCGTCGTAAGCCCGAATTGCGCCTTGCCAGAGGCTACAATCTGTGTCGGAGATACTTGCGGTCCTCCTGGCTGGATGGTCATATCCAGTCCCGCCTCTTCGTAGTAGCCCTGCTCCTTGGCCGCATACAGACCGCCATGCTCCGCCTGTGCAAACCAGTTCGTCACCTGGGTGACCGCCGTCAGCTTCCCGCTTTCCCCCGCAGAGCCAGCCGTGCCGGCCGTGGCCTCCTGCTCAGACGGCTGATTACCGCAAGCAGTCAATAATGTTGATAAAGAAAGTACAACAGACAGTAAAATAGCAGATGCGGATTTTCTGATTTTTTTCATCCCATTCCCACTCCCCAAGAAAAAAATGCTGAAGCTGTTTATTCATCATCCGCTACCGGATTACGCAGCGGCGCAAAACCGCTGATTCTGCACTCGGCCGTATCTCCGTGCTGAATCCGGACAGACCCCGGAGTGCCTGTCATAATGACATCACCCGGATAGAGGGTCATCATTTGCGAAAAGTACGAAACGATAAACCATGGATGGTACATCATGCGGGCTACAATATTGCTGTAAGCCACCTCTCCGTTCAATACGGTTTCGACGGTCAGACTCTGCAAATCGCTGATTTCATCAGGTGTGACCAGCTCCGAACCTAGGCTGAAGAATGTGTCAAATACTTTAGAGCGCTGCAGAAATCTCGGATTCCGCGCGTGAATATCCTGGCTAGTCATGTCCAGCGTTGCCGCAAAGCCGGCGATGACGTCCTGCGCGCGCGCTGCCGGCACATGTTTGCAGGTTTGACCAATAATTATGGCAAGCTCAGCCTCCGACGTCACATGTTCAGTTTGCACAGGAATTCGGATAGGCTCTTCCGGTCCGATCAGGCTCGTGTCCGGCTTCATAAAACAAACCGGCTCGGACGCTGGTGGGGTTGCCGCAAGATCAATCGCCTTTTGTATATAATTCATACCGATGCCCCAGATTTTGCGGGGCTGGCGGAAAAGCGGGGCTGGTACGGCCTCCTTCGTCTGAATGGAAATGATCGACGGGAGTTTGTGATCCCCGTGCTCCCTGTACCAATGGATAAGCTGCTCCAATTGCCCCTGCTGTAAAATCTCCATCACGGTCACACCCCAGGCGCTTCCTTCCGCCCGATTGATCTCCTCTATCAGAACATATTGGCCTTCATGCTCCAACGCTGCTCGCTCTTTACCGCCGATGCTCAAACTGACGAGCTTCACAGAGGGCCTCCGGCTGCCTGTTCCACCGGTTTGCCCTTGAGCAGATCCGTAATTTCAAAGTCACACAGCTCCTCAAGCGCTTCCGCCAGAATGGCAGCAATTCTGTCTTGAATGATGCGGCCTTTCTCGGGTGTAGCCAGCGTCGCATCACCGGCAATGCCGGTAGCGGAGATATCGGCCATTTTCCAGCCAAAACGAATCTTGCCCTCCAGTGTCAGAAACCGGTAAGGGGACATATCGGGAACTTCTTTGGCCAAAAATTCATCTTGTACCCAGTCCGGTTTGATGGACATCACGACAGAGGTCTCATAATCGCCACCGTGAATCCCGTACTCCAGCTCCTCGGGAGAGATAAGGTCCTCCGCCACCTTGAGGCTGCCCGGGCTGAGATAAAACACCATCATACCCGTCCTGATCCGGATTTCACGCGAGGCTGTATTCAGTAGATCCACATTGCCGCCATGCGTATTAAACAGCAGCAGCTTGCGGAATCCGCTTGCCTGCAGACTTTCTGCAATATCCAGCATGATGGCGAGCAGCGTGTTCGCTGACAGGGAGATGGTGCCTGGCAGCCCGATATGCTCATTACTCTTGCCATAGGAGACAGGAGGCAGCAGCCATATCTCTTTGTCCAGGCTTACGCGTTCCAGCGTCTGGGTTAATGTCGCTTCCCCGATCAAGGTATCCGTGTATATCGGCAGATGTGGTCCGTGCTGCTCCACAGCGCCCACGGGCAAAATGACCAGCGTCTTGTCCTTCGGCATTTCCTTGATCTGCTTGCTTGTCAGGCGGGGCAAAAAACGCTCCTCCCAGGCCGTACCTTCATATCGTAAAAACATATTGCACACCTCTCTTGTGGCTAATTGTTCTGTAACCGCAGGGAATAGAACCCCGGCATTATCGATTTCATTGCATTGACTTGCTGATCTCGATCCTTCTACTCACCCCTCAAGGGGAATCAATTGGTGTCAATCCCTCTGGCGTTGCCTCCATATTGCGGGTGCCGGAGCCGGTTAGTTCCTCCACCAGCCTGGCTGAATCCGTGACAAAGCCGTAGCATTGTTTAATGTTGTAAAGCGTTGCCTCCGAGCAGAACGTGGGCGAGCTTGTTGCCGAGCAATCCTCCAGCAGAATGCCGTCGTATCCAAGACAGGCCGCATCCTGCAGCGTATGCATCACGCATTGGTCCAAATTCACCCCGGCAAACAGCACCGTCTGAACATTCAAATTGCGCAAAATGCTGTCAAGCGGCGTATCCCAAAACCCGCTCATCCGGTATTTATCCACATAAATATCGTCAGGAGCCGTTTGCAGGCCATCCACGATCGCCGCCCCCCAGCTTCCTTTCTCCAACACCTTCGAGCCGTTCCCGGGCAGTGCGTCCCCAATGCCCCTTCCCCTGCCATCCGAGTTGTACACATGCAGCACGGAGGGCGGCACGTTCATGCGGTCTTCCCGGTTGCCCCAATTCACCCAGATGACAGGCACATGGGCCTTGCGCAGCTCGGGCAGCAGCCGATTCAAGCGGCTGACCGGACCCTGCAGCGGCGCTGTATCCACCCCGATGGAATCCAGCCAGCCGCCTGGGGCACAGAAATCATTTTGCATATCAACAACGATGACCGCTGTATGCTCAAGATCAAAGATCACCTTCTGCGGCTGTGCGGGCAAGGTTACAGGATGGCCGGGCTTTTGCGTTCGCCGCAGATCCGCCAGCGTTTCGGATACCCGCCAATAGTTCCTTCGATTTCCCAGTTTCAACATATAAGTCCCTCATTTTTCTGTAGATTGTTGCTTCGCCGGTTCAACCGTCTCTCCATCGTAATGTCATTTCATTGCCGATTCATGCCAGGACTGCAGCAGCTTGTTTGAAATCATGTTGATGATCAGGAAAAAAGCGATGCCGAGCACGGATGCCGCCAGACCGCAGGCGAACAAATACGGGGTTTGCAGCCGGGTCGCCGCAACAGTAATTCCGTAGCCGAGGCCGCCTTGCCCGCCGCCGATGCCAGCGATGTACTCGCCCACAATGGCTCCGACCACCGAACTGGAGCAGGAAATTTTCAGGCCTGCCATAATGTACGGCAGTGCTGCCGGAAAGCGCAGCTTCCAGATCGTCTGCAGCTTGCTCGCATTGTACAGGTAGAACAGATTTTTCATATTCTGATCGGTGGAGTTCAGCCCGATCAGCGTATTGGATAAAATCGGGAAAAAGCTGATCAGGAATGAAATGATAACAATCGCGTTGATGCCTGCCCCGAACCAGATCACAATGATCGGCGCGATCGCAACGACAGGAATGGTCTGCAGAATAATCGCGTATGGATATACGCTTTTTTCCACCGTCTTGGATAAGGCCAGCAGGATGGCAATGGCAATGCCCAGCACAGTGCTGAGGGCAAAACCGATCAACGCCTCCACAATGGTGGTGCTTACCGAGGTGATGAGGTTTGTGCTGTTCTCCATCGCGGCGGCGGCAATATCGGATGGCTTCGGCAAAATATACGGGGGCATGCCGGCCAACCACCCGATCAATTCCCAGCCGCCGACGAACAGGACGAAGACAACTAGCGGCGGAAAAATCTTTTTCAGCAGGCCCATGACCGGATTTTCGCCTGCCGAAGCACCGCTGCGTCCCTCCTTGCTGGAAGTTCGGATACCTGCCGCGGTTTCACCGGCCGGACTGACTGCCATTTTTTCCATTTCTCATTACACTCCTCTCACTTCTCTCTATCAATGCTTCAGAACCTCAGACACGCTGCGCACATAATTGCCAAATTCCGGCCGGGTCCGAAATTCATCGTCCCGCGGGTAAACAAACGGAATATCGATGATGTCCGAAATTTTGCCCGGACGGGGTGTCATGACTACCACCTTTGTCGATAAAAAGACACTTTCAAAAACGTTATGGGTGATGAACAGAACCGACATTTTTTTGTCCTGCTCCCAAATGTTCAGTAACTCATCCTGCAGCGTCTGCCGGGTGATTTCATCCAGCGCGCCAAACGGCTCATCCATCAGCAGCAGCTTGGGCCTGGAGATCAGCGCTCTTGCAATCGACACCCGCATTTTCATACCGCCTGACAACTCGCGAGGCAGCACCTTCATATAATCCTTCAAACCTACCAGTTCAAGCACCCGTTCGCCTTCCGCGATCCGCTCTTTCTTGGATACACCGCGCAGCGTAAGAGGCATCGTGACATTATCAATCAGCTTCGCCCAAGGCAGCAGCGTATGCTCCTGAAATACAAAGGCGATCTCATTTTGCTTGCGCGCTTCTTTGGGTGACGTGCCCAATACGGACAGATGGCCGGAGGTCGGTTCCGTCAGACCTGCAATCATATTAAAAATCGTCGATTTGCCGCAGCCGGAGGGGCCGACAAAGCAGAGAAATTCCCCTTCTCCCACCTGCAGTTCCGCATGCTGAACCGCAACCGTACCGTTGGGATATATTTTGCCGACATCACGCATCACCAGCATGGAACGGCTCTCTTTCTCAGCGGCTGCCGTTTGATTTTGAGTAAGCTGCATCCCCATCCCCCTCTTTTCCTTGAAGTTGTGTCCCATCATAAAACCAAAATTATAAAGTGTAAATATTTCTGACACATTTTTAGTTTTCGATCTAATAACATGGACGTCAAGCTGTTTCGAAAACAGAATTCGTGCATTTTATGTTATTTTATATAACACAAAAAGAGAGGGATAATTTGCAGCAAGCTGCGGAAAACCTTTATAATTTCCTAAACCCCTGTGACAGAGGTCTCAGGTACGCAAGTGGTCTGCGGTTTACGCATCATTTTTGAGAAGGAGCGATTTGACATGCATTTAACCGTAGAAGATGCTTTAACGATCTATCCGTTATCGGAAGGCAAGCTGGCGGCTGGCAAAAAAGGAGTGACCCGCATGATCAGCTCCATTAATTTGATGGATGCGCCGGACGTCATTAACTGGATGAAAGAAGGGGAGTTGCTGCTGACGACGGCTTATGCCATCAGGGATTCACCTGAGGAATTTGTCACTTTACTGCACAGGCTAAATGAACGGGGGGCTTCGGGACTTGGCATCAAGCTTGGCCGCTATTGGTCGGAAATTCCTGAGATCGTTCTGCTTGAAGCCGACCGGCTGAGCTTTCCCCTGATCGAGCTGCCCTTTGAATTCACCTTCTCCGAACAGATCACCGCCCTCTTCCAGTCCGAGTTTCAACGTGATACACGAAAACTGAATGAACTGCTGGAAACACAGAAGAAGCTTGTTGATTTTGCCATGCAGGCGGATGAGTATACAGATTATTTCCAGGAAATCACAAATATTTTGAGGCGCTCTGTCGCCGTGGTGACTGCCGAGGGAATAGTTTTGTACAATGTGACTGGCTGTCCTGACAAAGAATTGCTGAGCGATTGGCCCTGGCATCTGGACAACCGGTTTTATAAAGCAGCCAACAAGCTGCTGTACCGGACTCCCTTGCTGAAAAGCGGGACATCCTACGGTTATCTGCTGGTGCAGACCGGGAATCTGCAAGAGGCGAATGATATGGAGGGGATTTTTCATCAAGCCGCCGTCATCCTCTCCTATCATCTCGAGATCATCCGGAATCAGGAGGCCGTTGCCGCAGGCAAACGGCTCGGGATGACGATAGAGCGTTACCTGAAAGGTAATGCCTCCCGGCAGACCGTGCTTGAATTCGCGGAGGTGCTGGGGAGCGGATTCTGGAATAGCCCTTATGTATGCATGATATCTTCAGCAGACACAAGCGCTTGGGACCAGGACAGGCAGCGCCGCAGGCTGCGGGAAATTCAGGACAGGCTGCAGGAACACCCGAAGACGGCATCTCTTGAATCCCATCATTTTTATGTGATGAATCGTGTGTATTCCCTTTTGCAGATTCCGGAGGGGGAGGCCAGGGAGCGCAAGCAGTATGAGCAGACTGCACGCTTGTATGCGGATCTGATGAACGCATGGGGTTATGGGAACAGGGCTAATGCATGTTATATGAGCAAAATAAGGGTGGGCATCGATTCGTTGATCGACGGCTTCCGGGAATGTGCCGAGGCCGAGAGAATCAGCGCAGAGCTAGACCTGGCCGAACCGGTCGTCCTGTTCACCGATCTGGAATTCGCGTATCTCTTCCGTCATATTCCGCAGGAGGTTATGAGCAGATACTGCTCTTATTTATTCCGCCCACTGCTGGATAGAGACGAGGAGTACGCCGGCGAAATGATGCGCACGCTTGAAGCTTATTTCGCCAACAATGGCCAGGTGAATGAAACCGCGCGCGAGCTGTTCATCCACCGCAATACGGTTCTGTATCGGCTGGAGAAAGTTGCGGGGCTGCTGAATCTGGATTTGAAGAATACCGATGATTTGCTGAAATTGAAGCTTGGGCTCATGTTTCGGCATCTGCTGCCTCGATAGTCTAATTATTTTACGTCTGTTGACATCCTTATTAATTCCTTATATAGTTCCATTACTGACAGTTAGAAATCTAATAGTTCAAGAACAAGGGGAGAACCTTAATGAGTACCAAGCAAGATACACCCTATCTGGATTTATTGCAGCTCATTGGTCTGAAGTTAAAGAAACGAGCCGATGAGAGCATCAAAGAACTAGGGTTAAATGCCCAGCAAGGAAAATTAATTGGCTATATTTATGAACATCAGGAGAAGGGGTTAATTCAAAAGGATCTTTCTGATCGTTTCCATGTACGCGGGGCAAGCATTACGAGTATGCTTCAAGGCCTTGAAAGAAAGGGATACATCGAACGCAAAATTCCGGCCCATAACGAACGGCAAAAAAATATTTATGTTCTGCCTAAAGGCATTGCGCTAATCGAAGCCTTCGAGCAGTCTTTTCAACAGGTAGAGGAAGAAATCGTTCATACCCTTTCCGATGAAGAGCGGCTGACCCTCAAAGTGTTGTTAACGAAAATCAATCAAAATTTGTAGTAACTCTAATAAGAGTTCAACCAAAAACAAGCCTCGGACAGTTCCCGAGGCTTGCATTTTTTTATATAGTTTCTAAGTAGCTTCACCCTCCAAAGCGAACCAAGACTTCAGGATCGCCCGAAAGCGACTCCACGCGGATAGTCCCTTTTATTGCTAGCGGATTAGACAAATCAAGGGATACCGTTGTAACAGACTGTTGCTCTCCTGCCATTGGCATTGGCATGTTTACTCCGTTTGTCATAGGAGCCATTATTGTTGTGTTATAGTTGTTAATAACCGTTGTTGTCATTCCTCCACATCTCCCTTCAAAGATATAATCCATACTATGTAGAAGTGCAAAGGAAGCGTAGGCCTATTACTTAGTGATTAAAACCATTTTTTACAACTGATCCATCAGCTCCAAAATATACTGCGGAACCTCGCGACCATTCTTTTCCCCACCGTCCGAATACACAATCAGGGGCTCTCCATCCACAATCGGGAAACCTCCGCCGAATTCAAAGTCTACTTCCGCGACTCTGCCGCGGCCGTACTTTCTTGCGGTGGCCTCCTCGCTCACCACGTGAAGTACGGATTTCATGTCGATATACGCGTAACCTGTTGCCATTGCTGATCACTCCTTTTCTCTGCCCATTATACGGTGACAGTTCCCCATACCGCAAAGGCGGGGCTCCTCAGATCATCCAGACAACCCGACTTTTGCCCACTAAATACCATTAATTCTTCTCCTGCGCAGCCAGCCATTCCTCATACAAAATGCCCATGATGATGAGGTCATAACGGCGACCGTCACGCCTTACCGCTTCCCGCTCTCTTCCCTCCAGCCGAAAGCCGGCCTTCTCATAAGCGCGGATGGCTCCAGGATTGTATTCGATCACATTCAGCCCTACCCGGTTCAGATTCAACTCATGGAAGGCATAACGCAGGATCAGGTGAAGCGCGTCCGTTCCGTACCCTTTGCTCCGGTTTCTGGCCTCTCCTAAGCCAATCGCAAGCTTTCCGGCTCCGTTGTTCCACTCAATGCTGTGAATGGCCACAAAGCCAATCAGTTCGTCATCTGCAACCGTTCTCAGTCTGAAATAAACTTCATTCGGATTTGGTGCCCCCTCCTGCTCAATCCGGCTGCGCTGAAACGGCAAAGCGATGTCGGTATCCACGTTGCGCAGGTAATCGGCATCCTCTCCCCAGCGCAGGATCATGTCGGTGTCTTCCTCTCTTATTCCGGTTAGTTTTACCAGCTTGCCCTGAAAAAAGTCAGGTGTCAATTCCATGAGCTCTCTCCTTCTTCGTGCGGATTCCTCTATGGTATAGGCAGAAGCGGGTAAAATCAATCTCCCCGCATTTAAGCATATTGAAAAACCGCCGCAGCTTCAATTCGAAGCTGCGGCGGTTTTGAGCGTGTCTATTCAATGTTCTGCCTTACAGAACAAGTATCAGTTCGTAAACGTATGTCTGCCTAGTGTCAGCACAGCAGGACGGGCCATACTCCACTTTGAAGTGGCGATTGCCGGATTGTAATAATACAGCGAGCCGTTGGTCGGATCCACCCCGTTCAACGCCTGGCGTGCTGCCGCGTAGGCCGTTTTATTCGGGGTCAGGTAATACTGACCGTCCTGCACGGCTGTGAACTGTCCTGGCTGCATAATAATTGCGGGAATGGAGCTCGGAAATTCGTTCGACTGGACACGGTTCAGAACGACGGCGCCGACAGCCACCTGTCCCTTAAAGGATTCTCCCCGTGCTTCTGCATATATAATCCGCGCGAGCTGCTCCAGAGTCGTATGGCGCGCAGGAGACAATGCGTTCAGCTTGGCTCGTGTAGCCGGGCCTACCACACCATCCGCGGCTAGCCCGTAGTCACGCTGAAAGCGCTTGACGGCCGAGTCAGTAATAGAGCCGAAATAACCTGTGAAGCCAGCCTTGAAATAACCAAGCGTCGCTAGCTGCTCCTGCAGCTGCAGCACATGCTCGCTTTGCATTCCTTTCGAAATAGCTTGTGCGCTGGCGGTCGCAGGCGCGAAGACGAGTCCCAAAGCACAAGCGCAGGATAAAATAAGAGCGGATAATTTCTTCATGGGTCGAGACAACCTCCACATTCATTTTCTGGCCGGACACAAAACCCGGCTTGTCCAACTCAGGGCGTTTATCCGATAAGTGAAGCTGCCGTCACGCTCGGTACGGCGAAATCGCTTGAAACTAAGATAAAAGCATCGGACAAAGCTAATTTCCGTAGAAGTGTACCATATTTGAAGAAACTGAATAACCCGACTCTGGTCCTAACATAAAAAGCCTTGTCATGGCAGCATTTTCCGGCGCTTACCGCTCTATGAACATACAATCCTAGGTCTTTGGTTACAAGATACACTTTAATCCACTTTGGCCCCACATGAACGCAAAAAGGCCACTGCCTGATGTATATCCATGTGCGCGCCTTTAACGTCCATGAAGCGAAAATCGACGCCCTCCATAATAGCGCCGCGCAGATCGGCCTTTTCGAGATTTGCGCCGTACAGATCCGCCTCCTCCAGACGCAATCCACGCAAATCCTGCTTGTCTGGTACATATCATCTCTCCGAGCAAGCTGAATTTGTACGGCCCATTGTTATTTATCCGTAACATAACTCTAATTATTCAGCATTGGGAAAAGGGAGTTAAATCGCAGAAGGAGAACCGCTTCAAGCGGTTCTCCTTCGTTGAGGCTGCGGCTTAATGCCAGCATGCACCGTATTGCATCTAAGGCAGATCAGCCTGTGACTGTTTTTTATTGGATGGCGCAAACCATCCGAGAAGTGCTATCGCAATCAGGACACCATAAAAGACAAGGGTCCAGCCTGTGCTATGCGGGAAATGATGATCCAACACCCCAATATCTTCATGAGCCAGGGTAATCACAGCGAGCTTGACGCCTACCCATGCCACGATTGCATAAGCTGTGGTCTCCAGTGCCGGCCGTTGAGCGAGCAGCTTTACAAACCATGTGGCCGCAAACTTAATCAGGACGAGCCCGGCGATTCCACCAAGCAACACAACGATGAATTGTCCGCCGTCCATACCGCCGAAATTCCCAAGCGGTGAATCGGGGAGACCCAGTGCCAGAGCCACTGCAGCAAGGATGGAATCAATCGCAAAGGCAAGATCCGCAAGAGCAATTTTTCCTACGGTTGGCCAAAAGCCTTTTCCTGCAGCATCTTTCTTTACATCCTCGCGAATATTCTCGTTTTTCTTGCCGAAACGCGCTTTGATGATGTGCTTTAACCCAAGGTAGAGCAGATAAGCAGCCCCGATCGCCTGTATTTGCCAGACATTCGCAATAAACGATATCGCAAACAGCGCGACGAAACGAAAAACAAAGGCCATAATGATCCCGTAATTAATGGCTTTCTTCTTCTGGTCCTCCGGTAAATGCTTCGCGATAACCGCCAGAACAAGGGCATTATCCGCCGATAGCAAACCCTCCAATCCAATAAGAATCAGTAATGCCCATGCATACTCCAGCCAAATGGATTCCAACAGTACTTCTCCTCTCTTATAAAGAGTATGTTCATTACGGCAAACTTCCTGTTTTAAACCTAAGTTTCGGTTATAACAGAGGATTTTTATCCGGCTTTAGTTGTACCGTCATTCCCTTCCCTATTTACGCTGTCAAGTTATGGCTCGTTTCATTCATTAAACGGCGAAAAATGCAAAAAGAGCATGCCACCGCAGCTCCTTCATTATTTGCATTGAACACTTCATTGATTATATAATTTCATTCCGCTTTAATAAGTAAGTATAAAGAATGACTCCCCCAACCGCACAAATGGCCGCACATAAACCTATAAATCCGTAGCCAGCCTGAAGCCCGCGAAGCAGTCCCACCTGAGAATTTGCCCCGAAAAAAACCTTAGTCAGTTCAATAACTCCACCGATCAAGTAATTGCCAATTACACTGCCGATTCCCATAAGCGTAACCGTAAACGTTATAGCGGTATCACTGCCATTTGGATATCTTCTAGCAATAAAAGCCATAACGGTGGGATAAATCATCGCAATACCTATACCGGCGGCAGCGAAGAAAAAGGCCAGGCTTTCTCCCCCCAAAATGGCTATGAAAGTACAAAGGGAAGATAGTCCCGCAAATACAATCAGTGACAAAGTAAAACCAATTTTGTCTGTTAACGGTCCGAGCAATAGCCGTGCAAGCGAAAAACATAAGAAAAAAGCAGATAACATTCCCGAAGCTGAAACTGTATCCCAACCGTATGCTTTTTCAAGGAAGTTAACGAGCCAGCCTCCTACAGCCAATTCGGAAACTACGCCAAATGATAAAATAACAACCATCAGCCATAAAACCGGGTCTTGCATCAATGTTTTCAGAGGGACGCGATCCTCATGTTTAATCTCATCCCCTGGAAAAGTACTACATAATGCAAATATAATCGGTATGATGGATAATAAAAGCATGATGAGGTACATGCCGCGCCAGTCAAGTACAGAACCGTTAATCTTAACCTCCATCAGACCTGTCGCAATGAGAGGTGCAACTGTCGAGCTAAGGCCATAAAAGCCGTGGGCTAAGTTCATCATTGTGCCGGTGTTTCTCACAAATATACGGGCGCCTAAAATAGCTAACCCAATCTCCAGCATCCCGTTTCCAATGTACATCAGGAAATATGATGCAGAAAACGTAACATAATACTGAGAAAAGAAAATGAATATACCCGAGACCGCCATCGCTGCAAAAGATATAACGGTTACCCGCTTTATTCCCCATATTTTTGTCAGGTAAGCAGTAAAGGAGCAAGCGATTAAATAGCCAAGCGCATTAAGGGACAATAAGGTGCCCAACTGTGATTCGTTTAGCAAAAAGTCATACTGAATCCGTGGAATAGCGGGTCCTTTTATATTTTCTGAAAAACCGAATATGACAAACCCTATAAAGATTGTAGCAAGCTGCATGGCATAAACTTTGTTGAATTTCCCTGTACGTTTCTTCACTTTTGGCTTTCTCCTTATTCGTTTGCTTATGTATGGACATAAGGAAATTTTAAATGAACAGCTTTCCTTATGAAATATAATATTAAGGAGTATTTATATAAATTTAAGGAAACGGCATTCTCATCACCTTCAACAGTCCTTTCTAAACCCAGCCTTTATTTCCAACGAACAACAAGCCCACCTGAAACGGTGAGCTTATTGTGACTGTTATTTTGTTATTTTACTGAAAACGCTCAAACCGATAAGGCAGAAGATTGGCCGGCAGCTCCAGCAGCTTGTTCTGATCCCGCGAGGTGATGGCCCATTCCAGCAATTCGTCATAAAGGTCTTCCTCTTTAATGCCGCCGAACCATACCGGACCGTCCGGCGTCTGAATCGATACGACGTTAGCAATATCACAAGGTCCAAGACAGCCGGTGACTGTCAGCTGGATGCTCTTGAGCAGCTTCTCTTCCTTCCATCTGCTCTTCAGCCTGTCGAGCGGGATGCCTGGTTTTCCCTTCTCTGTACGACCGCAGCAGCAGCCGTTGCAGATCATAACCTGGCCGAGCACTCTTCGTTTTGTTGCCACTTGCTCCATCCATATCCTCTCCCATGCACTGTGATCTCGCATAAGCCTCCCCGTCCGGCTTCATGTTGACCCAAAAAGCCCTCAGACCGCAAAAGGCTGAGAGCAAGAGTACATAAGAGAACAGACCGCAGACCACGCATGGGTCCCGATCTCCATATTATGTACACCGTTCCTTAACCGCGAAGGGCTGATGCGAATCTGCAGGCAGGTCTTCTGGCTCCCGGATCGGTGCCTGCCTTCCGTCTTCCCCAGCATGCTGAGTGACATGTATGGAAGGAGGCTCCCCAGTCACAGCGGCGCGACCGCTAGGGATTTTCACCCTATTCCCTTTTAACCCCGGCCTTAGCCAGGGCACCTGCGAGATTCTTCCATTATAACGGACCCAGGACTGAAAGACGAGCATTTAAATAGGCCCTAATATGGTTTTGAAATCGACAAAACTCTGAACCTCGGTAATATCTTTCCCGTTGACCTTCTGGGCACTAAAGACCAAATTGCCCTTAAAATCCATGCTTTGTCCTGGTTTAATCCATTTTCTCACTTCAAACATTTGATTACCGGAAAGAAAATTCGCTTTAACTTCTTCACGGATAACCGGCCGCACCTCTTTTATATAAACGGGAACTTTTCCACTATTCAAAACAGATGTTTTATATTGGATCGTTATTGATTGATCGTCTTCATCGGGAAGTGTATAACGACTCCCCATACTATCTATACCCGTACGAAACAATATGACCGTATTAATATGCGTCGTATAAAAATAGCCACTTGCTAAAAAACATACCAGCACTGTCATCCAAACATACTTGATATACTTTTTCATAATACCTCGACCCACACCCTTTTAATTCCAATTTATCACAATTCAGCGGAGGATACGACATCCTGTCGTGAGTTAGAATTTATGTTACTATAAAAAGTCTTAATTTAATTAACTCGTCTTTGTCCTTCGCCTGCAACTACACTTCTCTGTCCACATTCCAAAACCGTTATATTTTGGACAACTGTAAAGTGTTTTTTCGTCGTTCCCCCATTTCGCCCCCTCTGATCCGTAGTATAATCTGGTGAGATTAAAACGGATCGCCGTGGAGGTCTCTTGCATTTTCTGTTATCTAAGATACTTCCCCTAACACCACTGTCTCAGGGCCGGTTAGTACGTAAATTCATAAAACTGAAAGGATGACTCTTATGGAATTTCACATTAATAACACTAAGATTCTTTGTCCGTGTTGCAGGAACAATACCTTCGAGAAAGACTATCGACAACTAAATTCAAGAGGAGCTACATTCTTAGGATTTGACTGGGCAAACCGCAATGCAACCATATTGGTTTGTCAGAAATGCTCCTACATTTCTTGGTTCATGGATGAGCCAGAAGAAATATGAAAGTATATCTTCTTCGGCCCTCTGCCCAAACCAAAACGGCCAGACTTCAGGCGGGAACCAAGAAGCTCTGCTGCTTTTCCTGGGAAATAATCGAAACTGCAAAAAGCCTTAAGCGAGAGTGGGTTCCGCTTAAGGCTTAAACTTCTCGGAATAAGCTTCCTAATATCGCAATAAAACCTTCCGCTAAACGCGGTCTGTCTTCTGTGAAAGTACATCGCTAGACGTTTTTCTTATATTTACGGCTATATTGATCACGAGCCCCCAATGATCAAAGCATAGACAATCCCCGGTCCATGAACACCGATTGTCAGGTCATTCTCGATGTCCGATGACCGGCTCGGGCCTGAGATAAAGTGAATGCCTGCCGGAAGCTTCTCATGCCCCGCCCGGTCGAATTCCATGAGGATCTCCCCTAGCCTAGTCTTCAGCCGCTCTACCGGAACAAGAATGATGAGCACAGTGGGAAGAAGGCTTACGGAGCGGCCTTTGTGCGGCGCAGAAAGCACAGTCACCGAACCGGTATAAGCCACAGCATAATCCGCCATAACAACACCGAAGTCCGCGGCGGCCGCTTTGGCTTTCCAGGAATCCGCAGAATCCACGTTCCAGACAGAGATGTCCGCGCCGGGAATGGCCGATTCCAGCTCAAGCGCCGCCAGCTCCGGCTGGTCCTGCCTGAGAATGGCTCTTGCACCCATTTCGGCTGCTTTATCGGCAATAAAGGCGGCTGCCTCCTTCATCGTCCCCAGTCTGGCTACATGTCCGCCCACACTGCTGAAATTGGCGGCAAAGCGGTCGATCCGCTCCTGCTCGCTCCACTCGAACGCCTGCCAGAACTCCGGCGCACCCCGCAGCGGATGGGGCGGTGGTTCCGTCAGGCGCGGCCGCTTCAGTCTGGCGGCAATACCGTTCATAAACTGCTCCTGCCTTGCGCGTGATTCGCCCTCCATCCGGTCCAGCCAAGCCTGATGCTTGCTATTCATGCCGCTCACCCCTTTCCCGCTGCCGTAAAACAGCCTCCAGCCGGTTTTGCAGCGCCGGGTCCGGCTGCGGAAGCGAGCTTTGTACCTCGCGGTCCAACTCCTCCCACCGCTGACGGAAGCTTCTCTTCGCAAGGGACGGTGCAACCCTGTAGTTGTTCCAGCCTTTTAACGGACCTAGCTTCAGGGTAATCCCCCCGCCGTCCCGGACGAAGGGCTTTTGCCCAAATTGACCCATTCGCACCGCTGCGCTGAACCGCTTCGAGTTGGCTGCTACGGCCGCAAAACCCTTCATACCGATCGTTTCCAGCCTGTTGCCGTGTCCGCTCTCAACCTTGCGCCGCCGCAGATAGACAAGCATATCGTGCAAGGGGATTTTTACGGGACAGGCTTCATAACAGGCGCCGCACAGGCTGGATGCGCTGGCAATGTCGTTCCATTCGGCCACATTGCCGTTCAGCGCCGGAGTCAGCACGGCACCGATCGGCCCGCTGTAGGTTCCGCCATAGGCATGGCCGCCGATATGACGGTACACCGGACAGGCATTGAGGCAGGCTCCGCAGCGGATGCAGTTCAGCAGCTCCTGGAATTCCGGATCGCCAAGCTGGTTGGAGCGTCCGTTATCCACAATGATGATATGCATCTCCTCCGGACCATCCGCATCACCGGTCCGGCGCGGGCCTGTAATGCCCGACATGTACATCGTCAGCTTCTGGCCTGTTGCCGAACGCGGCAGCAGCGTCGCCATCACTTCCAGATCGGCCCAGGAGGGGATGATGCGCTCCATGCCCATGAGGGTGATTTGTATCCGGGGCACAGTGGACACCATGCGCGCATTGCCTTCATTTTCAAACAGCACCATCGATCCCGTCTCCGCAATCGCAAAGTTGCAGCCGGTCATGCCGATATCTGCCGCGAGAAATTTTTCCCGCAGCTTTCTGCGCACAAATCCCGCCAGCACGGTCGTGTCTGCCTCCAGCTGCTCGCCTGCTTCCTTCGACAACAGCTCAGCGATCTGATATCTGTTCTTATGAATGGCCGGAATGACGATATGAGAGGGCGCTTCGCCCGCAAGCTGAATGATATACTCTCCTAGATCCGTCTCGATCGTTTCGATGCCTGCCTGTTCAAAGGCTTCGTTCAGATGCAGCTCCTCCGACACCATCGATTTCGATTTGACTGCGCTGCGGGCCTCGTTATATGCCGCAATGTCCAAGGATATCTTCACCGCATCGGCCGCCGTATCGGCAAAATGAATATGCACCCCGTTTGCGCGGGCATTTTCCACAAACAGGTTCAGATAATAGTCAAGATGGGCGATCGTATGCAGCCGGATCTGTCGTCCCCGTTCCCGCCACTCCTCCCAGTTGCCATGCTCCTCGGAAGCCATCTTTTTACCGTTACGCAGCCGTTCGGTCGTGAATTTCACCGCATTGCGCAGAAATTCATCCTTCAGCGCCTGACTGGCCCGATCCTTCACGTCAACGGCCATCGAATTACGTGCGCTCATGCTGTATCACTCCTTCATAAAGCAGTTCTGCCAGATGCATGACCCGGACAGGCTCGCTCCGGTAGCGTAAATTACCGGCAATATTCATCAGACAGGCCATATCCAGTCCGACCAGCACGGAGGCTTCCGTCTCCAGAATATGATCCGCCTTCTCCGTGACCATTGCCCCCGAAATATCGGGCATTTTCACAGCGAATGTGCCACCGAAACCGCAGCAGTCCTCCGCAAAAGGAAGCGGTACCAATTCAAGTCCCTGCACGCTGCCCAGCAGCTGCATTGGCTCATCTCTGACACCAAGCAGGCGGCTGCCGTGGCAGGACGGATGATAAGTCACTTTATGAGGAAAAACCGCCCCCATATCCGTCACCCCCAGGACTTGCACGAGAAACTGCGTAAACTCATACGTTTTTTCTTCCAGACGCTGCGCCTTCTCCAACCAGTATGGCTCATCCTTGAACAGCTCCGGATAGTGATGAATCATGTAGGTGCATGACCCTGAAGGGGAGACGACGAAATCGCTGTCATCAAACGCTTCCAGCAATGTTTTGGCGGCTGTGCGCGTCTCCTCCCAGTACCCGCTGTTGTAAGAGGGCTGTCCGCAGCATGTCTGCACCCTGGGGAACTCCAGCCGAATCCCGTACCTTGCCAGCAGCCGCACCATCGCTTCCCCGACCTGCGGGTATATGGCATCACTCAAACAAGTGATAAATAACGAAACCTTCATATGATCACACCTCTTTTGTGTAAACGTCCCGAAATGGAGAAAAAGCCAAACCCGGACCGTTCCGGGCTTGGCTCAGACTGTATAGCTATACTATCGTCACGGGAATGGAAAGCTCGGCCAGCCCGGCCAGCACCTTGTCCTCGATTCCCCGGTCCGTAATCATACTGTCGACCTGCTTCATGTCCATCACATGGGTGAAGGCCTGCTGTCCGAATTTACTTGCATCAGCCAGCAAAATGACCTGATCCGCGATCCCCACCATTTTCTGCTTCACCCTGGCCTGCAGCTCGTTGGATTCGCTTACCCCACGGGTGAGATGTACTCCTTTGCACGACAGGAACAGTTTATCCACATAATAAGCATCCAGGGAACGCTCGGCCAGAGGACCGACATAAGACAGGGAGCGCTTGGCGAGCAGGCCACCGGTGGATAAGACATCAATTTTTTCCTTGCCGCTCAGTTCAGTCGCCACCCGAATCGAATTCGTCAGTACGGTCAGGGGAACATCGGGCAGTCTGGATGCCATATACCACGCCGTCGAGCTCGCATCAAGCAGGATGCGGTCATTCGGCTGAATCAGCTTCACCGCTTCCTCCGCAATGCGCCGCTTCTCTTCCGCATGCATAATCTCACGCTCTGAAAAAGGAAGCTCCGGCTGCTCATCCTTCACACTGACCGCGCCCCCATGCGAGCGCCGCAGCTTGCCAGCCTCCTCCAGCCGGTCAAGGTCCCTGCGGATCGTCTCCTCCGTTACCTCGCACAACACGCTCAGCTCCGATACCCGTATACTTCCTCTTTCGTTGACCAGCTGCACTATTTTTTCATATCGTTCTGCGACCAACATGTTACACTTCACTCCAAACCGTTAATCTGCAAGCCCTGCAATCTGCCGAAAACAGCCGTATGCCTCTTCCCACGCCTCCCTGCCGGAAGGCTCATAAGTCACCACCGGGAAAGATTCACGAATCACCTTCCGTGCCTCCCAAATATCCGAGAAGACCCCCTGTGCGATCCATTGCACCGCCAAATTGCCGACGGCGCTTCCTTCCGCCGGACCGGCCCATACCGGTTTGCCGATGGAATCGGCCGTCCATTGACAGAGCAGCGTATTCTGAATGCCGCCACCCACCATATGAAGACCGTTAAAGCGCTGATTGGACAGCTTTTCCGTCAGCTCCAAAACATAGCGGTATTTCAAAGCCAGGCTTTCAAATATGCAGCGGGCCAGCTCGCCCGGTCCGTCCGGCAGGCTTTGGCCTGTTGACCGGCAGTATTGCCGGATGCGTGACCTCATATCACCTGCGTGCAAAAACAATTCATCATCAGGATCAATGAAGGCGGCAAAAGCAGGGGCTTGTTCTGCTAATTGGACTATTTCGGTAAAGGAGTAAGCAAGTCCTTCCCGCTCCCATTCTCTTTTTAGTTCCTGGATGATCCAAAGGCCCATAATGTTTTTCAATAAACGGAAGCTGCGCCCTACGCCGCCTTCATTGGTAAAATTAAAGCGCAGCGTTTCTTCGTTAATTACGGGGCGGTCCACCTCCGTCCCCATCAGAGACCAGGTGCCACAACTGAGATAGGCAAATGAGCGCTCAAGCGCAGGCACGGCGGCAACGGCGGAAGCTGTATCATGCTCGGCCGCAGTGAGTACAGGAATGGCCTCAATACCGAGATCTGTCATGATAGAGGAGCGGATTCTTCCCGCCTCCGTCCCGGGATCAGCCACCCGCCCAAACCAGGAGCCAGGTATTCCGATACGGTTGATAAGCTCCCAGTCCCAGTCTCCTGACAGCGGATTATACAGCTGCGTGCTGGTGACATTCGTAAACTCATTCAACATTTCCCCGGTCAAAAAGTAACGCAGCAGATCCGGAATCATGAGAAAACGGTCCGCTTCCCTCATTAGAGGAGATCCTGCCTGCTTCATGGCCGCCAGCTGGTAAATCGTATTAAACGTAAGAAACTGGATACCTGTTCTTTCGAAAATATATTCCTTCGGGACCGACTGAAACATGCTCTCCATGACCCCATGTGTGTGCCAGTCCCGGTAATGGTAAGGATTGCCCAGCAGCTCCCCGTCTCGGCCGAGCAGCCCAAAATCGACCGCCCACGAGTCGATGGCAAGGCTCTGCGGCTGCACTCCCAGATGCTTCGTCTTCAGCAGCCCCTGCTTGATTTCATGATAAAGCCGTAAAATATCCCACTGCAGCCGTTCTCCGACTTTGACCGGGTCATTGGCAAAACGGTGAACCTCCTCCACCTCGATCCTTGAGCCGGTCAGGCGGCCGAGCAGCGCCCTGCCGCTGCTCGCCCCCAGGTCGTAGGCCAGAATGTTCACCAGCTTGCACCGCCTTTGCCTCTGCCCAGAATGTCGTTCGGATAGCTATCCGAGAGATAAGCTTTCATCGGATCAGCCGGCAGTCCCTGTTCCTCACGCACCGCCTGCAACAGCGGGGTTACATCAAATTCAAACGCTTTGCGCACAGCATCCTCCGCGCCCAGCACATCCCCCCGGCCAGCCGCATCGGCCACCTCGTCATGATTGATCAGTAGCGCCTTGGCGTACTGGGTCTGCACATTCAGCACAGAGCGGATCATGGCAGGTATTTTCTGCTCGATATTATGGGATTGATCGATCATGTAGGCAATACCGTCTACCGAGCTCTGGATCGCCGTATCCTCGTCATTGGCCGCGTTCAGGATCTGATAAAAGATCAGAAACAGCTCATAAGGATTCACCGAACCCACGATCAGATCATCATCCGCGTACTTGTAACTGTTAAAATGGAATCCCCCCAGCCGCTGCTCATCAATCAGATAAGCGACGATATGCTCGATGTTCGCGCCGGGAAGATGATGCCCGGTGTCCACCAGCACCGCCGCTTGCGGCCCAAGCTTGACGGCATAATTGTAAGCCATGCCCCAGTCCGCAATATCTGTGTGATAAAATGCAGGCTCAAACGCCTTGTATTCGATCAGCATACGCATTTCAGGTGTAAGCGCTTTATACATTTCGCTGAGCGCTTCCAGCATCCACCGTTTGCGGCGGCGGATATCCCCCTGTCCCGGATAGTTCGTGCCATCCGCAAACCATAAGCTTAAATCCTTCGAACCCGTCTCCTTGGCGACATCCACACACTCCAGCAAATGACCGATCGCTTTGCGGCGAATTGCCTCATTGCTATTGGTCACGCTTCCCAGCATATAATCATCGTCCTGAAACAGGTTCGGATTCACTGCCCCAATGCGCAACCCAAAACTTTCCGCATGACTGCGCAACTTACCGTAGTCCTCCACCTTATCCCATGGGATATGGATGGCTACCGAGGGGCATAACCCGGTGACCTTGTGCACCTGTGCAGCATCCTCCAGCTTCTCGAAGGGATTTCGCGGCACCCCTGTTTTTTGAAAAACCTTAAAGCGTGTGCCGGAATCCCCGTACCCCCAGGAAGGGGTCTCAATCTTAAGCTCCTTCAACCGGGCTTTCACTTCTTCAAGACGGATACCTCGTGCCTGCTGCTGCTCTTCGAACAAGGCGTAAGCTTTGTCGCTCATATTGAATCCTCCTGAACCTTCGTAATATTAAATCAGCTGTCCGACGGTTTCCGCGACTGGATCGCTGTCAACCGCCGGCATGGATGAAATTCCGGCTGCTCCTGTGCCTGCTCAGCGGGTAAACGCCGCTGGCACACCGCCGTCAATGGTCAGCATACAGCCAGTTGTTTTCTCCGCTTTGGATGAGGCAAAGAAGGCGATGCCCTCTGCGATATCACGCGGGTAAATATTAACGAGCAGCGTTGTCCGTTTCCGATAGTACTCTTCAAGCTGATCCGGCTCGATCCCATAGGCTGCCGCCCGTTCATTGCGCCAATTGGAATTCCAGATTGCAGAGCCCTGCAGGATGGCATCGGGCAGAATCGTATTGACCCGGATTCCGTACTGCCCGCCTTCCGCCGCAATACAGCGGGCCAGATGCGCCTCCAGCGCTTTGACGGAGCTGTAAGCCGTAGCGTTTTTGCCTGCATAGACGGAGTTTTTGGAGCCCACGAACACCATGCTGCCACCCAGCGCCTGCTCCTTCATCAGCTTGAACGCCTCGCGTGCCACAAGGAAATAACCGGTGCCCAGCACGTTGATATTCAGATTCCATTCTTCTAATGAGGTTTCATCAAATGGGCTTGAAGTGGCCAACCCCGCATTGTTGACGATAATATCCACCCCGCCATACGTCAATGAAGCTGCTGCGTACGCGGCTTTCACCTGTTCCTCATCCGTGACGTCCATTTTAACGGCAATCGCTCTCATTTCCCCGTACTTGGCGTTAATGTCAGCCGCCACCTTCTCGGCTCCGTCCAGATTAAGGTCGGCCAGCACAACATGAGCTCCTTCCTCGACAAACCGCCGCGCGGTTTCGCTGCCGATGCCTCCGGCACCGCCCGTAATAAAAGCGACTTTGCGGGAAAATTCCGCCTCAGCAGGAGCCAGGGACAGCTTATACAGCTCAAGCGGCCAATATTCCACATTGTAGGATTCATTCTCGCTTAAAGAGACGAAGCTTCCCAGGGCAGTTGCACCGCGCATGACCGCGATGGCTCTGTGATACAAAGCGCCGCTGACTTTGGAGTTGACCCAGCTTTTGCCCGTGTTGATCATGCCGAGCCCCGGTATGAGAATGACGCGCGGAGCGGCTTCGAACATGACGTCACCTTCATTTTTGTTGCGTTCAAAATAAGCTTTATACTGTTCTTTATATGCCGCAATGCCTTCAGCCAGCAGCTTTTTTAGTCCTTCTATATCTGCGGCGTCCGGCGTCCAGTGGATATACAGAGGCACCACCTTGGTATGTACAAGATGATCCGGACAGGCCGCACCGACCTGGGAAAGCTCTGCCGCGTCACGGCTGCAGACAAATTGCAGCACATCCTCTTCATCGTCAAAGGTAAGAATCATTTTCTTCTCGTCGCTGACTGCTCCGCGAACGGACGGCAAAATCTGCCCGGCAATGCGTCTGCGATCCTCAGCTGACAATACCGCATGCTGTCTGCCGCCAAACAGCTTTTCTTCATCAACACGCCCTTCGATATAGCTCTCGGCTTCGATAATGATCTGAATTGTCTTGGCGTAGCTCACTTCCGAGGTATCTCCCCAGGTTACGAGCCCGTGCTTCTCCATTAACACTAGCTCAGCCTTCGGGTTATCCAGCACGCCCTGGGCAATCATTTTGGACAGTGTAAAGCCTGGTCTGACGTACGGCACCCATACAAACCGGTCTCCGAAAATTTCCGCAGCAATCTCGCGGCCATTATCCGCGCAGCAGATGCTGATAATCGCGTCCGGGTGCGTATGATCCACGTGCTTGAATGGAAGAAAGGCGTGCAACAGCGTCTCAATCGAAGCGCGCGGATGCTTGGCATCCACCATGCAATTAGCCAGGTAAGCAACCATCTCCTCATCAGACATTTTATCCCGCTCGAACAAGGGACGGATATCCTCCATGCGCAGACCTGTAAAATTGGCGGCTTTCATGGTGGCTAAATCCGAACCGCTTCCCTTGACATACATCACTTCCACTTCCCGGCCGCGGAAATCGTGAATGATCGTTTTGCTGGATGTATTGCCGCCGCCCCAGTTGCATACCCGACGGTCCGTGCCGATCAGGTTGGAACGGTAAACCAGCTGCTCCAGCCCCTCCGGAATTTCGGATGCTTTAGATGAGTCCCATAAGCTCTGTACCATGATTATACCTCCGAATATATGTTTTGTAATCGTTATCAAGCACTTGAATTGACTATATCATCTTTGTTTTCTTTTGAAAATAGAAAATAACAAAATAATTCAAAAGATGAAACAACTTATTTCAACAAAAAAAAGCAAAGCTGCAAAATGCCAGGACCGGCAAAACAGCTTTGCTTCATATTATTTTTATTTCTTGAACAGCTTTTCCGCGTCATCCAGTGCCATACGATGTCCGAGCGAGGAATAATCAAGCCATTTTTGTCCGTCAAGGATATAAACATGGTTATTTTTGACCGCCTTGAGCGTTTTCCACACCGGGTTTTTCTCAAGCTCCTCAAATTTGGTCTTCGCTTCTTCACCCTTGCTGATGATGACAAAAATGGCGTCCGCATCATAATCAGGCAGCACTTCCTGCGAAATCACCTGGTAGGGCTCGTCCGTGATTTGTTTTACTCCATCAGGAGGAGTTAATTTGAGATCCTCGTACATAATGGGGCCTACCGGGCGTTTCATGCCCATGACGCGCAGCTCCTTCGCCGTCATGCGGATCGCCATCACCTTGGCGTCTGACCCAAGCTCGTTGTGGAGCAGCTGGCTTACCTCTTGCGCTTTCTTGTCATATTCCTCGATGAAAGCTTTCGCTTCCGTTTCCTTGCCCACAATCTTCGCAATCCGGTTCAGATGATCCCGCCATGTGCCCGAATCCATATCTATGCTGATGGTTGGCGCAATCTTCTCATACTCGGCCAGATCCTTTCCGCCGAATTCTTTATCCACATAAATAACGTCAGGCTTCAGCGCCAGCACGGACTCCATATCAGGATCGGCAGCTACTCCCAGTTTGGCTGTTCCCTCCAGCCTGTCCGCAACATGCGGCAGAAAGTCCTTCACATCCCCACCCACGACAGAGCCTGCCGGTTTAATGCCTAATGCGAGCAAATTGTTAGTAATATGGATCGAAAGGGAAGCAATAACAGCGTCTGCAGCATGGGTTTCTGTCTCCGCTTCAGCAGCGGCACTTGAGTCAGCAGCGTTACCGTTGCTGGTGTTCTGGGACTGCGCCGGTTGGCCACAAGCGGCAAGCATAAGGATCAAAGTTAGACTAAGCAAGGTCAGCAGCATTTTTTTCATATGAGTTCAATTCCTCCAGTGTCAAGATTTCATCCTAAGCAGCAAATATAAAAAATAGGGTCCTCCGATGGCAGCTACAACCACTCCAGCCGGAACAGCGTTCGGCGTGAAGATGGAACGTCCTACCGTATCGGCGGTAACCAGAATAACTAGCCCCGTCAGGGCGGAAGCAGGCAGGAAATGGGCATTCCGCGGTCCGGCGAGCCGTCTGGCAATATGAGGGGCAATCAGCCCGATAAAGCCGATGCTCCCCGTCATGGCCACACTGGCACAGGAAACGGCAACTGCCATTATCAGCAGCACGATACGGCTCCGATTGACGCGGCTGCCTATTCCTGATGCCGTTTCATCTCCCAGTGTGAACAGATCAAGCGTTCGCGACCGGGCATAACAGAGCGGCACCAGAATTGCGACCCAGGGAAGCAGGGCTAATACATGAACCCAATCTCTTCCCCATACGCTGCCTGCCAGCCAACGAGCGGTGAAGGAATAGGTATCCTCGTCCAGTCTTAACGACAGGAACAGGGTGACGGCGCTGATGCCGGCCTCGATGGCTATACCTACGAGGAGCATGCGTACCGGGATCAGCCCCTTGAATCGATCGTAAGCCAGCAGTACGATTACCAAGGCGGTCAGCATGCCGGCCGCAAAAGTGAAGATCGGAATGAGCAGAGCGGCTGGACCCTCCATCGTCCTGAAGAAGGAAACAAACACAATCAGGCCGAATGCGGCTCCCGCATTTAGGCCCAGAATGCCCGGGTCTGCCAGCGAGTTGCGCGAGATGCCCTGCAGCACTGCTCCAGCTGTGCCTAACCCGATCCCGGCCAGCATCGTAACGAGGATGCGCGGCAGCCTGTACTCGAACAGAACCAGCTGATCAGTCTCTGTCCCTCCGCCAAACAGCACATGAAACACTTCCATTGGAGCAATCCGGATCGTACCCGTATTCAAGCTGATGATGATGACCATCAAAGCAACCAGCAGGAGGATGAGGCACACAGCCACCGCCCTTAAGGTTCTTCTTTTTTCCACACGCCTCATCTACAGCTCCCTCCTTTCCTGCCGGGCCAGATACAGGAAGAAAGGAACGCCGACAACGGCGACCATGGCGCCAATGGCAAATTCTCGCGGCGGATTGACCATTCGTGACGCAAAATCGGCCCAGATGAGCAGAATCGCCCCCCATAAGCCTGACATCGGTACCAGCAGCCGATAATCTACACCAACAAACCGGCGCACCATATGAGGCACGACAAGCCCAATGAAGCTGATAGAGCCTACGACAGATACCGAAGCCCCTGCCAGCACAACGACGGCCGCCAAGGCCATGAACCTCACCCTGCCGGTTTTGACGCCCAAATTGGCAGCTGTCTCCTCGCCCAGCGACAAAAAGTTGACCTGCCTGCTGATCACAAAGGAAAACAGCAGAGTTGCAGCAACTAGCGGGACAAGTATGCGGAGATGCTCCCATCTGACACCGGCGACTCCTCCTGCATACCAGAAGGCCAAATCCTGGCTCAGATCAAAGTAGATCGCAATACCTGTGCTCAAGGAATGCAGCATTGCGGCGACGACAGAGCCGGCAATCGTCAGCCTCAGAGACGTAAGCCCGCCCTTCGTTGATAACGCGAGCAGCATAATAAACAGCGTGCTGAGCGCCGCGCCTGCAAAGGAAATGCCCATAAGCATGGAGTAAGATATACCGGGAACCAGCGCAAAGCTGATCGCAACAGCGCAGGCCGCGCCCGCGTTTATGCCCAGTACCCCCGGGTCTGCCAGCGGATTCCGTGTCACTCCCTGCATCAGCGCACCGGCAGTGGCAAAGGCCGCACCCGTGACTGCAGCCCCGAGGACGCGCGGAAGCCGCAGATCATGAATAACAGTATGAAGAGTTACCGACGGATCATAAAAAAAGACAGCCGACCACACCGCAGCCAAATCCGCTTCCTTGGCTCCGAATGACACGGCGGCCAGTATGGTTACAGCCAATACTGCGCAGGAGAGTAAAAACCATAAGAGGGTTATGTACATTTTGCTCCGGATCATTATGTGTTTAAGCCAGCCCTCCTACGTTAATATTGATAATCATTATCATTTGACGAATATAAATATTACACTATATTAATCAACTTAACAATCTTTTTTTGCAAATGAAAGCAGGCAGCAATTTAAAATTTTAATATTTTAGGCATATGCCTATAAACTATTAGGAGCAAGCCGACGAAAAATAGAGTATAAGGAGGTTTCAAATTTTATGAATGATGAAATTAAAAAAGCCTTGGAGCAACCGCAAGCTGTCATCGTCAAACTGCTTGACGGAAGCATCCTGTTGGGGTGGCCCAAGCTTCTGCCGGACTCCTCCGCCTTCAATCTGTATGATGATAAAAGCGTGCATACCGTTTCAGTAAGAGATGTCGAGAAAGTCACAAGAGTGATTGTCTAGAGGCGTTCCGGGAATGTCCGTTAATGCAGAAGCCACCGAAACAGCCCGATAAGGGCGCACCAAAGCACCAGGCTAATGCATATTCCCCAGAACACACCTTTAAACAGCTTCATATCACCAGGCAACCTTTCCTAAGCTTTCCGTTATTATAACATGCATCCTTCCCTTACATGTCATTAGCCCATAACAATGAATAAAGCAGCACATATCATTACGGAATGCTCGGCCGAATGTATGCTTGATATACAAAGTTAAAAGCCCCGGCACATAAGCCATGGGCTTTTACTTTTACCTGAACTTTCAGTGAAGCTATTATTTTTATTTAGCCGTGCTTACTTTTACAGCAGCAGTCACATACTTCCCGCCGTAGGAAGCTTTGACCGTAGAGCTTCCTTTGGCAACGGCTTTAACAACACCGTTGCTTACCGTAGCAGCACCCGTTTTGCTGGATACCCATGTGGCCGCATCGGTTACATTTTTGCTGGCTCCATTATCATATTTCGCCGTCAGCGTTAGCACTTGGCTCGCTCCTGGAGTGAGATTCACTTTCTTACTGCTGATCACCAGCTTCTCCAGCTTGGTGGACACGATAACCTGAATCTGCACGCTCTTATCCTGGTAAGTCCCATTCAAGGTGGCGGTTCCGAAGCCGACAGCCTTGATTGTGGAGCCTTTTATAGTCGCTACCGCTGCATTAGATGTCGTCCACTTCATATTTTGGCTCAGGTTGGCTGATGAACCATCTGTAAATACGCCGGTCACCTTAATTCCTTTGCTTTTTTTCAGGTTCAGCTCCACATTGGCCGTACTGGGCGAAAGGTTCTGAATGACAGGCTCTACCTTTACGGAAGCCTTCACGTATTTTCCCATATACATCGCCTTGACCGTTGCCGTTCCCTTGCTGACCGCTTTGATCTTGCCATTTTGAACGGTTACTCTTGCGTTGGAAGCAACCCACGATACTTCATCGCTAATATCCTTGGAGGTCCCGTTCGCAAGCTGGGCCTTGACGGTCGGCAGAGAAGTTTCCTGGCCTGCCGTCAATGTATATTTGGCTTGTGAAACCGTAAGCTTCACCACTTTATATTGTGCGGTCACAGGAATTTGCACCTGCTCCCCGCCGACGGAAGCGATCAGATTTGTTGTCCCCGGAGCAACTGCGACGAGCTTACCGTTCTCCAGCTTGGCTACAGATGTGTTGCCGACTGACCAGGTAACGTCAGAGGTCACACTCCGTTTGGAGCCGTCCGCAAAATAAGCGGAGACGCTTGGAAGGGACGTCTTGCTTCCCATGATGACAGGTAAGCTCGTTTTGCTGGCCACAAGACGGTTGATGGTCGGAAGCACGGTTACCTTAACGCTTTTGCTGTATCCGTTGTAGGACACCTTCACCGTTGACTTGCCGGCTGCCTTGGCAGTGATAACCCCCTCATTTACCGACAATACAAGCGGGTCGGAACTGCTCCACACTGCCTTATCCGTTACGTCCGTCTTCGTTCCGGCAATCGATACGTCCGTCGCCTTCAACTTTTGCGAAGCTCCGCCCAGGAACATGGACAGGCTCCCGGTTTCACTTAATAAAAGCGCCTGTGACGAAGAACGCACGTACACCGTCATCCGGGTGCTGAGCCCCTCTGCACGAGCAGCTATGTATGCCACACCTTTGGCTACAGGCTTCACCAGACCGTTCTCCACCGTTGCCACCGATGTATCAGATGAACTCCAGCTTACTTTCGAAGGGGTCTCCGTCTTGCCTGATGAAAGCACGCCCGTCAGCTTTAATTGTTCCCCTTGACCGCCAGTCAGCAGATCGATTTGACCGGACGGCTCCAATGTCAGCTTCGTATACCGGGCCTTGACTTTTACGTTTTGCGCTAGAGTCTTACTGTTCCAGTAAACGGTGATTCTGGCCGTTCCTTCGGAGAGCGGTGTAACCAGTCCATTCTCCACTTTGGCAACCCCATTATTGCTGGTCGTCCATTCGGCCTCAGCGGTAACATCCGTCTTGTTAGCCGAACTGTCGACTGCCGCTACCTTTAGCTGGACCGTTTCCCCCGCAATCCATTCCTCCGGTGCCTGACTGCTCCACTCCAATGTCGCCGAACCCGTTTCCGCCGCGCGGATAATACCCGCCGGATAAACGGTCAGAAACAACAGTAATGCAGCGAGTAAATAAGCATATCTCCTGCCTGCAGCTTCCATGCACTTCTCCCCTTTTCACCTTTAGTTTAATTAGGGTAAAAATCCCAAACTATATTATCGGAAAGAACCATAATTTTCTGAAGACTTTTTAAGAAATCAGGTTCAAATTACCATAAAAATTCGTAAATGTGCATGTTATCAATAACCGCGTAAGGAGCGTACAACAAATAAATAGTCATTTTTGCTTAATTTGCGGCCGTCAGCCATTACGGCAAAATCCCGGTCATGACTCCGAATGCTCGAATTATAGGCAATAAGCCGTTCTCCCTGCCAAACCGTGACGGCGGATTGAAAATATACGGCATTATCAAACTGCAGCATGTCTGACATGACATAGCCTACGGAATGCAGTTTTGTGCGTGAACGTTTTTTGCTGTCTGTATGTAAAGGTTGAATGACATTGATCTTGTTAAAAGGAATCGACTGCATACCGGGACCAAGGATCAGGCTTTTGTCCGCATAATTCATTCGTTCCACGGTTCCGCTCACCTGTATTATTCCTTCATCCTCATAATGTACAATGACCTGACGTCCAATCCATTGTCGCATGCCGTCACCTCCGGTTGTCAGCGATTCGGTATGGCCCAATCCATCGGCTGCATACCGTGTTCTGTCAAAAACGCATTTGTGCGTGAAAAAGGTCTGCTTCCAAAAAAGCCTCGATGTGCGGCAAAAGGGCTAGGATGGCTGGATTCAATCACCAGGTGCTTTTTCTTGTCGATAAACGCGCCTTTCTTCTGCGCATGGCTTCCCCACAGAATAAAAACCGCAGGCTGCGTCCGATGATTAAGCGTCTCAATAACCGCATCCGTAAATCGCTCCCACCCGATTCCCTGATGGGACTGGGGCTGGCCACGCCGTACTGTTAGCACATTGTTCAGCATCAGCACCCCTTCCTCTGCCCAATGCACCAGGTAACCGTGATTGGGAACAGGCACTCCGAGATCGCTGTGCAGCTCTTTATAAATATTTTGCAAGGATGGCGGCACTCTTACTCCTGGCCGGACAGAAAAACTCAATCCGTGGGCCTGTCCAGGCCCGTGGTAAGGGTCCTGCCCGAGAATAACGGCTTTCGTTCCGCTGTAAGAAGTCAGCTTGAGCGCCGAGAACAGATCCTCCTTGGGCGGATAGACCTCATACTGTTTATATTCCCTCGCAAGCTTGTATCTTAAATCATTGAAATAACTTTTCTCCCGCTCCTCCTTGAGCACCTCATCCCAGTCATTGCCAAACACTTGTTTCCCCTCCCAGATGAAAAAATGTCCAAGATCTCCATAGATGAAAATAGGCCGGCTCCTTGGATCCGGAGCCAGCCTATTTCTGTTGTTACTGTGTTATGCCGAGGACCGGGCTCGAACCGGTACGGTAGTCACCTACCGCAGGATTTTAAGTCCTGTGCGTCTGCCAATTCCGCCACCCCGGCTTAAAAATACTGCGACATTTTGCTTACGTTCTTTTTATGGTCACCAATATATAATACGACATTTGAGAGGATATGGCAAGAACTTTTTTTAAATTTATCTGTTGTTGCGTATTCTTCAAAATTTGAAAATCGCCATAATCCAGCCGATAATCGAAATCCAGAGCACTGCGCTGATGAGTGTTCCCCAAAGAATGCCGGTCGCAAATCTACCCTCTCCACGAGGGCGCGCCTGCTTCAGCTTTGCCAACAGCTTCAGTTCGTTCCAATTCATGAGAACCCCTCCTTATATTCTATGTCGACATTTAAGGGGTAATTATGTAGAGCCAAAGTCACATTTGAAAAATTATGTTCTTGGCACAAGCATCACGGCGACTCCTATAAGGCATATCACGGCCCCCCACAGATCGTAAGCATCCGGAGCCTTTTTATCAACCAGCCACGCCCAGCATACAGACAGCACGATGAATACTCCGCCATATGCCGCATATACTCTTCCAAAAGAAGAAAACACCTGAAACGTGGCAACGATGCCGTAGAGAACGAGAGCGATCCCTCCGGCCAGCCCTAAATACCATGCCCGGCCTTCGCGCAGCCACTGCCAGATCAGATATCCTCCGCCAATTTCAGCAATCCCGGCCAGCAGAAATATAAAGACGGCTTTTAACATATGTCCCCTCCTTTGAAGACAAGTGTAACGCAAAAAAGGGGGACATGTACACCGGTTAAAAAACATGGGACTTCTTTTACGGGTTTTACATTTTCCAAAAAGAATCGCTTGACGAAATAACGGGCAATGTTGTATATTAATCAATGTCGCTGTTTACTTAGCTTAGTAGTCGGAAAGTCATATTTAGGGCCCTTAGCTCAGTTGGTTAGAGCGGTCGGCTCATAACCGATTGGTCGGGGGTTCGAGTCCCTCAGGGCCCATAAAAAGAAGAACCTCTGCATATGCGGAGGTTCTTCTTTTTATGGTATCAGGCTGTTAGGTTGAAAATTCCCAGTGTACCTGTTCATTGCAAAATTGCTTCAGGATAACAGATCTTTCCTGTAACTGCTCAACCGTATCGCCTACATATACTATCGCTCCGATAACATCTGTAGAATGCGCCGCGCTTTCGTACCACGCTCCTGTTTCAGCAACCCTGATATATTGTTTCACCCATTCAAAAGGAAAAGCTTCCAACTGCTTCACTAACTTCCCCTGATATTTCGGAACATAAAGCACGGCAGACAACGTTACAGGCTTATGATAATTCACTGCTGTCTCTACACCACATTCCAGTTTCACAAAAGCTTCCTTGATATCGAACCCATGGGAATAATAAATGCTTTCGGAAATCCAGCCGCCGGGTGGTCTGCTGGCAATTTCACAAAACGTAATTTCGTCCCCACTGACAAACAATTCACAGTGAAAAGCAAGCACCTCCGGTGTCGGCAATGCGTCAAGCACACGCTGGGTAAAATCTAAAGTGCGCAGGAAACAGGGATCTTGCTCCGGAACGGTCATCACAAGATAATCCGGCTCTGATTCCTGATAAAAGAGACAGCTGTTTGAATATTTATTCACGGAAGAGAAGACAATGCTTCCTTCCAAAGCGATCCCATTTACACTGTACATTTCCCCATCGACAAACGCTTCGACCATATACCCGGTCAAATCCGTATCTTCGTAATCAGCCTTCAGACTATGGAGATCCTGCTCGGTTTGGACCACAACCGTTCTCATGCCTCCAAATCCGTCAACTGGCTTGAATACAAAAGGAAACCCTGCTTTCCGGGTGAAATCTATGACATCTGTAAAGGAACGTACTGCTGCAAATTGGGGGCAGGCTATTCCCTGGTTTGAAACCAGCGTTTTCATCTGCACTTTGTTGCGGAATGCGTAGGCACTCTCAACATTTTGCCCTTGGATGCCCAACCGTTCCCTTAATTGGGCTGCCCGCAGAATATCCTCCTCTGCCAAAGCAATAATTTTTCGAATATTGTTATCAACCAAGCATTCTTCAACCTCGTCCAAAATGCTGGAAGATAAATCATTGGATACTTGCTTCGCAATCGTATAATGTGCTTTCTCTTCCGGATGAAGATGGGCTGAGAGCAGACATATATCCTCATCCACCGTAGACAACCATTTGTAATAGTCAGAGCTTCTTTTGGATTTGTGTAATATTAGAATTGCGATAGAACTCATCCTTTCTAATACCTGCCAGTAAAATAAATGGACACCCCCAGCAGCAAAAAATAGATCGTAGGATGAAATTCCTTCATCCCCCTCATTCCACTATAAACTCAAGCTGCTGTTCTATAAGTTCCAGTCGGCTTCTGGCAGCAGATTCCGTATCGCCCACGACAACCAATGTCCCGATACTATCAAAGTTGGATTCCGGTACTTTAACTTGTTGACCTATTTTGCTTACCTTAAAATGCTTTACATCCATCTGTTCCAGGATCGGCTGGTGTTGCTTTATTGAACGCAGTGTACCGTTGACGGTCGCATAAAGTATCTTGGCAGCAGCCACTTTGGAGTGAACCGGCTGAAGCTCAGGCGGCATTCCCATATGAATTTTGATAATTTCTTTTACTAAATCAATTCCTGTTGCGTAGTAAATAAGATCATGCACAGGTCCTCCACCCATGCGCGGGTTTACTTCAATGATCAAGGGACCTTTGGCCGTCAGTACGATTTCAGTATGAGCAGCGCCAAAATCAATTCCTAGCACCTGCAGGCAACGGAGCACCAATGGGATGGAGGAATCCTGGTGCTGACCAACAATCGGAAAAGCACCCGCGCTCTCGATAAAACCCGGAAACCCGATAAGCTGCCGGTCTGTTATGCCAAGCACATGGGTTGCTCCATTACAGGTTAGTGTTTCCACACTGAAAAGCTCCCCTTCAATGTATTCCTCAATAAGCAGCCTTTCACTGCCGTATAAACCCTTCCCCAAGTGCCTGTTTTCCATGTAGTCAGCATATGCTCTTTCCAGCTCCTGCGGATTATAAACACATTTGACCCCTAAGCTGCTGGCACCGTCGATCGGTTTAATGATACACGGATACCCTATTTCTTCAGCCGCCTCAAGAGCCTGCTGCAGGCTGGCCGCATTATAAAACGATGGCGAAGCAATTCCGTGCTGCTTGCATAACTCCCGTGTAATCCACTTATTTCTGGCCCTTTTGGTTGCCTCAGGGTCCATCGTTGGCACCCCGATTGCTTTTGCAGCGGCTGTAGCCGGGATAACATAGAGGTCACTGAATGACAGAACCGCATCCAAATGCTGGCGTGCATGATATTGCCGCACAAATTCCACGACCTTCTGCTCATCATAAGTTTCAACCATGAACACATCATCAACCATTGCCAGTTTTTCTTTCTGATAGAATTCCGGGGTTGTCGTCAGCAAGGTCACTTTCCAGTTCTGTTGTTTACAGAATTCAATGCCAGGCAAGTATTCACGGCTTTCTACAAACAGTATATGCTTCATCTTTGCACCTCTCTGTTGCCCGCAATCGTATGTGTCTCAGAATACAGCGGTATGGCTTCAATGACTCTGCGTTCGGTATCGTAGATCATACATCCATTTTTAAACGTGCCCTTCGATACGGTAGGCCCATGCAACCATAACAAACGATCTGGCAGCTGTACCTCTTCAAAGCCATAGTCCTTACACTGATTCTCTGTAAACAAACGCATGCCTTCAAAATGATCATTTCCTGAAAAGCTGTATAAACACTGATGGGTGATCATAAATTCCCAATGTTCTTGCAGGTCGGACGGAAAAAGAACCTCATGCGTGGAAGATCCGGTGATATCCGGGAAGGCATAGTGAGTTAACATAATATTGTAAGCACCGCAATCCATCACGACATATTCCGGTAGTGACATTAGGTAATCTTTATTTTGGGACGTTAGTAAAGAAGACAGTTCGTTGTCTTCATAAAGGTATACCTTGCCTGAAGCCAGCTGCTTGCGTATATGGAAGTCCATTCCATACCAATTTGCTGGATAGTTAAAAAAAGAGCGCTGATGCGGAATTTTGTGAACAGCATACAAATCGTGATTGCCGATGACACAAAAAGTGCAATTTTCTTTGATTATACGAACAACTTCGTTTGCGTCTCGTGAGTCCAGATAAGGGTAATAGGGCACGGAAAAACCGACGAGATCGCCGAGGCAGACAATATCATTCACATTTTTCTTTTCGAAAATAGTCAAGACTTCTTTCAACCGGATCAAATCTTCATGGATATCGGATAATATACCAATAATCATGCTTGTTCTCCTTTGACCAGATAAAAAAATAAATGCTCCCCTGACTCGGTTAATGAACCGTATTCCTCCAGTTCATAAGCCTGGGCATAATTTTTTATACATGCCGGACTGTAATGATTCTGCTTCATTAAATAACTCAGTCCGCGTAAATACGTACGAAGTATTCTGCCTCTCGTGTTAGAAGCATTCGGTTTAATGCCTTCCCTCACCAAATGAAGTACAACAGCCAATGCATCGGATAGTTTGCACGTATTTTCAAGATGAAAAGGAATAATTGTGCTGATCAAGGACGCTTCAATGGGATGACGGAGGCTGAATTTTCGTGCAAGCAAGGTGCTGATCCCAAAAGCAGTTTCGACCCCGCCTGCTTCATGCCCCTGGATATGTTCGATAACGATAAGGTTTCCTATATCCTCAAACTGGTCTCCGTCTTGCTGTCTCAGCGCAAAATTGATGTTTCTCCCTGTCCATTGCTCGTGACCGTAACGATGACGGTAATAAGTTCGTGGAAAAGCGTCCAATTCAATAACCGGACGGTCTTCAAGCTGCCGCCAAAAGTGTAGCAGATCCTCATCCACGGCAGATGCCCGTATCATCATATCCTGACTCGCGATTTCAAGTTCGTTATGCAGAAACTCCCACACCTCGCGGCAGACGTCGTTTAATCTGTTCACTGGAGACAATGTGCCGATGCTTTGAAAATAGGAAGCCCACTTCGGAATTTCCTCATCTTTCATAAGAATTCGGGAATTATGTGTACGAATACACCTTTGGACCAAATAAAAACCTCTGTCAGGAATCTCCCCGGCAAAAAGGTAAGGCTTGAGTACACTAATGGTTGACCCTATCAAGTATACACTTGAATCGATTTTTGAATTGATTGAAACAGGGGCATGCTTGACGAAACCCTTGGATTCATAATAGCTGTTAAAACGGTCTATAATGTTTTGATGATTCATTCTGATATGCTGCGCACTAAATTTGCCGCTATCCATAAGGAATGATGTCATAGACTAAAGTCCCTCCAGATTTGCGATTCGGCCGGTTCCGTGCTGCCTTGATATTTCCCGTCATACAGAACGATCTCCCCCTGAGGCTTCCAAAAGGTAACCTGCCCAATCAACATCCCTTTGTAGATACGAATAGGCTGTGTCGCATGAAGCTGCAAGGTCCAGTGATTGATGGAGCCAATATCGATCAAGTCGGCTGTGATATGAACAAAAAGCCCTAATCTGCCCGTAGAGGATCGGCCGCTTATAATCGGTACGAAGTGATTGCTCCCCATTTTTTCCAACGTATACCCCAGGTAGAGCCTGTCCGGATGTAATACCAGCCCGTCGTCAGGAATAGAGAGAATTTCGACCTCTTGCTTCACCTTGGGATCCAATACATTGTTTTTGTACACTTTAACATAATCGCCTAATCGAAAATTGATGGAGTTTGGATTTAATGAGCTCTCATCAAAGGGCTCGATAACAATTTTATGATTTAATACATTTTCTTTAATCTTCTGTCCTGTTAAAATCATATCTCTCTCCTGCCTAGTCGGCTATTTTTGAACCATTTCATTAAAAAATTCACTAACATGGGGGGAGTTAAAATTTTGATATTTACCGAGGTAGCTCTCAGAATTTTCACCTTCTATATTCCAAAAACTGACCTGGCCGATTTTCATGTCAGGATACACTTTAACCGGCTGAACGCACTTCAATTCCAGCGTCCAACAGTGCTTGGAACCGATATGCCCCAAGGAAGCGGTGATTTGCAGAAAAAGTCCAAGTCTGCCAACAGAGGAACGACCAATTAGTTGGGTAACATAATGATCACTTCCGATTTCCTCCACAGTGGAACCGAGATAAAGCCTTTTGGGCATTAATACATAACCGTCCGCATTCAATGAAATCTCGTTGTAGCTTACTTTACGCGCCGGGTCAATCACATCATCCGTAATCTCCAGCAGCTTGGGCCCAAGTCTGTAATTATAGCTGTTTGGATTGATATGCTCCTTTATAAATGGCCTGATATGGATTCTATTATTTAGAACTTGCCGTTCAATCTCCGGGCCGGTCAAAATCAATAGACTCACCTTCATCATTTATAAATTTGATCAGCTTGATCGACATCCTTCGTTGTTATCTCCGAATACCGATCAGGACGTACTCCGAGCCAAAATACTCATTCGGATCTGTTGCACCCGGAGCATTGGGCATTAATGGCGGATGCTCGGAGATGTACAGCTTATCAATGATAAAAAAAGGCTCCAACAGGGCTGCAGCATTTGCGGCACTGAGAAAAGTATGAATCAATCCTTTTTCAGGTCCTTCAGCCGGGATATAAGTCACATCCTCTAACACCTCTGTGCCTTTTTTCCAGTCTGAGGCACGTTCCGAAGAGAATGTTACAAAAAAGAGTCCACCCTTTCTCGTCGTTCGTGCCACCTCGTACACAACTTTTTTCATATCTTGCAAGGTTCCATGATTAATGACTGCTCTCGAAATCGTAATGTCAAACTCGCCATTTTCATAGGGCAAATCGGTCATTGGACATAAATTCAAGCGTGCGTTCATTTTTCTGCGTTCAAGCTCGAATTTCGTGAAGTTAATTGCATTTGTGGACAAATCACTGCCTGTCAAATCAAACCCGTACTCGGCAAAATAATAAAGGTGGCGTCCACCACCACACCCCAGATCATGCAATTTGTTTCCTTGCAGATTCGTTCTGTTTCTGAACTGTCTGCTGGGGCTGTCCAGATATGTATGATAAAAATCAACGATTTCCTCAGCAGGGTTCATTAAAATCCACTGGGGAGATTCAAAAAGGTTATGCCAACTGTTTTTTTCGCTAATATCTGCCGTATCATTGTTGTAGGAAATATTGCCGTTCAATTCTTCTTCCGTCCACATATGATTTTGTTTTAACAAAAAAATGGCCTCCTTCTATCGATGCATAATTTTTTCTTTACAATGTAAATTCAACGTTGTTTTATGTAAAAAATCTTGACGTATTTACAATATAATGTATCATATCCGCCTGTTGATATAGGCCAAAAGACTCATATTTCCAATATATTCAATGTCACCCTCTAAATTGGTGAATAAAAAAGACGAAGCAATTTGGTCATAGCCCCGTCAAATAGACAATTATTCATAGGATAAATTTTACACCATAACGCCCTTTTTTGGACTGATACACTTCCACTGCTCTTGGATCATGATAGCCATAAATCCAACCGTCCTCCTCAAGCCGTTTGGCAAGGCATCCCGCCTGAAACTTGGTTGTATACAATTTTCCGAAATACACCCACCTCATGTCTCTCCCTCTTTCCAGGTCAGTTTCGTGCTTTAGTGTGCCCCTTTCTTGTGCAATTAGTACATGGGTATCCGCAGGCAGCAGAAACAGCCCGGCGGCGGCCGGGCTGGAATAATGACCAGTAGTATATACTTTTATTGGCCGAAGGAAGCGGGATCCTGTCTCCAGGAACGAAGCAACTCAAGCTCGCTTTCCTGAATCGCTCCCTCGCGAAGGGCGACGTCCATAAGAGATGAATAGTTGGACAGGCTCTCCAGCTTGACGCCCGCCTCGGCAAAGGCCTGGGTTGCCTTGTCGAGCTGGTAGCTGAAAATGGCCAGCACGGCCAGCGTCGCTGCGCCTGCCTGCTCCACGGCTTTCGCCGCCTTAATGGAGCTGCCTCCGGTGGAGATCAGGTCCTCAATGACGATGACCTTCTGTCCTTCTCGGATCAGCCCTTCAATCTGGTTCTCTTTACCGTGTCCTTTCGCTTTGTCGCGCACGTAAGCCATGGGAAGATTCAGCTTTTGCGCTACCCATGCCGCATGCGGAATACCGGCCGTGGCTGTCCCGGCAATGACTTCCGCGTCCGGATAACGTTCACGGATCACTGCAGCGAATGCGTCCGCAATAAGCTCACGCACCTCCGGGTAGCCCATGGTCAGCCGATTGTCGCAATAAATCGGCGATTTGATGCCCGATGTCCAGGTGAAAGGCTGCTGCGGCCGCAGGGCCACCGCTTTGATGCGCAGCAGATGTGCTGCGATTTGCTCAGGAATTTGTGCCAATGATATCGTCATGCCTTCATCATCTCCTCAATAATTTGCTCGGCAGCCGTTCTCGGGTCCGCTGCCCCCGTAATCGGGCGTCCTACTACAATGTAGCTGCTGCCGCCTGCAATAGCTTGTCCTGGCGTCAAAATACGCGCCTGATCCCCGACAGAGCTGCCGGCCGGACGAATTCCCGGCGTGACTGTCCGGAAATCCGGTCCGCAGGCGGCCCCGATGGCCTGCACTTCAAGCGGAGAAGCGACGACACCGTGCAGCCCCGCTTCCTGTGCAAGCCGCGCATACCTTACAACCGTGTCCTCTACAGAACCCGCGATGCCGATTTCCTCATTCATCGTGCGCTGATCCGTGCTCGTCAATTGGGTCACGGCAATGATGAGCGGCAGTGACAAGGATGAATTTGCTTCCACAGCCTCCTGTGCTCCTTCTCTGGCTGCATGCATCATGGCGGAGCCGCCTGCCGCATGCACGTTGAACATATCGACACCAAGCCGTGTAATGCTGCCGGCTCCACCGCGCACCGTATTTGGAATATCGTGCATTTTCAGGTCAAGGAAAACGGAATAGCCCTTATCCTTAAGCTCGCGGACAAAATCAGGGCCTGCCGCGTAAAAAAGCTGCATACCCACCTTCATATAACAGGCAATGCCCTGCAGGCCTTTCACCAGCTTGCGCGCCTTATCCGCATCCGGAAAATCCAATGCAACCATCAGGCGTCCAGCCATACTCTGCGGTAACGTCATCACTATCTCACATCTCCCGTCCGTGATAAAGGACATCCTTCAGCCTTGAGCTGTCAGATGTCCTTTCCAAAATTTTAGATGATGCTGCCGAAGCTTAGCGGCTCAATGCCGGCATGGCTTCCGAGGAGAAGTTCAGCGTCTCCAGCATGCCCAGCAGCGCGCGAACCGTATCCAGGGATGTCATGCACACCACTCCGTTCTCTACCGCTTCACGGCGGATACGAAAGCCATCCCGCTCAGGGGTCTTGCCTTTGGTCAGCGTATTGAATACAAAGTTGGCTTCACCTGTGCGAATCAGATCCAGAATGTTTGGTGTACCTTCGCTCAGCTTGTTCACAATCGTTACTGGAATGCCGGCCTGCTCGAGTGCCGCCGCTGTACCTCCAGTGGCAATGATTTTGTAACCCAGCTTGTAAAATCCGCGCAGCAGCTCTACCGCTTCCGCTTTATCCTTGTCGGATACGGTGGCGATAATCGCTCCTGTGGACGGGATTTTCATGCCTGCACCGACGAGGCCTTTATAGAGCGCCTTCGCATATTTTACATCACGGCCCATCACTTCGCCGGTGGATTTCATTTCAGGTCCGAGCGTCGGCTCCACACGGCGCAGCTTCGCAAAGGAGAATACCGGCACCTTGACCGACACATGATCGCTTTCCGGCCAGAGCCCATCTTCATAACCAAGGTCCTTCAGCTTCGCGCCAAGAATGGCCTGGGTGGCAATATTCGCCATCGGAATGTTGGTTACCTTGCTCAGGAACGGCACCGTCCGGGAAGAGCGCGGATTCACTTCGATGACGTATACTTCGTCGTTATGGATAACAAACTGAATATTGACCAATCCGATCGTTTTCAGCTCTTTGGCGATGCTGATGGTGATATCCACGATTTTTTGCTTCAGGCTTTCGTCCAGATGCTGTGGAGGATATACCGCGATCGAATCGCCGGAGTGGACCCCTGCCCGCTCGACATGCTCCATAATGCCCGGAACGAGCACCGTTTCCCCGTCACAGATGGCGTCCACTTCAACTTCTTTGCCAAGCATGTAGCGGTCGATCAGCACCGGATGCTCCGGATTGATTTTAACGGCTTCCTTCATGTAGTTGAGCAGTTCGGCGTCCGAGTATACAATTTCCATCGCACGTCCGCCAAGTACGTACGAAGGGCGCACGAGCACCGGATAACCCAATCCTTGAGCGGTTCCGACCGCTTCATCGACCGAAGTCACCGTGCTGCCCTGCGGCTGTGCGATGCGGAGACGGGACAGCAGTGCTTCGAACTTTTTGCGGTCTTCCGCTTCGTCAATGCTGGCCAGGTCGGTGCCGAGGATTTTCACCCCTGCGGCGCTCAGCGGAGCTGCCAGGTTAATCGCCGTTTGACCGCCAAACTGCACGATAACGCCGATCGGTTTTTCCTGCTCAATCACGTTCATGACATCCTCGAAGAAAAGCGGCTCGAAGTAGAGACGGTCAGACGTATTGAAGTCTGTGGATACTGTCTCAGGGTTGTTGTTAATAATAACCGCTTCATAGCCCGCTTTTTGAATCGCCCATACCGCATGCACCGTCGAGTAGTCGAACTCAATGCCCTGACCGATCCGGATCGGCCCGGAGCCGAGAACAACCACTTTCTCTTTGCGAGTGTCAGTTACCTCGTTCTCGGTTTCGTAGGTCGAGTAATAATATGGTGTAGTCGCCTCGAATTCTGCCGCGCAGGTGTCCACCATTTTGTAGACAGGACGCAGATTATGGCTCAAACGGAATTCACGCACTTCCGCTTCCGCAGTGCAGTGTCCGCCCAATTGAGCGGACGCACGAACCTCTGCAATCGACTTGTCTGTAAAACCGAGACGCTTCGCTTGGTACAGAGTCTCATAAGTCAATTCAGGATCTTCCGCCATACGGCTCTCGAAGCCGACGATACCTTCAATTTTGTCCAGGAACCACCAGTCTACCTTCGTCAAATCCTGGATCTCCTGTTGACTGTAACCACGGCGGAAGGCCTCAGCAATGAGGAACATGCGTTCATCATCCGCTTTTACGAGACGGCTTTGCAGCACTTCGTCTGTGAGAGCCTCGGCATCTTTCAAATGGATGCGGTGCACGCCGATTTCAAGCGATCTTACCGCTTTGTGAATGGATTCCTCAAACGTCCGCCCGATCGCCATAACCTCGCCGGTGGCTTTCATTTGCGTGCCCAGCTTGCGGTTGGCTGACGTAAATTTGTCGAACGGCCAGCGTGGAATTTTGCTTACGATATAGTCCAGCGTTGGCTCAAAGCAGGCATACGTTTGCCCCGTAACCGGGTTGATGATTTCGTCCAGCGTATAACCCAGCGCGATTTTGGCAGCCATCTTGGCGATCGGGTAACCGGTTGCCTTGGAAGCCAGCGCCGACGAACGGCTTACGCGCGGATTGACTTCGATAACATAGTATTGATAGCTGTAAGGGTCCAGCGCAAACTGCACGTTGCAGCCGCCTTCAATGTTGAGCGCGCGGATAATTTTCAGTGATGCCGAACGCAGCATCTGGTATTCACGGTCAGACAGCGTCTGGCTCGGCGCCACTACGATACTGTCTCCGGTGTGAACGCCAACCGGATCAAAGTTCTCCATGTTGCACACCACGATGCAGTTGTCGTTGCCGTCGCGCATAACTTCGTATTCGACTTCCTTCATGCCAGCAATACTTTTCTCAATCAGACATTGTCCGATCGGGCTGTAACGGAGGCCGGAAGCGACCGTTTCGCGCAGCTCCTCTTCCGTCGCACAGATGCCGCCGCCTGTACCACCAAGCGTATAGGCCGGGCGCACAATGATCGGGTAGCCGATTTCTCCTGCAAAATCCAGCGCTTCCTGCATGGTGGTCACGATCGCGCTTTCGGGCACAGGCTGCTCCAGTTCGCGCATAAGCTCACGGAACAGATCGCGGTCCTCCGCTTTTTCGATTGAGCTGAGCTGAGTACCGAGCAGCTTCACATTTTCGCTTTCCAGAACGCCTGCTCTTGCCAGCTCCACCGCCATGTTCAGACCTGTCTGTCCTCCGAGTGTAGGAAGAAGGCCGTCCGGACGCTCCTGGCGGATGATTTGCGTTACAAATTCCAGCGTAATCGGCTCAATGTATACCTTATCCGCCATATTGGTGTCGGTCATGATGGTTGCCGGGTTGCTGTTGATCAGGACGACTTCCACGCCTTCTTCCTTGAGTGCCTGACATGCCTGGGTTCCGGCATAATCAAATTCAGCCGCCTGACCGATAACGATGGGCCCGGAACCGATCACCAGTATTTTCTTGAGGTCTTTATGCTTCGGCATATTAGCGGACTCCTTTCCCGGCAGCTGCGATAAGGACCTGGCGCGGCTGCTTCGGATGGTTTTGTTTGTGCTCCTGGATCATCTCAAGGAAGCGGTCGAACAGATAGCTGTTGTCTTGCGGACCCGGCGCCGCTTCAGGATGGTATTGCACCGAGAACGCAGGATACTTCTTATGTTTGAGACCTTCGATGGTCTTATCGTTATTGTTGATATGGGTCACTTCCAGATCCGTACCACGCACGGATTCTTCGTTGACCGTGTAGCCGTGGTTCTGCGAGGTGATGAAGCAGCGTCCGCTTTCCAGCTCCTTCACCGGATGGTTGCCGCCGCGATGGCCGAACTTCAGCTTCTCGGTGTCAGCTCCGGCAGCCAGTGCAAACAGCTGATGCCCCAGACAAATGCCGAACATCGGATATTCGCCAAGCAGCTCGGCAATCGTTTTCACCGCATGCGGAACGTCTTTCGGGTCCCCGGGACCGTTCGAAAGCTGGATTCCGTCAGGATTGAGCCTGCGGATTTCGTCCGCCGTCGTGTCATGCGGCACGATCACCACGTCGCAATCACGCTTGTTCAGCTCGCGCAGAATGCCGCTCTTGGCGCCGTAGTCAATCAGCACGATCCGCTCCTTGCTTCCCGGGCTGCTGTACACATGACGCGTAGAGGTCATCGGAACCTGATTGCGCAGCTCGGCAATGGTCGTGTCATTCATCATTTCCATCAGTTCTTCAACCGGTTTGGAGGAGGTTGTAAGAATACCCTTCATCGTACCATGATGGCGGATCATCCGGGTGAGCATGCGGGTATCGATATCGCTGATGCCGACGATGCCGTATTCCTTCAACAGATCGTCTACGCTGTACTGTGCGCGCCAGTTGCTCGGCACCGGCTCGTAACGGCGGACCGCAAAGCCGTGCACGTAAGGACGCACGGATTCAAAGTCGTCACGTGTAATTCCGTAGTTGCCGATCAGCGGATACGTCATCGTGACAATCTGGCCGCAGTACGACGGATCTGTCAACACCTCTTGATAGCCTGTAATCCCTGTATTAAATACGACTTCTCCCGTCTTTTCACCATCCGCGCCGAATGCCTTGCCGGTGAACAGCGTACCGTCTTGAAGCAGTAATCTTGCCTGCATCCCGTTCTCACTCCTCAAATGTTGTCTTTATAAAATCATTTATTGTATGTTTGCGCTCCATACCAGCCGCCCGTCCACCCAGGTCTTCACCGGCCAGCCCTTCAGCTTCCAGCCTGTGAAAGGAGTGTTGCGGCCTTTGGATTCAAAGGTCAGCGGATCAACAACCTGCTCGCTTTCGAGGTCAATCATGGTCAGATCGGCAGGCGCCCCTTCTTCCAGACGCCCGGTATTCAGACCGAATACTCTAGCCGGATCTGTGGTCATTCGCTGCACCAGAAATTCCAGTGTCCAAACTCCGGTTGCCACGAACCGGGTGTACAGCAGCGGAAAGGCCGTTTCAAAGCCTACGATGCCAAACGGCGCCAGCTGCATGCCTTTCGCCTTTTCTTCCTCACTGTGCGGGGCATGGTCTGTGACAATAATGTCAATCGTTCCATCCTGCAGCGCCTCAATACAGGCCTGCACATCCCGCGCCGAACGCAGGGGAGGATTCATTTTCCAGTTCGCATCCAGCCCCGGAATATCTTCCTCGGATAGCAGCAAGTGATGAGGACACACCTCGGCAGTCACGTTAATTCCGATCTCTTTCGCCTGACGGATCAGGCGGATGGATTGCTCCGTGCTGACATGACATACGTGGTAATGCACACCTGTCGCTTCAGCCAACAGGATGTCCCTGCCGACATGAATGGCCTCCGATTCGTTCGGAATGCCCTTCAGGCCATGACGCCTGGCAAACTCGCCTTCCGCCACCGGGGCTCCTTCAACCAGAGTGTTGTCTTCACAGTGGGCAATCACCGGCATATCAAGAGCCGCCGCTTTATACATGGCGTCCTTCATCATCTGTGCGCTCTGCACGCCTACGCCGTCATCCGTAAAGCCGATAGCTCCCGCTTCTTTCAGCGCCTCAAAGTCCGTCAGCTCCCGTCCCAGCTCGCCTTTGGTGATGGCCGCATACGGAAGTACTTTCGCCAGCCCTGCCTCCGCCGCTTTGTTCAGCACAAGCTGCACCGTTTCCGGTTTATCCGTCACCGGACGTGTATTCGGCATACAAGCAATCGTCGTAAACCCGCCTTTGACCGCCGATCTGCTGCCGGTTTCGATTGTCTCTTTGTGTTCGAAGCCCGGCTCTCTGAGGTGAACGTGCATGTCGATCAGTCCAGGAATGACCAGTTTTCCCTGGGCGTCAATCGTTTCAACTTTTTGTTCATCCATCGGTGTTCCGGGTTCCACGAAAATGCTCAAGCCGGCATCCGCATCCACAATTGCTGCAATCTTGCCATCTATAATAAGGATCGATTTACTTTCAAGTTTTCCCTGTTCGTTCAGTACGCTTGCATTTGTAATCAACTGGGCCATTTTGTTTTTCTCCTCCGCTTCAGGTGTTTGCTTCCTATCCGACCGTCCTGCTTACAGCTTCATCGCCCGTTCCATAACCGCCATGCGGATGGGAACGCCGTTAGCCATCTGCGGGAAGATCCGTGACTGACCGCTCTCCACGACCGCATCATCAATCTCTACATTCCGGTTCACCGGCGCAGGATGCATAATGATCGTGTCTGGAGCAAGCCTGGAAGCTCTCTCCTCTGTAAGCCCATACTGCTCCCGGTAGTGCTCTTCCGACTTCAGCATGCCCTCAGCGTGCCGCTCCAGCTGTACACGCAGCATCATGACGACATCCGCCTTCAGTGCTTCTTCCATTGTTACATAAGGGGCGTGCTCCGCCAGTTCAGGAGCCTGCATATTGGATGGGGCGCAAAAACTCACCTGTGCTCCGAACTTGTGCAGTGCCCACAGATTGGAGCGTGCTACCCGGCTGTGAAGCACATCGCCGATGATGGATACGCGCAGCCCCTTCAGTTCTCCGAACGATTTGCGCATCGTGTACAGATCAAGCAAGGCCTGTGTCGGATGCTCATTGTTGCCGTCACCCGCATTGACCAGCGGAACGTTCACTTTCTCCGCAAGCTGCTCCAGCACACCCGCCGGCTTGAGCCGGATCACCCCAGCATCAATGCCCATCGATTCGAGCGTTCTCACCGTATCGTAGATGGACTCTCCCTTTGCTACGCTGGATGCGGCTGCGGCAAAGTTAAGCACCTGTGCTCCAAGTCGCTTCTGGGCCATTTCGAAGGAGAAGCGGGTGCGGGTGCTGTTCTCGAAAAACATGTTGGCTGCGAAACGGGACTGCAGAACAGGTACAAGCTTCTGCGGCTGAGATTCCCAGTATGCCGCGCGATCGAGAATCGATCCGATTTCGCTGCGGCTTAAATCTTTAAGACCAAGCAGGCTGCGGTCCTTTAATTTGCTAACTGTTGCTGTTATCATGCCTGATCCCCCCGGTTCTGAATGATCGTCACTTCGTCCTTGCCATCCGTTTCTTTCAAGGCGACCACGATTTCTTCCGTTTTCGAGGTGGGGATATTTTTACCTATATAGTCGGGGCGGATTGGCAGCTCCCGGTGTCCGCGGTCTGCCAAAACAGCCAGCTGAATCATCTGCGGCCGGCCGCAATCCATCAGCGCATCCATGGCCGCACGGATCGTCCGTCCCGTATAAAGCACATCGTCGAACAAAATGACCTTCTTGTCATGCACCGATACATCGGATGGGTTCATGGTCAGCTGCTTGCTGCCATCCGCGCTGGCGGAGCCGCTGCGGTCATCGCGATAAGGGGTTACGTCAAGCTCGCCCCAAGGAATCGGCGTTCCTTCAATTTCCTCAATTTTGGCTGCCAGCCGCTTGGCCAGAAACACTCCGCGCGTGCGGATCCCAACCAGCACACAACCGTTAATGCCTTTGTTTTTCTCCAGAATTTCATGCGCAATCCGGGTCAATGCGCGGCGGATTGCCAGCTCATCCATCAGTACATGCACTTCATTGCTGCTCATGCTTCCAGCCTCCTCGGGTCATGTTGCCTTCAGATCTGGTCCCGTGACGGATACAAAAAAACTCCTTGCCCAGATTGGCAAGGAGTCCCGATCGACAGTCTGCTGCTGTCGTCTGATCTCATTCGAACACACTGAGGGCATGCCGCCACAGCGGAAGCACTTCAGTGATCCATTCACGTTACCTTGCCAGCCTCACGGGACTGATTTAAAGGTGCTATTCAGATTTCCTTCATCATCACATTTCGTGTGATAGATTTCATCGCATCTACACGAATTATGACAGAAAGAATTTCCACTGTCAACACCTTTGCCTGCCGGGGACCGGAAGCTATTTTTAATAATTATACGATATAACTGTATATTTATCCATGTTTATTTTTATCATCTGTTTGCGAGTACAAAAAAAACCGCCTTTACAGGCGGTCTGGTTCAATTCTTACATATAAATAACATAAATAATGGTTGTATATTACCTGCTGCGCAGGGAGGCAAGCACGTCCTCCATATCCTGCGGGAGCGGTGCGCTGAATTCGAGGTAGTCCCTTGTTTTCGGGTGAACAAAGCCCAATATTGCAGCATGCAACGCCTGTCCGTCCATACGGATGCCTTTGCTGCGGCCATACATCGGATCCCCGACAAGCGGATGCCCGATAAATTTCATGTGAACCCGAATCTGGTGCGTCCGTCCGGTTTCCAGCTTCAGCTCAAGCAGCGTGTAGTCACCAAACCTCTCCAGTACGAGAAAATGAGTGACAGCATGCTTGCTGTTGCGGTCCGTAACGGTAAACATTTTGCGGTCTCCTGCAGCGCGGCCGATCGGCGCATCCACTGTCCCCTGATCGTGGCTCAAATTGCCGTGCACGAGCGCTATATACCTGCGGGTTACACTGTGATCCTTCAACTGGGCAGCGAGTGACGCATGGGCCTTGTCATTTTTTGCCGCCATCAGCAGCCCGGAAGTATCCTTGTCAATACGATGCACGATGCCTGGCCGAAGCTCGCCATTGATGCCGGACAGATCGTGGCAGTGGTACATCAGCGCATTGACCAGAGTCCCGGAGGCATGTCCGGGAGCAGGATGAACAACCAACCCGCGTGGCTTATTGATCACGATGACGTCCGCGTCCTCATATACCACATTGAGTGGTATATCCTCAGGAACAATTTCCACACTTTCCGGCTCAGGTATGCTTAACTCAATACGGTCATTTTCCAGCAGCTTGTAATTGGCCTTCACCGCCGCTCCATTCACCAACACCCGCCCGTCTCCAATCCACAGCTGAATCTGGGATCTGGACACATCGGTCATCCTGTCTGCTAAATATTTGTCAATACGGGTCTTGGCCGCAGTCGTATCCACGGTCCATTCGAGCAATTCGCCGCCTTCGTGGTCTTCCAGCTCATCTGACAAATCAGTTTGATAATCCTCATTCATTCCCGTTCGTTCCTTCCATGCCGCTGCTTTCCTTTTGCCGTCTTGATTCCAGCAGAGTATCCAGTATGATGATCGCCACCCCGACCACAATCGCGGAGTCAGCTATATTAAAGATCGGAAAGGTGTAGCTGCCAAAGTTGAAGCGCGCAAAATCCACTACTTCACCGGCGATTGCCCGGTCCAGGAAATTGCCGATGGCCCCGCCCAGCACGAGGCTCAAACCGAACGGCAGCAGCTTCTGCCCGTTGCGGACTGTCTTTCGCAAATACCAGATGATCGCAATGACCACAACCACGGTAATGACGATGAAAAGCTCCCGCTGTCCCTGCAGAATGCCAAATGCCGCCCCCTGGTTTCGGTGTGACGTAATCTGAAAGAAGCTGCCGATGACCGGAATCGTCTCGCCCAGTTCCATTCTCGTTGCAATCAGATATTTTGTCCCTTGATCCAGTAAGAATACAATAAATGCCACTACATAATAAATCACCGTTGTCACTCCGATCCCATAATTCCGTTACTATCTTCATTCAGACCCATTTATTGTAGCATAAGGGCCGGAACATCGTCCATGAGAGGCACTGCGCGCCAGCCCTGATAGAAATTCCCTCCTCTAAAAAGCAAGCCTGCAGCACACCCTATGAACAGCCGCGACCATTGCCCGATTTCTGAAAGGAGATGCCTTATGCCACTTACCGAGCAGCAGCTGAATACGCTGCGCAACGAGCTGTTAAAGCGCAAGCAGGATATTGAACACCGTTTGCATGGAGGTGACGGACACCGTGGCCTGTCTGACGGACAGCGTGCACAGACAGGCGAATTGTCCCTGATCGATAACCACCCGGGTGATGTTGGTACGGAAACCTATGAAAGAGGCAAGGATTTGGCGCTGGTCGAGCATGATGAATTTATGCTTGAGCGTATAGTCTCGGCTCTCAAAGCCATGGAAGAAGGTACTTATGGCATTTGCGCTACCAGCGGGAAGCCCATTCCTTATGAACGTCTTTTGGCCGTTCCGTACACGAAATACCTCGCCGAATACAATCCGGAGCAGGAAGTAACCAATAACCGCCCTGTAGAGGAAGAGTTTCTCGATCCCCCGTTTGGCCGCTCCAGTCTGGATGAGCATGAATACAACGGCTTTGACGGGGAGGATGCATGGCAGATCGTTTCAAGCTGGGGCAATTCCAACTCGCCCGCCCTGTCCGAAAACCGTGAGGTTCATAACTATGATGAAGTGGAAATTGAAGACGGCGATGACAATCAGGGCTTTGTGGAATCATACGAAAGCTTTATCGCCACAGATATAACCGGTGACAACGTCACGGTCGTTCGAGGCCCCATGTACCAAAAATATATGAAGCAGGGTGAGGGTGAGCCGCTGCTCGAGCCGGACGTTAACACCGAAGAGTAGGCCGTACAGCTTCTTAATAAGTCGACAGCTCAAGCTGATGCTGTACGATCCGTACAATATCGGCTATATAATCCCCGATGATGGGAAGATTCAGCTTGCCAAGCACCTGAAGCACGTAGATAATCGTCGCCGCAAAAAAAGTAAAGCCGACCGCAATGCCCACCCCGCGGGACGTTCCTGCCAGCAAATTAAGCCAGATCAGCCGCCAGGGTCTGTTCAGCAGCATGGCATATTCGGCTACCCGGGACAGCTCCATTTTGTCGGCAATCCAGTGCGGGGTTCCGAAGCGCCTTTTCTTTTCCGGCCGCATGAAGGTAGTTCCGGGCCTGCCATTGCCACGGATATGATGGTTCTCTCCTGAACGGTTTCTTACGCCGCGACGACGCTTGCCTTCAGCCATCGTAAGCACTCCCTCCCTGTTTATAGTAACCTGCAGGGAACAATAAACGAGCCGTGCGCAGAGCGGACATCGTATCCGTCTCCAGAAGCACAGGCTCGTTTTGCCAAGTTCACTCTATTCTATTATGCGCTTCACCCAGCAGCCTTATTCTGCGATATGAACCCCGATCGATTTTCCACCGGCTTCCACACGCTCCATAGGCTCGGTACTGCCAAAGGCAAGCTCTGTTACCAGCACGTTGTCACGCAGCACACTTTCAAACCGCTCGATAGCCAATTTAAGCTCAGCGTCAACATCCAGCGTAAGAGCCACTCGTTTCTCGATGGGCAGATCCAGCTTTTTCCGGTAATCCTGAACAACGCGCACCACTTCACGCACCCAGCCTTCCTGCTCCAGCTCCGGTGTGACATCCGTGTTGAGGGCAACGGTCAGGCCGTAGCCGGATGCAGAAGAAAAGCCTTCCTTCGCCTTTTTCTCGATCAGCAGCTCCTCGGCTGTCACCTGCAGCTCCTCGCCTTCCGGAGACACAACGTTCAGGACACCGTTCTCCACCACAGCACGCGTCTCGTCCGCAGACATGCCTTTGAACAGATTTTGCAGGAAACCGACATTTTTGCCGTATTTCTTGCCCGCGACCTTCAAATTCAGCTTCAAGGTGAAGTCGACAAAACCGCTGTCATCCGTTTCCGTATGAATATGCTTTACATTGATCTCGTCCTTGATGATCTCCTCATAGCCAGCCAAATCAAAGTCACGGTCCATGGAAACGATCAGCTCCGAGAGCGGCTGTCTCGTTTTGATGGCAGTCTCGTTGCGCACGTTGCGAGCAAGCTCAACGACCCGGCGAGCTGTTTCCATATCCTGCTCCAGCTTGATATCGATCACCGACTCATCGGCAGCCGGATAATCCTCTAGATGTACGCTTTCCCCGCTGCTCAAGTTCAGGTAGATATCCTCGGCCACCATCGGCGTAAATGGAGCCAGCAGCTTGGCGGTTGTCAGCAGGACATGAGTAAGTGTCCGGTAGGCGTCCAGTTTATCTTCCGTTAGGCCGCTACCCCAGAAGCGGTCGCGCGAGCGGCGGATGTACCAGTTGCTAAGCTCATCCACGAAGGCTTCGATCGCCTTGGAGGCGTTCAGGAAATCGTTCACGGCCAAGCCTTTGTCAACCACCTTGATCAAACTGTTCAGGCGGGACAGAATCCAGCGGTCCAGCTTGTGGCTGGAAGGCTTGAAAGGATGCTCCGCCGGATCAAAGCCGTCGATAGTGGCATATAGCGTCAAGAACGCATGCGTGTTGACCAGGGTGTCTACCAGCTTGGATTTCGCCTCGCCGACAATGCCCTTCGAGAAACGTTTGCTGTTCCATGGAGCACTGTCCGAAAGCAGCGCCCAGCGGAAAGCGTCCGTACCGTATTCGTCAATAACCTCCCATGGATCGATGACATTGCCCTTGGATTTGGACATTTTTTGGCCTTGCTCGTCCAGCACATGCCCTGTAGCCATAACCGCCTTGTACGGCGCCTTGCCTGTCAGCAATGTCGATACGGCGAGCAGGCTGTAGAACCAGCCGCGAGTCTGGTCAATGCCTTCACAGATCATATCAGCCGGGAATTGCTGGGCAAATGTGTCCTGATTTTCAAACGGATAATGATGCTGCGCAAACGGCATCGATCCGCTGTCGAACCATACGTCGATCACTTCCGGCGTACGGGTCATTTCATATTGGCCGCAAGAGCTGCGGACCCTGATTTGATCCACATACGGTTTATGCAGCTCAATATCCTCCGGCACGTCGCCGATGGCGCGTTCACGAAGCTCGGCGATGCTGTGCGGTGCAAACTGCTCCCCGGTTTCCGCGCAAGTCCAGATGTTCAGCGGTGTGCCCCAGTAACGGTCCCGGCTGATATTCCAGTCCACGAGATCCTCCAGGAATTTGCCAAAACGTCCCTCGCGCACATGCCCCGGGTACCAGTCCACCTCGTTATTGTTGGCAATGAGCTGATCCTTGATCGCTGTCGTCTTGATAAACCAGCTGTCCATCGCATAGTAGAGCAGCGGTGTATCGCAGCGCCAGCAAAATGGATAGCTGTGCTCGTATTTTTCTTTGCCGTAGAGCAGACCTTTATCAGACAGCATTTTCACGATATCGATATCGCATTCTTTTACAAAACGGCCCGCCAAATCTGTGATCTGATCCGTGTAACGCCCCTGCAGGTTCACTACATTGATAAAACCGACGCCGTTTTCCCGGCATACTCTATAGTCGTCCTCGCCATGGGCGGGCGCCATATGAACAATGCCCGTACCGCTAGTGTCCGTTACAAAACCTGCACCGAGAATCGTATTGCCCTTCTCTACCTCAATGTAGTTAAACGGCGGCGTGTAGGTTTTGCCGACGAGCTCCGAGCCACGGACCGTACCGATGATTTCATGATCACCGTTCATAACCTTCTCCACCAGATTCTTGGCGACAATATATATCCCGTCCTCCTGCTTGACTCTTGCATACTCCATGTCCGGATTCACCGCCAGCGACGTGTGGCCTGGCAGCGTCCATGGGGTGGTCGTCCATGCCAGCACATATTCGCCGCTGTCATGCAGCTTGAATTTGGCGGTGGCGCTCAGGTCCTTGACGTCCTTGTATCCTTGAGCCACTTCGTGGGAACTGAGAGTCGTCTGGCAGCTCGGGCAATAAGGGCTTACACGATGGCCGCGGTACAGCAATCCCTTCTCATGAACAGTCGCAAGAATATTCCACACGCTCTCGATGTAGCTGTTCTCCAGGGTCACGTACGGATGATCAAGGTCGGTCCAGTAGCCGATCGCCTCCGTCAAATCCCGCCACTGCTGCTCATATTCGAATACGCTCGCTTTACACTTCTTGATAAACTCCTCAACACCGTATTCTTCGATTTCATGCTTATGAGAAATGCCGAGCTGCTTCTGCACGCCAAGCTCAACCGGCAGACCATGCGTGTCCCATCCTGCTTTGCGGACAACACGGTAGCCCTTCATCGTTTGATAACGGCCGACGAAATCCTTGATGACACGGCCAAGCACGTGGCCGATATGTGGTTTGCCGTTCGCAGTAGGCGGTCCCTCGTAAAACACGTAATTCGGTCTGCCCTCGCGATAGGTCATCGATTTACGGAACGTGTCGTCTTCCTTCCACTTGTTCAGGACCCGCAGCTCACGGGCCCGTGCCTTCTCCTTGACATCCACTCTTTGCATTTACATTCCGTCCTTTCGTTTATGAACCCTTGTGCTGAAAAACCGGCAACAAAAAAAGCCCGCCCCTGTACTAGGGACGAGGCTTTGCTCGCGTTACCACCCTGATTCCGTTTCATGTGCATTCACTTCGTAAACACACAAGCCAACGGCGCTCATATCCCCGCCTGAATGCTGCGAGGAGCCGATATAACGTTCGGCATACGGTGACCGCTTACTCACGCCGGGGCGCTTCAGCTCACTTCTCCGGGAAGATATTCAGTCATGCTCTGCACATTGGCTTGCACCTGAATGCCAACTCTCTGGGGAGCAAAATCATAACCTACTGGGTCCCATCATAGAATTTTCGTTTAAACGTGACAAAAAGCTCTACTATAGTGAAAAAATATAGCCGATTCATGAGCAAAAGTCAATGGCCGCATGACAGCGGCATCAGTAAATTTCTTTCATTTCCCGTTCACGGTCCAAAACCTCGCGCTCGCGCTCCCGGTTCTCCAGCGCTTCCCAGCCATCCTGGCTAAGGAGATCCAGCTGCGCCTCAACCAAAGTGCGAAAGCGCGCGCGGTAGATGGAGGCCTGCTTCTTCAGCTCTTCCACTTCCAACGCAATTTTGCGGGATTTCGCCAAGGCCTCGTTCACGATGCGGTCGGCGTTCTTCTCCGCTTCCTTCACGATCAACTGGGCTTCTTTCTTGGCGTTGTTCTTCACCTCATCGGCAGCCTCCTGGGCTACGATGATCGTTTTGCTCAGCGTCTCTTCAATGTTGGAGAAATGATCCAGCTTCTCCTGAAGAGTGATCAGTTGGTTGCCAAGCTCCTTGTTCTCGCGGATGACAGCTTCGTAATCCTTGATCACCTGGTCCAGGAATTCATTCACCTGATCTTCGTCGTAACCGCGAAGCCGGCGAGCAAACTCCTTATTATGTATATCCAATGGGGATAATGGCATGGCGCGCACCTCCTGAAAGATTAGTGTTCTCCGCAGTTCTTCATATCCGGCAATCAGCCAAACGGGGGGATCGTTATTAGCATAACCAATTCGACAAAAAGAAATGGATTCCTGCCTTATTATTATACAAATTTGCCGATCATTACGCGTTGTCTTCCTTTTTTCGTCAAACCGCCGGTTTCTAATATCTTAAATCGCCCAAATCCCTGAAAGGATATGACGTCTCCTTCTTTCAGCGACGCGGCCGGGTTCTCCTCTGCTTTCCAGTTTACGCGGCAGCGGCCCGCCCTGATGGGGGCCAGCACCTTGCTGCGGCTGAGCCTGTACACGTCGCTGACGATGGCATCCAGCCGCAGGGAGGCTACCGTGAACTCGATCGTTTCAAAAGCATTTTCTTTCAGCTGCAGCTTGACCAGCGGCAGCAGCTCGCTTCGCACATGCACCCGATGCACCTGCTGCAGATGCATCGTCAGGAAAGGGCCAATATCCGCTGCGGCAACGATATGACATCCGTCATCCAATACGTGGATATCCCCTATCTTTCCCCGTTTGATCCCGAGAGCCAGAACAGCTCCCATATAATCACCGTGCTCCAGTTCCCCGATTTTTGTGTCATCAGAGGATATGGACAGCACCTTCATGCCCATATCCTCATCCTCCAGGTAACTGTAATCCGGCGCCACAAGGGCACGCTTGCGTTCCGCCGCTTCGTACCCGCCGTCAAGGCGGATCTGTACGTCATTGCGGCGGGCAGTCAGCGTGCCCAGTATGTAAGCCTGACGAGGGTCCAGAAAATCGGTCAGTTTGTGTTCGTGAAATTGTCCTGCCCGTTCTACCCACTCCCAGGCCCGGTCAACAAAGTCCTTCTCGTCCGGGTGGAAATGGGTGTAAATTTCGGTCCGCATGTAAACCTCCTAGACGAAATAGCCGATCAGCGAGACCAGACCGTAAGAAGCCATATTCAGCACAATCAGCGCCACGATAGGCGAAATGTCAATCATGCCAAAAATCGGCGGGATGAACCGGCGAAACGGCGCCAGGTATGGCTCCACCAGCTTGCCCAGCATCTCCCCGATAAAGCTTTCCCGCGCGTTGGGAAGCCAGGAGAGAAGAACATATACGATAATCATGTACTGATAAATTCGCGCAATTAAAAATATGATTGAATCAACCGTCAAAAAGCTCACCTCATTCTGTCTAGTTCTGTTTCATTGTCGGCCAGTATTTCCTTAATGGAGCCCTGAATCTCCACCGTATCCGGCGTGCAGAGAAAAATATTGTGGCCGACCTTCGAAATGCCCCCATTTACGGCATAAACCGTGCCGCTCAAAAAATCGATAATGCGGAGAGCCTGATCCTTGCGGATGCGCTGCAGGTTCACGACAACCGAACGATGGGAACGGACATGATCGGCAATTTCCTGCGCCTCATCGTAAGAACGGGGCTCATACAGCACGACCTTCACATTTTTCTGGGAGTGAATGCTGACCACATTGTTGACCGCATTGCTGCCTCTAGAGGTTTTACGTCGGTCAAAGCTGGGGGTTTCAATTTCTTCTTCCTCTTCGGGCAATCTTTCCCGCTCCACGACCTCTTCCTCCTCCTGCAGTCCGAGGAAGTTCATAAATTTATTCATTACACCCATGCTTCATCCTCCTCTTTTCCCACCAGAATGGAACCGAGCCGCAGCCAGGTTGCGCCTTCCTCCACAGCCACTTCAAAGTCATTAGACATGCCCATGGATAATTCCTTAAGCGGTTCCGGAGTAAAGGCTTGTCCGTCCAGTTCATCCCGCAGCTCACGCAGCCCCCGGAAAACAGGGCGCGTCAGCTCTGGATCATCGACATGGGGAGCCATCGTCATCAACCCGATCACGTGTACATGCTTCAGGCCGGAAATGTCCTTCAGAAAGGCCGCAGCCTGGTCCGGCTCCAGGCCGTGCTTGCTCTCTTCCCCTGAAATATTGACCTGCACAAAGGCTTTAACCGTCAAATCCAGGTCTGCCGCCTTCTTCTCCAGTTCATTGGCAAGAGAGAGGCGGTCCAGAGAATGTATATACTGGAACTTACCGACAACGTCCTTGACTTTATTCGTCTGCAAATTCCCGATATAATGCCATATTCCGCGGTGTCCAAGCTGCTTCCACTTCTCTTCGGCCTGTTGCCAGCGGTTCTCACCGACATGCAGGAAGCCGCTGTCCAATACGGCAGACATTGCACTCACGGATACATATTTGGTAACAGCAATGATATTGACATCTTCACGAGCCCTTCCGCTGCGCTGACAGGCAGCCTCCACACGCTCATTTACCTTTCGAATCCGATCTCCCAACGACACGGGAAGATTCACCTCTTTTCCAGTCCGATCCAGCTTGCCATTCTTCCCGTCAAACCATTTTCCTTGCGGTGCGAAAAAAACAAATCGTTATTGCAGCTGGTGCATAACGTTGTACATTCGATATGGGTCGGCAATATTCCTGCTTTCATCATAATCTGTCGGTTGCATTGTTTCAAGTCAAGCATCCATTTTCCCCCGCCCAGCGGGGTATATACACTGCCTTCCCACACTTCACTCCCAGGCATGCCGGATTCCAAAGCCATGATTTTATCCATCACGGCACCGTCTACCTCGTAGCAGCATAATCCGATCGAAGGGCCGATGGCCGCCCGCAAATCCTCTCTCTTTGAGCCGTATTCTTCCACCATCGTTTCAACCATATACGCCGCGATTTCCGCAACAGTTCCCTTCCAGCCTGCATGGGCGAGTCCAACCGCATGCCGGACCGGATCGATGAAATAAAGAGGAACACAATCCGCATAAAAGGAGGTCAGGAGGATGCCCGGTACATCCGTCACCAATCCATCCGCATCCTGAAAGGCCGATTCCCGGTTCAGAAAACCCCGGCCGCGGTCTTCTTCCTTCACAGCAACAACCCGGTTTCCATGGACCTGTTCTCCGCAGGTCCACGCTTCCGGGTCAAACCCCAGCCTGCTTGCAATCAGCTCACGGTTGGTTATTACCGTATCCGGGTTTTCTCCTACATGCAGAGCGCAGTTCAGGCTGCTGTAAGGTTGCTTCCCAACGCCGCCGCGGCGGCTGGTAAAACCTGCAGTCAATCCCGGGAATTGCTTCTGCCATGCTTCTATAAACAGCAGCCGGGGCACAGGAGTCTCTGCGCCCGGCCGCCCTTCCACAACTATCGGTTCCAAGACAAACGGTTCAGTCATGTTCTCACCTCTACAAGCCAGTGTACCAAAATCAGCGCACCGTGTCTCTATCTGCCCACAGCCCCTTGAATCTCCCGCCTGCTTTGTACGCCTGCCCCTCCATCTGCCATTCCTCTATGTACTCATGCCTCACCAGAATGACATCCGGTCCGATTTTGACAATGTTATGCCACGGAATGACCAGTTCTCTCCTCGGCCGGAACAGCCCAAGGAACCCGCCAGGTCCTGGCATGACAATCGCTTCTATGCGGCCCAGTCTTGGGTCAATCTCCAGATCGCAGATCTGGCCCAGCCTGCGGCCGTCCATAATATTAATGACATCCTTGCTTTGGAAATCCGATATTTTTATGCTGTACACGCCCTCATCCGGCATATTCATATGATCACATCCTTTACTAACAGCATATGATTTACAAAGCGGAATTTTCCCTGCCTGCTCCTCTTGACACAAATAAAAACGACCCTGCCGGGTCGTTAACAAAAGGATCAGTCCTGCGCCTGTGGTGCTAAGACTTCACATGCTTCTGCATTTGTTGAATTGCCGATTTCTCCAGTCTCGAAACCTGGGCCTGTGAAATCCCGATTTCATCGGCAACCTCCATCTGGGTCTTTCCTTCAAAAAAACGCATGGACAATATCATCTTCTCACGCTGCCCAAGCCGCTGCATCGCTTCACGAAGCGCAATTTCCTCGATCCAGGATACGTCCTTGTTTTTGTCGTCGCTGATCTGGTCCATGACGTAGATCGGGTCCCCGCCGTCATGGTAAATGGGCTCAAAGAGCGAGACCGGGTCCTGAATGGCGTCAAGTGCAAATACCACATCTTCTTTGGGTACATTAAGCACTTCGGAAATTTCAAAAATCGTAGGCTCCCGCGAATTGACGGTGGTCAGATTATCTCTGACCTGAAGCGCCTTATACGCGATATCCCGCAGGGAACGCGACACCCGTATCGGGTTGTTATCTCTTAAATACCTGCGAATTTCACCGATGATCATCGGCACCGCATATGTGGAGAATTTAACATTTTGGGACAAGTCGAAATTGTCTATGGCTTTCATCAGTCCGATGCAGCCGACTTGAAACAGATCGTCAACATATTCCCCCCGATTATTAAAACGCTGGATCACGCTCAGTACAAGCCGCAGGTTGCCGTTCACCAGTTTTTCCCTGGCAGAACGTTCATTGTTTTGCTGCAGAGAAGTGAATAATTCCCGCATCTCCGCATTGGTCAAAACCGGCAGTTTGGCGGTATCCACACCGCAAATTTCGACTTTGTTACGGGTCATCTTGTCATAACCTCCCAAGGAGTAACATTACTGTTCATTATCTCCTGGGCCGGATATTTTATTCCTGTTCCTCTCCCGGTGAAAGACGCGCTGATACGGTCAGACCATTTTATTGAATTCCTTCCGCAGGCGTTTGATGATCCTTTTTTCAAGGCGAGATATGTAGGATTGTGAGATGCCAAGCAGGTCAGCCACATCCTTCTGCGTTTTTTCCTCGCCATCCTGCAGTCCAAAACGCAGCTCCATAATGAGGCGTTCACGGTCTGTCAGTTTATCCAGGGCCTTGTGAAGCAGCTTGCGGTCCACCTGCTCTTCGATATTGCGGTAGATCGTATCATTCTCTGTGCCAAGCACGTCGGAGAGCAACAGCTCATTCCCGTCCCAGTCGATATTCAGCGGCTCGTCGAAGGACACCTCTGTTCTTGTTTTATTATTGCGCCGCAGATACATAAGGATTTCATTTTCGATGCACCGGGACGCGTACGTGGCAAGCTTGATTTTTTTCTCCGGGTCAAAGGTATTCACCGCTTTAATCAGACCAATCGCTCCGATGGAGACCAGATCCTCAATATTGATGCCGGTGTTCTCGAATTTTCTGGCGATGTAAACGACCAGCCGCAGATTGCGTTCGATCAGCATGGCCCGGATCGCAGCGTCTCCTGATGACAGCTTCTGCAGCAAATATTCTTCTTCTTCCCTGGTCAGAGGCGGAGGAAGGGCTTCGCTGCCTCCAATATAATAGATTTCCTCAGCTTTGAGGCCCAGCAGAAAAAGAAACCGGTAATACTGTACCTGAAAAGCAAGTTTCCATCTTGTGCGCATGGTATTCCTCCTAGTTTAAATATCTTCGGATAACAGCTCGTATCCGTCTTTGACGGCTTAACTGTCAGGCGGAAACGTCCGTGTCCTGAGATACCGCCAGCTCGGGATGGACCACGGCCTGATAACGTCCCTCAGAGGATAACCTTCCCCCATCCAGGCCGATCAGCACACGATGATGAATAAACGTCTGTCCCTTCATCGTCACTTTGACCTCGTCCGGCTTAACCGCGAGCATAAAGGCCGTGCTTTTGTTGATGCCCCGGTAAGGAACAAGACGCAAACGATCCCGCCATGCATACGACTCTTCCATATTCATAACAAGGTTGTCCGCTTGTCCGTCCGCCAGAAATTTGGACCAGTCGCGGGGTAAATGATCACTCCAGAGCGAAGCCTCCATCACCATAACCGGCATGCGTGTCAGCGGATCATTCAGCTGATTGCCCGTATCCAGCAGGCCTGTACACTTGACGCACACTCCTTCGATTCGAACCTCCACGTCACCCGTAAAGCTTGAAATCCGTTCTGTGCGCTGCCTGGAAGTCTGCACGGCATAAAAAACAAGCATGGTAACGCCAAATACGCAGAAAATGAACCAAAAGGCGATTTGCGTTTTAAATGACATCCCGCCTGTAGCAGTAAACCATATGCCATTAAACAGCTCCCCCCGCCTCTGCAGCAGGTAGTGAACTCCCAATATACCGCCCGCCGCTACGAAATTGACCACATAAAAAGCACCAATCGTACGCAGAAAGGTTTGCAGGCCCACAAATCCGAAGGCGATCAGCAGCATGCATACAGATAATCCGAATTTAATCAAAAAAGTAAACATAAAGGATAGCTGGGGCATAAACATCATGACAACATACGTCGCACCAAGGAAGGCTGACAGCAGCAGCCTCCACCAGGCCGGGCGCAGCTTCCTCATCCAGGCCGTAACAAGCAGCAGTACCGTATCAATCAGCAGGTTGGTCAGGAAAATCAAATCAATATAGACAACCATTTTTTATTCACCCCGCCTAAGCTCCTGGAGGATATGACCAGTATAAAAGGGGGACAGAACAAAGTCTGTCTAACGCTGGAAGGCGCAGCCGGACTTTTTTTGTCGATAAAAACAAAAAACCGCATTCTCCAATAAGGAAAATACGGTCTTGCAGCTCGTCCAAAAAAATAATCAGTCGTTATTATTACGGGAACGGTTGCGTAAAAATGTCGGTATATCGAGCTGGTCACCACTGGTCTGGTTACTGAAAGGACGCAGGTTCGGGGAACGATTCTCAGAAGATTCTGTATTATTTACAACCGGTTTGCGCGCAGGGGCAGGGGCTACCGCCTTGCCTTCAAAGCCGGTGGCAATTACAGTTACTTTGATCTCTTCCTTCATTTCCTCGTCGATAATGGCACCAAAAATCATGTTGACTTCCGGATCGGAAGCTGAAGTCACGATTTCGGCCGCTTCGTTGACTTCATATAGGGAAAGATTGGAGCCACCGGTAATGTTCATAATGACACCACGAGCGCCTTCGATGGAAGTCTCCAGCAACGGGCTCATAATCGCCTTGCGTGCTGCTTCCGCCGCACGATTCTCGCCTGTTGCATACCCGATCCCCATCAGGGCGGAACCACGCTCCGTCATGATGGTTTTTACATCCGCGAAGTCGAGGTTAATCAAGCCTGGTACGGCGATCAAGTCAGAAATACCCTGAACAGCCTGGCGTAATACGTTATCCGCTTCACGGAACGCTTCGAGCATCGGTGTTTTCTTGTCCACAATTTCAAGCAGGCGGTCATTCGGGATGACGATAAGCGTATCAACCTTTTCCTTCAGTCCCTCAATGCCCTGCTCCGCGTGGCTTGAACGTTTGCGCCCTTCGAATGTAAACGGACGTGTAACCACACCTACCGTAAGGGCGCCGCATTCTTTTGCGATTTCGGCGATGACCGGAGCGGCTCCTGTACCTGTGCCCCCACCCATGCCGGCGGTAACAAACACCATGTCCGCCCCTTTAAGGGTGTTCATGATCAGATCACGGGATTCCTCGGCGGCTTTCTTGCCTACGTCGGGGTTTGCGCCCGCACCAAGGCCCCGGGTCAGTTTATCGCCAATTTGGAGCTTGTGCTCCGATTTGGCAAGATGCAGAGCTTGGGCGTCCGTGTTGACCGTAATGAATTCGACACCTTGAACGCCGTTTTCAATCATTCGGTTCACGGCGTTGCTTCCGCCTCCGCCTACCCCGATTACTTTGATTTGAGCCAAACTCTCCATTTCAAAATCAAATTCCAACATACTATTCCAACTCCCCCTCAATGTGCATGGATGGCCCGTCCATGATAGGCATAATTAGCTTTCAACCGTTATATAAACTCGCTGAACATATTCTTCAGGCGTTCGATCAATCCCGGTTTCTGCTCACTTTCCGGAGCGGGGCTGCTGCTTTTCGTGCGGTTAGCCGGCTTTTTCACATTATTGCTGCTTCCGCTTGCGGCACGCAGCCGAAAATTGCGGATAGCGTTGTGCAAAATGCCGACCCCGCTGGTGTAGCCGGGATCCCTTACGCCGATATAATCGGGCACGGCGATCCGGACCGATGCAGCAAGCTCATGCTGAGCCACCTCAAGAACTCCAGGCATTGCAACGGTACCTCCCGTAAGTATATAACCCCCGGGGAGACCCGTGTAACCAAGACGCTTAACCTCAGCCTGAACAAGCTGGAATATTTCCTGCACTCTCGGCTCAATAATGGCAGCCAAATCCTGCTGGTTGAACTCCTTGTCCACATTGCTGCCGATGCGTGTCACCTTAAATACAACATCGGCTGCCGCATCATTATACCATGCGCACCCGTATTTAAGCTTGACTTTTTCCGCTTGATCCGTCAGCGTTCTCAGACCATAGGCAATATCATTGGTTACATATTCACCGCCGATGGGCAGTGTTGAGGTGGCGGCGATGCTGCCTTCCTCAAATACCGCTATCGTCGTTGAACCCGCTCCGATGTCCACCAGCACCGAACCCATCGTTTTCTCATCCTTGGATAAAGAAAGCTGTCCGGCACCGAGGGGAAGAAGCACCAGGTCCTTAATCCGCAGACCGCTTTTTTCCACACACCGGAGCAGGTTATGTATTGGTGTTTTGGCTCCGGTAACAATGGTTGCTTCCACCTCAAGCCGGACTCCGATCATTCCGCGCGGATCCTGAATCCCTTCCAATCCGTCGACCACATATTGCCTGGCGACCACATCAATAATTTCCCTTTCCGGCGGTACAGCGATAACCTCGGCGGCCTTCAGCACACGTTCAATATCTTCCTCGCCGATCTCGCGGTCCTCATTCGAAACGGCCACAACCCCGTGGCTCGTCTGCAAGCCGATATGATTACCGGCAATTCCGACGTACACTTCGGATATTTGAATACCGACCATCCGCTCTGCATGATCCACGGCGTTCCGGATCGACTGTACGGTCTGATCGATATCTACGATTGCACCTTTTCGAATTCCTTCCGAGTCGGCAGTTCCAACCCCAATAATATTAAAGGTTCCATTATTCATCTCACCGATAATGGCACGAACTTTGGACGTACCGATGTCCAAACTAACAATGATGTCATTGCCGCTCAATTCTGTGGCACCTCCCAACCCATCAAAATTTCGTTCATAAACACGCACTGACTAAACTAATTCAACACGTTAATATTTATCCCTCTTTTTTCTACAAATTTTTTATGTTCCAACTTCTGGATAGTCAATAAAAATTTGAAGAAAAAAGAAGGAGCGCGACGCATAGTACATAAAATGTATTTTATCATTTTTCCAGTTCACTGAGTAGTGTCATTTTCCGCTGAACCGCTCTCTTCCTGGGGCTTGAAGGACACATAGGTGTCCGCTTCAAACATGCTGATCAGCCCAGGCTCCTCAGTCTCCAGGACCTGATTGAGATAGCTGATTTTTTCGGACAGCAGCGTAACCGAGGTGAGCACCTCGAATTGGGATCGTGTATACATCTTGATCCGGCCCGGAAAGGATGGAGACGGATCAGGAATGATCTCCGAAATGTCGGCCGTCCACTCACCAGGAATGTTCGACAAAATTCTACAAAGTTCCGCTTTGTACGGATCATCGGCCTTCCAGTTTGTTAGAATGGGCTTCTCCACGGCAATGCCGCTGCTGGAAACGCCCACGCTTGTCCCGTTGGATAAAATGGCAAGCAGATTACCATCCCCCCCTACTTCATAGGCAACTGTATCATATTCTTTAATATTAATGCTAATAATACCTGGAAACTGCTTGTCCATATTGACCGATTCAATCGACTTGATTTCTTTCAGCCGCTTCTCAACTTCCTCCGGACTGGCTCCGAAAAATTGACCTCCGACGTGAAGGCCGCTTTGCTTCAGAAGCTCCTCCTTCGAAGTGAATAAGCTGCCCTTGAAGTCAATTTCCGTAATCCGGCTCAGGGAAGACCGAAAGAATAACACAGCAAGCAGAACAATGAACAGGAGAACCAGGATCCATACAATTTTACGGCTAGTCTTCATTTTGGGTCTGGTTTCCCGAAGAACAGGAATTTTGGCTTGTGGCATCATTTCTCTCCAATAAATGCCCCCCGTCCCCTCAAGTCAGAGGGGACGTTGCAGGCGTTTAATTTGCAAAATCAAGCTGTTCCGGTACCGGGGACTGCCGGTGCATCCGGGCGCCAAGGTGCTGAAAAAGACACTCGATCCGATCATAGCCTCTGTCGATATGATGGACCTGCTCCACCGTTGTCCGTCCTTTGGCTGCCAGTCCGGCTATAACGAGCGCGGCCCCCGCCCGCAGGTCCGTAGCTTCAACCGATGCGCCATACAGGCGGGGAACGCCTCGGATAAATGCCACATTCATATCTACGGAAATGTCGGCTCCCATGACGTTCAGCTCATCGACATGCTTGAACCTGCTTTCAAAAACAGTCTCTTTCATGACGCTGAATCCGTCCGCCAAAGACAGCAGCACCATAACCTGAGACTGCAAATCCGTAGGAAAGGACGGATATGGCGATGTAATGATCCGATCCACCGCCTTGGGGCGGGTCATACAGCTTACGTTCATTATATCATTGGAAGCGCTGATTTGAACACCGGCACGGCGCAGCACATGAATCAATGACGACAAATGGGACGAACAGCAGCGGGAAAGTGTAACGTTACCACGTGTAGCAGCAGCGGCAATCATAACCGTGCCGGCCACGATCCGGTCAGGGATAATTTCATAGCTGCACGGATACAGGCGGTCCACACCCGTAATGGTAATGGTATCCGTCCCCGCCCCTATAATGGAAGCCCCCATTGTGTTGAGAAAATTTTGCAAATCCTGAATTTCCGGCTCACGGGCAGCGTTGGTGATCGTCGTCCTGCCTTTAGCCAGCACTGCAGCCATCATAATATTTTCAGTGGCCCCCACGCTCGGATAATCCAGATGGATATCCGTTCCGGTCAGCTTGCGGGCCCTGCAGGTCATTTTCTCAACCTGTTCTTCAATCTCGGCACCCAGCGCTTTCAATCCCTTCAGGTGCATATCGACCTTCCGCTCCCCGATCGCGCAGCCGCCCGGCTCGTAGACCGTCACCTCACCGCAGCGTCCGAGCAGCGGACCCATCAGAAAAATGGATGAGCGCATCTGTTTCATCAGATCTTCCGGTATATCCGTTGAAAGCAGCTTAGAGGAATCGACAACCACGGTATCCCGCTCATGTCGTGTACTGCAGCCCAGCCTCTCCAGAATGCCGAGCATCACCTGAATGTCAAGCAGATAAGGCACGTTACGAATCTGAACTTCCCCATTCGCGAGCAGGCTTGCCGCCAGTATGGGCAAGGCCGCGTTTTTCGCTCCATGGATCGGTATGGTGCCGGACAGGGGATTCCCGCCTTCAATCACCAATTTGTCCAATATATCACCTCCGAGATTCCTCCGATATGCAGTTGTTATGCCTGAACAACCAGCTTCCCGGGTGATGGTCTAAAGATACGGTATCTTATGTTAAAATGACCCCGAAGGTGACAATCGCCCATAGGCTGCCTCTTTATCTGCTGCCCGCCAATCTTCTGATTTCCTGCAGGAACACCTCAGCCGAATCTGGCTTGCCGAGCCGCAAGGAAGCAGCCGACATACTTTCTCTTACCCCAGCATCTTTCATAATATGCGCAATAGACTTAAAGAGGGTCTGTCCGCTCAGGCTCTTCTCCAGAATCATGACAGCCGCCCCCGCTTGCTCCAGCGTTCTGGCATTGGCCTCCTGATGGTTATTGGTCACATTCGGAGAAGGAATCAATACGGAGGGGATACCTAGAGAGGTGATCTCCGCCAGGAAAGACGCCCCTGCTCTGTTCACGATCAAGGAAGTGCATGCAAGCACTTCAGGCATATTGTGCACGTAAGGAAGCACATGAAGGCAATCCGGCAGCGAGCCAGCTTGTGCTCGTATCTCATCGACCGTGCTGTCGAAGTAACCTTCCCCGGTAACATATACAAAATGGACGCCCGGCAGGGATGAAAGTTGCGGTGCCATTTCAATCATCGCCTGATTGATCGCTTTGGCCCCTCTGCTTCCTCCTACCACCAGGACAATGGTACTATCCTCCGGAAGTCCCAGGCTCGCAAACCCCCGGCTGCGGTCAGCCTTCCGTACCGTAGTCGCCCGCGGATTGCCTGTGTAAAGAATATTGCGCGCCTTGGGAAAGGCGGCCTCAGAGCCCTCAAAGCTGACTGCAACCGTATCGGCGTAGCGGCTCAGAAAGGAGTTCGTCAATCCGGGAATGGCGTTTTGTTCATGAATAATGGTCGGGATTCCGAGCCTGGAAGCGGCATAAACCACAGGGCCGCATACATATCCACCCGTTCCGACCACTACATCGGGCTTAAATTGCTTAAGCAGCGTTTTGGAAGTGCGCACTCCCTGCAGAAAACGAATCACCGTCTTTACGTTTTCCAGAGAGAGACTCCGCCGAAAGCCGGTAATGTCAATGGATTCGAAGGGAAGATTCTCCTGCGGGACAAGCTTGCTCTCCAGTCCCCTCTTGCCTCCGATATATAAAAATGCGGCGTCCGGGTCCTCCGCCTCACACTGCCGGGCGACGGCCACAGCCGGATAGATATGTCCTCCTGTCCCGCCCCCGCTTAATACGACGCGCATAGGGTTCACCTCGCAAAACGTGATATATTCAATAAAATGCCGAGGGCTGTCAGCATCAGCGTGAGTGAAGAGCCCCCGTAGCTGATCAAAGGCAGCGTGATGCCCGTCACAGGCATCAGACCGATCACCACACCGATGTTAATCACAACCTGAACGGCTACCATGCCTACGATCCCGACGGCCAGCAGACTTCCAAAGGTGTCCGGGACCGTGAGCGCCGTGCGCATCCCCCGCCAGACGAGAATGAAAAACAGCAGGATTACGGTAAGACCGCCGATAAATCCAAGCTCTTCGGCCAAAATGGAAAAAATAAAGTCGGTTTGCGGTTCGGGCACATAGCTGTATTTCTGCCGGCTCATGCCGAGCCCGAGGCCGGCCAATCCACCGGGACCAATGGCATATAAAGACTGTATAATCTGGTACCCCGCTCCTAACGGATCCGACCAGGGATCCAGAAAAGCGGTAATGCGTTTCAGCCGGTACGGAGCCGCTGCCACCAGCGCCGCAAAGCCCGCTGCTCCGCCAAGCCCCAAAAATCCAAGATGCTTCAGGCTGGCTCCGGCGGTAAAAATAATGATCATGGACGCGCCCATCATTACAGTGCCAGTCCCGAGATCCGGCTGCAGCATAATAATTCCGAAAGCTAATCCGGTCAACGCCAGCGGGGGCAATAGCCCGTGCACAAACGATTTGATCGGATAGCCCGCACGGCTGAGCCAGCTGGCAAGAAAGAGGATCATGCCCAGCTTCATAAATTCAGAGGGCTGTATGCCGAAGGAGCCGATGCCCAGCCAGCTGCGGGCACCACCCCGGACAACGCCAATACCCGGAATCAGCACCGCAACCAGCAGCACAAAGCAGATCAGCAGCAGCGGTTTAGCGTACTTTCGCCAAACCCGATAGTCTATCGATGCTGTGAACCACATGGCCGCAAGCCCCAGACCGGCAAACAGCAGCTGTCTTTTTACAAAATAATAAGAATCCCCGTATTCGCGGAAAGCGAGCACGGCCCCGGCGCTGTACACCATCACGATACCGATGGCGAGCAAGCCTATAATACAGGCGAAAAGCCATAGATCCGGAGACGGAGGACGAGACTGTTTCATGGAGGAGGCCACCCCTTGCACCGAAGTAGGGGCTTATCCACCCCTCTACTTCAATTTATGCACCGCCTCTTTAAAAATGCGTCCACGCTCTTCATAGGATTTGAACATGTCCCAGCTCGCGCAGGCCGGGGACAGAAGCACAACATCCCCGGACTCGGCAAGCGCTGCGGACTTGTTGACTGCTGTGATCAGCGTGGCGGCGGCATCCTCACCATTATCGACGAGCTTGATCTGTTCTATGCCAGCCAGCCGGGCCGCTTCTGCCAGCTTCTCTCTGGTTTGTCCAAGCAAGACAACCGCTTTGACGCGGCCCTGCAGCGAGGGAACCAGTTCCAGATAGTCCGAGCCCCTGTCCAAACCGCCGGCAATCAGCACGACAGGCTGCTTAAAGGAGGATAGGGACATCTGGGTCGCCTTGGCATTGGTCGCTTTGGAATTGTTATAGTAAGCTACGCCTTCATGCTCGGCAACAAATTCCAGGCGGTGCTCCACTCCCCTGAATTGGGAGAGCGGTCCGGAAAGAGCCCAAACCGGGGCTCCGGCCGCAAGCGCAATGGCGCACGCAGCAAGCGCATTGTCCACATTAAACCGACCCGGAATGCCAAGCTCCGCAACAGACAGGATCGGATGGATCCCACCGCTGCCATCACGAAACACGATATCGCGCCGGGAGTCATCCTCCACGTCCGGCACATAAGGAGGCTCAACATATACGCCCTCCCGCAGACGTTCGGTCAGGGAAAATGGCAGCACCTTTCCCTTCATATAAGGAACGAGCTCACGGCATACCGGATCGTCCCAATTCAAGACAACGGTATCCTCCGGCTGCTGGTTTGCAAACAGCTTTGCTTTGGAGGATATGTAGTCTTCCATGCCGCCATGATAATCCAGATGGGTCTCCGCAATATTGAGCAGACAGGCTACTGCCGGACGGAAATCCCGGGTACCCTTCAGCTGAAAGCTGCTCAGCTCCACGACCATCCAGTTGTCCCGCTCTGCCTCTGCAGCCGCCTCGCAGAGCGGTGTTCCGATATTGCCGGCCACAATCGGCTTCATACCCGCAGCCTCCAGCATCCTGCCGACCCAGGTCGTCGTTGTCGTTTTCCCGTTGGAGCCGGTAATTCCGATGATTGGCGCTTCACAAATATGATAGGCGACTTCCACCTCCGTTACGACCTCGATACCAAGCTCCAGCGCTCTTTGCACCGGCGGGGCCTTGTACGGAATCCCGGGGTTTTTGACCAGCAGCTTAACGCCGGGATGGATCAGGTCGTCCGGATGGCCCCCGCATAAAACGGAAATTCCCAAAGCCTCCAGTTCGGAAGCTTCGGGACATTGTTCCCTCTCTTTTTGATCATTTGCCGTTACGACAGCGCCCGCTCTGTGCAGCACCTTCGCCACCTGGACCCCGCTTTTGGCCAGCCCGAGAACGACGACTTCATGACCCTTGTAAGTTTCTGGATGCTTCATGTTCTACAACCCCTTGCTCAGATAAAGTCCAAGTCCTGCGAGAAGCAGCCCTGCTGCCCAAAATGTGATGACTACCCGCCATTCCGACCAGCCTGACAGTTCAAAATGATGATGAATCGGGCTCATCTTAAACACACGCTTGCCGCGTGTCTTGAAGGACGTGACCTGAATGACGACCGAAAGCATTTCGATAACAAACACGCCGCCGATGATGAGAAACAGCAGCTCGCTCTTCGTTACAATGGCGATCGCTCCGATCGCCCCGCCGATGCCAAGCGAGCCGGTGTCGCCCATGAACACTTTGGCGGGATGGGCGTTATACACGAGAAAGCCGAGTACCGCGCCGATCATGGCCGCGGCGCACACTGCCGCCGGCAGGGACGCCTGGATGGCGATGATGGCGTAGGCGCCAAAGGCAATGGCGCTCGTGCCCGACAAAAGCCCGTCCAGTCCGTCCGTGAAATTCACCGCATTGCTGATAGCCAGCATCATAATAACAATAAATGGATAATAAAACCAACCGGTCCAATCGAAGGACCAGGAGGTCCCCGGAATACCGATGGCTGTGCTATGGTCATTCTGTATAAGCAGCCAGCACATCATGCCTGCAAAGAAAAGCTGTCCGAACAGCTTCTGGCGCGGTGTCAGGCCAAGGGAGCGCTTGAACACGATTTTGATGTAATCGTCCAGGAAGCCGATCAGGCCGAAGCCAAGCGTAGCCACAAGCAGAACATAGAAATCCGTATTTTTAATGGCTGAGAACTTTAAAAACGTCAGTGTAAAAGCCAGCAGAATGATGATACCGCCCATGGTGGGCGTGCCCGTTTTCTTCAGATGGCTCTGGGGTCCGTCGTCTCTGACCTGCTGGCCGAATTTCATCCGGCGCAGCAACGGAATCAGCAAGGGAGCAGCGATCACCGCCAGTATGAATGATACCCCGATCGTAAGCAGCAGCAGTTGAATATCCATGGTAATCCCCCTTTCCTCCTTATCCGTTCTGCAGCGGATGGTCACGCAGCGCATCCACAACAGTTTCCAGTTTCATGCCGCGTGAAGCCTTGAAGAGCACAACATCCCCTGCACGAAGCATTGCACGCAGCGCTGCAGCCAGATCGTCTTTGCCGGAATAAGCATGTACGCTGTCATGCGCCATGTTCTCCCGTGCCCCCTCAGCAATATGTGAGCCAAGCGGTCCGTAGGTGAACAGCATCTCCACTCCGGCGGATGCGGCATACAAGCCGATCTCCCGGTGGAGTTGCTCCTCCTGCGGTCCCAGCTCCAGCATGTCTCCCAGTACGGCGACTTTACGATTTTCCCTGCTATAACCTGCAAGCGTATCAATCGCCGCCTTCATGGAAAGAGGGCTGGCATTATAAGTATCATTAAGCAGCGTCAGCCCATTGCCGCAGGAGATTACCTCGATGCGCATGCCGGTAAGCTTCAGCCCGGCCAGCCCCTGACGCATCTGTTCGATGCCAACGCCGAAATGCTGTGCCACTGCCATTGCCGCCAGGCAATTCACTACGTTGTGGCGGCCCAGCAGCGGCAGATTGAACGCCTCCTGGCCGCCCATTCTCGAAGTGAAAATGATGCCCTGGTCATGTGTCGTCATGCCTGTCGGGTAATCGTCGTTATCCTGCAGCAGTCCGAAGGTCACGATCTTCATCGTTTCCGGCCGCTCCGTCTCCGGTTCGGCCAGTATAGCAGGCAGCAGCGGTTCGTCCCCGTTGCAGATCAGCAGCCCGCCCGGCTTGAGACCGCTGATGATTTCCAGCTTCGCACGGGCGATCTCCTCCCTGGAGCCAAGCTGCAGCAAATGAGCCTCGCCGATGTTGGTGATCACCGCCACATCCGGCTGTGCAATCCGTGACAGCCGGCGGATTTCTTCTCTTCCGCTCATGCCCATCTCCAGAATCACGATCTGTGTATCCTCCGGCATGGACAGCACCGTCAGCGGAAGCCCGATATGATTATTATAATTCCCCTGCGTTTTATGCACCTTGAAGGTTGTGGACAAGAGTGCATTCACGATATCCTTTGTCGTTGTTTTGCCGTTGCTGCCTGTAATGCCGACAACGGAAGCCCGGGATTCCTTCAGATAAGCTGCCGCCAGCTGCTGCAGCGCCTCCAGGGTATCCTCCACCAAAATGGCGGATCCGGCGGGAGGAGCTCCATGATCCTGCTGCCAGAAAAATGCACCCGCTCCTTCAGCAAGGCAGCTCTCCACAAAAGCGTGGCCATCAAAGCGCTCTCCGGCAATAGGAACGAACAGCCCTCCCTTGAGCGGGTTTCTTGAATCCGTAAAGACCCCGGTTATTTTTGTAGCAGCCCCGTCAGAGCCGGCCAGCGTTCCGCCGCTCATGGAGGCGATTTGCGCCAACGTTCTATTAATCACTTGTTTATGCCCCTTATCGCTTCTTTGGCAACGATGCGGTCATCAAATTCAAGCACCGTTTCTCCGATCAACTGGTAAGTCTCATGACCTTTGCCCGCAATCAATACTACATCGTCAGGGCTTGCCATTTCAATAGCTTTACCAATAGCGATACGCCGGTCGGTAATCAGCTCGTACCGCTCCCGTTCCACCGCATCCTCAATCAGCCCTTTTTCGATATCCAGCAGAATTTGCTCAGGGTCCTCAGTCCGGGGATTGTCTGAAGTTACCAGAATCCGGTCGCTGTATTTGGCGGCGATTTTACCCATCAGGGGACGCTTCGTTTTGTCCCTGTCGCCGCCGCAGCCGAACACGCAAATCACCCTGCCCTGCGCAAATTCTTTCGCCGTACGCAGCACGTTTTCAAGCCCGTCAGGCGTATGGGCATAATCGACAATGACAGCAAACGGCTGACCGGCATCTACAGGCTCGACGCGGCCGCTGACTCCTGTAACAGATTCGAGACTGCGCTTGACCGCTTCCAGCGGCACACCCTCAAGCAAGGCAGCCGCGATGGCCGCCAGGGCGTTGTAAACGTTGAATTTTCCCACCATGCGCAGCTTGATGTCTGCCGATCCACGGAAGGTATGCACATGGAAGGAAGTTCCTCCAGCACTTATGGAGATATCCGTTGCGCGTACATCCGCCTCCTCCCCTATCCCGTATGTAACGACTTCCGCCGCAGTCAGTGACCTGAAATAGGCGGATGCCGGGTCGTCCGCATTCAGCACCGCATATTTATGATCCTCCCTGCCAGTCCCGAAGCTGTTGCCCAGTCTGGCAAAGAGCAGGCCTTTAGCCGCCCGGTATTCATCCATCGTATCATGATAATCAAGATGGTCCTGCGTCAGGTTCGTGAAGACAGCGGTACGAAAGTCGGTTCCTTTTACCCTGCCCTGCTGCAAGGCGTGTGACGAAACCTCCATCACGCAGCATGACACGCCGCGGCCGGTCATATCGCCGAGCGTTCTTTGCAGCTCAACCGCCTCCGGTGTCGTTCCGGATGTGGGGAAGGTAGTTCCGTCATAGCGCATCTGAATGGTTCCGATCAATCCAGTCTTGACTCCTGACTCATTCAGAATATGCTCGATCAGATGGGTGGTTGTCGTTTTTCCATTCGTGCCTGTTACACCAATCATATTCAGCCTTTGGCTTGGCGCTCCGAAAAGGGCATTCGACAGCACGGCCATCGCAAAGCGGGCATCCTTGACGAGCAGTTGGGGAACGTTCACTTCAAGCTCCCGTTCCACAACAAGCGCTGCGGCACCCGCGTTCACCGCCTGTGCCGCATAATCATGTCCATCCACAGTAAAGCCGGGCAGGCACAAGAACAGATCCCCAGCCTGGACTTTCCGGGAATCGGCCTGAATGCCCGTGCATTGCACGCTGTCGTCTCCGATGATTCGGGAAGTAATAAGCAGTGCTGCAAGTTGTTGAAGCTGCATAAAAATTCTCCTTTTCAGACATGTCTGCTGTTAACATTATGAACTTTCAGCCCTGTTCCGAAACCGGATTCAGCGGCCCTTTTCGGGCTTTTCCTCCTTCGGGGCATCGCCCATATAAATTCTTATGGCCGAACCGCGCTCCAGCCGCGCTCCAGGCTTGGGAGCCTGACTGATGACTGTGTTGCCTGAACCGGATCTGACCAGCGTAAAGTTCATATTCAGATCTTCATATAAATCCTGCACGGAAGCGCCCACCAAATCAGGCACGGTTTCTATCGGAGCCTCCCCGTATTTGTACTTCTTGGGCACCTGATTGTCGCGCGGCGGTACCTTCATAGCGATCAGCGCATCCTCCAGAATGTTCTGCACAATGGGCGCGGCAACCACGCCACCGAACTGAATTCCCTGTGGATTGTCAACGGCCGTATAAACGACAATCTGCGGATCATCTGCAGGCGCGAAGCCTATAAATGATACGATGTGCTCTGTTGAGGAGTAGCGGCCGTTGATCACCTTTTGCGCCGTTCCTGTCTTGCCGCCGACACGGTATCCCTCGATAAAAGCGGGACGCCCTGTGCCCTTGGCAACCACGCTCTCCAGCGCTTCGCGGACCTGCCGCGACGTTTCCTCGGAAATGACCCTGCGCACAAGCTGCGGCTCTTTCTTCTCCAGCACCTTCCCGGTTTCCGGCTGAATCCACGCCTTCGCGACGTAAGGCTTATATAAATATCCGCCGTTGATCGCAGCCGAGACGGCGGTCACCTGCTGAATGGGCGTAACCGATACCCCCTGTCCGAACGCGGTGGTCGCCAATTCGACCGGACCGACCTGGGAGGGCTTGAACAGAATGCCATTTTCCTCCCCGCTTAAATCAATGCCTGTTTTGCTGCCAAAACCGAAATTGCGGATATAGTCGAACAGCTTATCCTTGCCCAGGCGCTGACCAAGCAGGACGAACCCCGGGTTGCAGGAGTTCTCCACGACCTCAAGAAATGTCTGGCTGCCATGGCCGCCTTTTTTCCAGCACCGCAGTCTCGCTCCCCCGACCTCGACATGTCCGGGATCAAAAAAGCGTTCATTTTTCAGATCCACCTTCTTCTCTTCCAGGGCCGCCGCCAGTGTAATGATTTTGAACGTGGACCCTGGCTCATAGGTCATCCAGATCGGCAGATTGCGGTTATAGATTTCGGGTGCATACTGCTGATACAGCGCCGGCTCAAATGAGGGCCTGCTGGCCATGGCCAGAATTTCGCCGGTTTTGGGATTCATGGCGATGGCCAGGGCGGAATTGGCCTGAAACTTCGCCATCGCCTGATCCAGCTCTCTTTCCATAATGGACTGTACCGATTTATCGATCGTGAGCTGCAGATTCAGCCCGTCCTTCGGCTCCATATACTTTTCCGCAGAACCCGGCATAAGCCTTCCGCCGGCATCGGAGAGGTAAGCGATGCTGCCGTCCATTCCTTTCAAAAGCTCATCATGTCTCTTTTCTACACCTGTAAGGCCCTGATTGTCTATCCCGGTAAAGCCAAGAATATGGGCGGCCAGATCACCAAAAGGATAGTAGCGCCGGTTATCTTCAGTAACAACGATACCCGGAAGCTCCAAATCACGAATTTGCTGCGCTTTCTCCATCGTAATTTTTCGGCCGCCGGGCTTGATTATTTGGCTTGATGTTCTTTTGGTGATCAGCTTATATATCTCTGCTTCGCTCATTCCCAATACGGAGGCCAGCTTTTGCGCCGTCTGCTCAGGCTCCTTGATCTGGACAGGGATGGCTATCACGGTCGGTGTCGTCACGTTATAAGTCAGGGCCACCCCCTGCCTGTCAACAATTTCTCCCCTTTTGGCCGCAAACGTAATGTTGCGCCGCCAGGAGTCCTCCGCACGGGCGGAAAGCTCCGCTCCCTGCCCAAGCTGTACATAAGCCAACCTTACCACAAGCGCGGCGAAAAGCACGAACAGCCCTGTAAGCGCCCATAACAGCCGTTTGCGCAGCGTTACATTGGTAAGCTTCAACCTGCTCCCTCCCTGCGTATCTGTTGTGAGTCATGCATGTCTTTCTTTCATGACTATTCAGATACGGAAGGGGATAGAACAAGCTCTCAGTTGGCAGGTTCTTCTTCAGAAGAGGCCGAATCACCGGCGGTTTCTCCGTTCTGGGATTGCTCTTCCTCCGTAGATCCTGCCCCCTGTTCCGTGCCGTCTTTCTTATCCTCCGTTTCGGCAGACTCCTCCTCATCGGAGTCAGGCACAACACCCTTAACGGTCTCTTTCGCAGGCTGCAGCTTCAAATATACGACCCGCTTGTCGCCTTCCTGCTGTACCTTCTGACTGTAAACGTAGCCTTCGCCCTCAATCTGGACGCCAACCTTCAGCAGGTTCAGCAGTTCCAGACTGTCACGCAGCGATAATCCCTTTAAATCAGGAATATTCATTGTGGCAGAATCCTCGGTGATCAGATACATGCGCTGTCCTGGCATCATCGGTGAGTTGGCTGCCGGATACGTGCTCACGATCTTGGGACCTTTTCCAATGGTGACATAAGCTGTGCCGCGCTCAAGCAATGCATTTTGCGCGTCTTTCTTGCTTTTGCCTATCAAATCCGGGGCACTGATTGTTTTGGACACCGGCGCGGTTTTTTTGCCGTTGTCCGCAGCCTCCCCCGTCTTCGGTACCCCCAAGTATTGCAGGGATTGGGACATGATCTCCTTGAACACCGGTCCGGCTACAGAACCGCCGCCGGCATTGGCTACTCTCGGTTCATCGATGACGACCAGCATGGCAATTTTAGGATCATTCACCGGGGCAAACCCAATAAAGGCTACAATGTCTTTGTTCTTCGAATATTCTCCGTTAACAACCTTCCTTGCCGTACCTGTCTTGCCCGCGACCCGGTAGCCGTCAATGTATGCATAGCGACCTGTTCCGATCTCCTGGTCGGCAACAACCTGTTCCAGGTAGCCTCCGACCTCCTTGGCCGATTCGGCGGAAATGACCTGACGGACCTCTTTGGGCTTAATGGTCTGCGTCTCCCCTGTGTCCGGATCAATGATCTCCTTCACCAGATGCGGCTCCATCAGCTTGCCTCCGTTGGCAATGGCCGAGATGGCGGTAATCTGCTGCATAGGTGTAACTTGAACCAGACCGTGGCCATAAGCGGCTGTCGCAATTTCCGAAGCATATTTGAGCTCACGGATCGGTGAAGGCACCTCTGCCGGCAGATCGATCCCTGTCTTCGTGCCAAAGCCGAACTTGTCGATATAATAGCGCAGCTTCTCGCCGCCAAGCATACGATAGCCCAGGTTAACGAAAGCTATGTTACTTGAACGCTTCACTCCGGTCAGATAAGTAATGGAACCGTAAGAGTGTCCGTTATCGCTAATGGGAAATCCACCGATATAGGTCCTCTTAGATTCAAAATAAGCATTCGGGTTGAACAGCTTCTCTTCAACTGCGCCCGCCAAGGTTACGATCTTAAACGTCGAGCCGGGCTCATAAATCGATTGGACAGCATGGTTGACAAAGCTGTTCGCATCGGCTTTATTGTACGTATTCGGATTGAAATTCGGCATGCTCGCCATACCGAGAATGTCCATCGTCTTCGGATCGGCGGCAATAACGGTCATGCTGACCGGATTGTACTGCTTAACCGCCTTCTTCATGGCTTCTTCGATATAATACTGAATCGTATCATCGATTGTCAGCTTGATATTTTTACCATTCTCAGGGGGCTTATAGGTTTGTTCACCACCAGGCAGGCTGACGCCTTTACGATCCCGCTGATACAGCAGCTGGCCATCCTCACCCTTCAGCTGTTTGTCGTAATAAGCTTCAAGCCCCTGCACGGCTTGTCCATCCTTGTTTACATATCCGAGCACATGGGCCGCCATTGTATTTTCCGGATAAAAACGCTTGGTTTCCTTTATCGTAAATACCGCATCGGTCGTCTTGTATTTTGCCTTCAGCTCGTCATCGAAGGCATCGATTTTTTTGGCGAGCTCAGGCTCAATCTTATAGCCTTCAGGACGTAGCTCCCTGTATTCCCGGTATACATTTTTATTTTTGCTTCTAATATTCTCGCGAAGCTTGTCCTCTGACATACCGAGCAATTCGTGCAGCCTTGCGACCATCACATCCTCCAGCTTGTACTCCTGAATCATCTTCGGATTTACGACAACCGTATAGGCTGGAGCATCCTCGGCAAGCACATTGCCATTGCGGTCGATGATCATGCCCCGTGCCGCAGGAAGCACCTGATTCTTGCGAATCAAGCCATCAACATCCTTTTGCCAGTAGGCACCGTTGACGACCTGAATCAGGAAAATCCGCAACACCAACACAAGAAAAAAGAGGGTTATACATCCCCCTATGAGCAGAGTGCGCAATTTAATTTTTTTTACCATGTTTCAAACCTCCCCCAACCGCAAGGCCCGGTACTTTAATACCTGTGACAATCAGTTTCCCGATCCGTCAGCAGCCGCATTGCCGGAGCTCGTTCCCGTGTAGACACGAATGGGCTCCTTGGTCGGTTCTATGTAACCCTGTTCTTTGGCAGCAGTCACGATCTGATTTTCCAGCCGCTCCTTCTGCACCTTCAGTTCCGCGTTGGATGTCTTCAGTTCAGAAATTGCGATTTCCTTGCTGTGAATGGAGGCGCCCAATTGATAGATTTGAGCGTAACGCCCCGCCAGCATCACCATAACGGCAACAAGGACGAGAACGGTCGCCAAATAGAGGAGCTTTTCCCGGATGGGCAGTTCCTTGCGGCGGGTTACAACTTTGGTGGTTTCACGGTAACGCCGCTGCGGGACCTGTTGCTGGACTTTTTCTTTAACTGCAAGGCTGCCGCGTGTGTAAGCCATATCCTCTCTCCTTCCCATTACAAAATTTTAGAGGTTGTTCAAAAAGTCATCTTTTGATCACGAAGTAAATCAGGGAGCGGACTCGACATCGAATCTTGAATTCAGCCGGGCCCTCCGGTGCTCACGTACCTTAAGTACGCTCCGCTCCTCAGTCCCTATCTTCATCCAACTCAAGCGTTTTGAAAAAACGCACTTCGGAAGCATACGCTTCGGTGCTGAAAAACTGACTTTTTGAACACGCACTTATAGTTTCTCCGCTGCTCGCAGCTTGGCTGAACGGGAGCGTGGATTAAGAGCCAGCTCCTCTTCGCTTGCCATTATCGGCTTGCGTTTAACCAGTTTAAGCACGCCCTTGCCTCCGCACACACACATCGGAAAGTCCGGCGGACAGGTGCATTTCTCCAGGTAGGACGCAAAAATTTGCTTGCATATCCGGTCCTCCAGCGAATGAAAGGTAATCACCGATATCCGGCCTCCCGGGGCGAGACAGCGGACTGCCTGATGCAGCGCGTCTTCCAGGGCTCCGAGCTCATCGTTGACCGCGATACGCAAGGCCTGAAAGCTTCGTTTGGCGGGATGGCCGCCCGTCCTGCGCGCCGCTGCCGGGATTCCTTCCTTGATGATCTCAACCAGCTCGCCTGTTGTTTCAATAGGTTTGGCTTGCCGCCGTTCGACCATGATTTTGGCGATTCTGCGGGAAAATTTTTCTTCGCCGTATTGATAGAGGATGCGCGCAATCTCAGCTTCTGGCCACTCATTGACGATATCCCTTGCTGTCAAAGGTCCGTCCTGATCCATGCGCATATCGAGAGGTGCGTCGTAGTTGTAGCTGAAGCCCCTGTCTCCTTCATCGAATTGGGGGGACGATACCCCAAGATCGAACAGAATGCCGTCAACCTGTGGCACCCCATTGCTCATAGGAACCCCCAGCTCCGGCAATCTGTCCTCCAAGTCACGAAAATTGGATTTCACCAATGTAACTTTGCCGTCATATTCGGACAGCCTGTCTTTCGCATTGTCCAGCGCCCAATCATCCTGATCGAAGGCGATCAGCCTTCCCTGCGGCCCCAGCTGTGATGCGATGACAGAGCTGTGGCCGGCGCCGCCAAGCGTGCAGTCCACATACACCCCGTCCTGCCTGATGTTCAGTGCACCTGTAGCTTCTTCTTTGAGTACGGTGATATGGTGAAACAAGCTCAGCCCTCCAGACCTTACAATTCAAAATTGAAATCAACCAGCTTTTCGGCAATGTCGTTAAATGCTTCTTCTGATTGGTTAAAGTATTGTTCCCAAGTATCCTTGCTCCAAATCTCCACTCTGCTGGATACGCCCAGCACTACACAGTCTTTATCCAGTTTGGCATAGTCGCGCAGATTAGCCGGCAAATTCACCCTGCCCTGCTTATCCAATTCACATTCGGTCGCCCCGGAGAAAAAAAATCTTGAAAAAGCGCGGGCGTCCGCTTTCATCATGGGCAATGCCTTAAGCTTCTGCTCCATCACAGCCCACTCTTCCATGGGGTAAACAAAGAGACACTGGTCGAGGCCGCGGGTAACAACGAATGAGGCACCAAGAGCGTCGCGGAACTTGGAAGGAATCGTAACCCTTCCCTTATCGTCCATGCTATGTTGAAACTCGCCCATGAACATGTCCGCCCTCAACTCCTTGCCCCAATCTCCCACTTTGCCCCACTTTCCACCACCTAAGCATAATAGATTCGCTTTAAAAAATCAAAACCCTCTTTTTGAATATCGTTTGATATTTAAAATTTTAGATATACAAAAAAAGAGAGCTCCCAAAGCCATTCGGCCGGGAGCCCTACGCTGGTTCAAGTTTATAGGAACAAGGAACTATCAAGCATTCCAGCTATCCAAATATTTAACCTGCTCTTCCGTCAAGGCATCAATGGCGATGCCCAGGCTTTCCAGTTTGAAGCGCGCCACCTGCTCGTCAATTTCGTAAGGAACGTTCACTACGGATTTGGCCAGCTCGTTATAGCGTTCATTCACATAACGAAGCCCCAACGCCTGCAGCGCAAAGGTGGTGTCCATAATTTCCGCAGGATGGCCGTCTGCTGCCGCAAGATTGACGAGACGTCCTTCGGCGATCAGGTACATTTTGCGCCCGTCCTTGAACTGATATTCTTCGATATTGCGGCGGACGGTACGAACCGAGGCAGAACGCTCCGCCAACGCCGGCTTGCTGACCTCAACGTCAAAATGCCCCGCATTGCTAAGCACGGCTCCGTCCTTCATCACATCAAAATGTTCGCCGTGAATGACGGCTTTATTACCGGTTACCGTGATGAAAAAGTCGCCCAGCCTGGCCGCTTCCACCATCGGCATGACATGGAAGCCGTCCATGTGCGCCTCCACCGCCTTGATAGCATCTACCTCGGTTACGATCACATTCGCGCCCAGGCCTTTGGCGCGCATCGCCACCCCTTTGCCGCACCAGCCGTAGCCTACGACAACAACTGTCTTGCCGGCAATGACCAGATTTGTCGTACGAATAATGCCGTCGAATGCCGACTGCCCGGTACCGTAACGGTTATCGAACAAATATTTGCAGTAAGCGTCATTCACCGCCACCATCGGGAATTTCAGCTTGCCTTCCTTCTCGAGCGCTTTCAGCCGGATGATACCTGTTGTCGTCTCCTCCGCTCCCCCGCGGATCGTGGCAGCCAGATCAGGACGTTCCGACTGGAGCAGGGTTACCAGGTCGCCGCCGTCATCAATGATCAGGTCCGGCTTCGTTTCAAGCGCCTTAATTTGCAGCGCCTTGAATTCTTCCGGGTCAGGATTGTATTTGGCAAAGACGGTAATACCGTCCTCAACAAGGGCCGCACAGACATCGTCCTGTGTCGACAGCGGGTTGCTGCCCGTGATCGTCACTTCCGCGCCCCCCGCCTGCACAACTTTGGCCAGGTAAGCCGTTTTGGCTTCCAGATGCAGACAGATCGTTACCTTGAGTCCAGCAAATGGACGCTCAGCCTCAAACTGTTCACGGATTCGGTTCAGCACCGGCATATGCGCTTCAACCCAATCGATTTTCAAGTGGCCTTCTTCAGCCAGTTTGATGTCTGTGATGATACTTCTTTGCAATGCAGCAGAGCTCATCCTGTAGCCTCCCATGAATTATATATTATAGGTAAATAGTCCGATGCAGATGCTCCCGGTCCAGTGGAAGACTCATCATGTCATGCACGAGGCGGTCTCCATAACGGGAAGTATATTGATAGATGCTGTACACTCTTTCCTGTGGACGTCCCAGAGGCAGCAGGGAAGTTCCGATCTGGTCCCATTGGCGCAGTGCAGTTTCATGCTTGCGGACCAGCGCATCCCTGACCCTTTTTTCCATGAAGTCAACCTGCTCCGCGATCCTGTCACGGTTCTTCTCACCGAGCCGGACAAGACCTTTTTCAATCTGCCCCGCCCGTTCAATTACAGGTGCATACAGGCGGAACAACTCCTGTCTGAAAGCCACAAATTCCTCCTCCATATGGAATGAATCCTGAGCGCTTAGCCATTTGTCTTTCAGCGGCTCCAGGCCTTCCAATATATTCTGAAAGGTGAGCCCGAATGCCTCCATATACTTACGTACATTTGGTTCTACCAGCGTAAAGGACATTCGCGGCAGCAACACAGGCATCTCCAGCTCTAGCACCTCAAATGCCTGCCGTGTAATAGCCCAATATGAAATTTCGCCATTCCCCAATACGGTAGCCAATACGGGCAGTAAAGAATCCTGCATCAAGGGCCGGGTAAGCACATTGTTGCTGAACCGCTCGGGATGCCGTTCCAGCTCTTCCAGCAGCTCTTGCTTGGTAAACCGGACCTGCCCCCTGCGATCCCCGTATATTCCATTTTGCTTATAGAGCAGCAGACGCTCGCCTTTGTTTATGTAAAAAAGATTCGCGCCTCCTTCAGCCACCTCGGCCTGCAGCTGGTATCCCGCTGCCTCGATTCGCTGTGCCGCCGCCTGATAAGCCGCCTCAAGCTCATCATTGCTTTCAATAATCCGGCGGAATACAGGCAATTCCAGCTCACGCAGCGCCGGATCGGCGGAGTCCAGTAGAACCAGGCCATATCTGCCGAAAAAGTGGCCGAGCATTTTCGCAAATGCGTCGCTTAAATGCTCCGTGTCCATAAATGCGGTTCTGAGTTGCTGCAGAATCTCTGCTTTAAATTCCGCATCAGGCAGCAGCCGTTCGAGCTCCAGCAACACTTCTTCCTTGTGCACAGGACTTAAGGGGATATAGCTGACAGAGTTGCGGCGATCCGGCTGGTAGCGCAGTCTGACCTTCACCGGATCCGGTGTGCTGGTCATAATATAGGCTTGATTCACCTCATCCCAGTCATGATCCTCGCCGGCGATCCAGAACACTGGCACTACCGGCCGCCCCAGCCGCTGCTCCGCTTCCTGGGCAGCCTTGATAATCGTCGCCGCTTTATAAATGACCAGCAGCTGGCCGGTAAACAATCCGCTCTGCTGCCCCCCTGCGATCACCAGCGCGTCCGGTTGGGACAACCGGTTCAGGGATTCCATCACTTGAGCATGCCCGTTATGCTGCTCGTTATATATACGGAGACATCGAACAACCGCCTGGCGGTCAATCCGCTGGGCCTCCATTTCATCAAGACGCTTCGCACGGGTCTTGTAATCTTCAGCTTGCCGGAAATGGTATCCATACAGTTCAAGCACCCTGCCGGTACCCTCTACATAATCTTCCGCCAAAGCCGAGCCGGCGCGAAGGGTCTCAGGAATAATATTCATGAGTAAGCCTCCTATCCTGTGCTTAAAACCTTCTATGATTGTACCCAATCTGCCCTCAATTCGTCAAAGAAATCAACAAAAGAAAAACGTTTGTCCATGCCTAAAACGAAAAAGATACCGCCGAACACATCCGCCGGCGGTATCATGAAATTTATTTTTTTCAAATCAGGCATAAGGCTTGGCCACAAAATGGCCTTTCGAAACCTCGACAAGCTCCGACTCTTCCAGATTAAAAGCACTCTTCTTATTGCCGTCTCCGTTATTGGAATGGATCGGTCCAGTCTGCTCATTCGGCATCACAATCCGTTGCTTGTTCGCTTCAATTTCCGGATCCGGAATAGGTATAGCGGACAACAGCATTTGTGTATAAGGGTGAATCGGGTTGGAATAAAGCTCCTCACTCTCTGCCAGCTCGACCATTCTGCCCATATACATGACTGCAACGCGGTCACTGATATGCTTAACCATGGAAAGGTCATGCGCAATGAACAAATAGGTCAGTCCAAGACGTTCCTGCAGCTCTTTCAGCAGGTTGACCACCTGAGCCTGAATGGACACGTCGAGCGCTGAAATCGGCTCGTCACAGATGATGAATTTAGGGTTTACAGCCAGGGCACGGGCAATGCCGATCCGCTGGCGCTGTCCTCCCGAAAATTCATGCGGATAACGTGTTGCATGATCCGGATTCAGACCTACCAGATCCAGCAGCTCTTCAATCCGCTTTTTGCGTTCGGCACGGCTGCCGGCCATTCCGTGGATATCCAGTGCCTCGCCAATAATATCCGATACGGTAAAGCGAGGATTCAGGGAAGCATAGGGATCCTGGAAAATCATCTGCATATCACGGCGCATCGCTTTCATCTTGCCGGGTGACAGCTTATAAATATCTGTTCCGTTAAACTTCACACTTCCGCCCGTAGGCTCGTACAGGCGCAAAATGGTACGGCCTGCTGTAGATTTACCGCAACCGGATTCGCCTACCATGCCGAGCGTTTCGCCTTCACGGATGCCAAAGTTAAGGTTATCCACCGCCTTGAGAACACGGTTCTTGCCTACATTAAAATATTTCTTTAGTCCTTCAACTTCTATTAAGTTGCTCATGATGATATCACCTCCTATTTCTTCAGCTTCGGATCAAGCGCATCGCGCAGGCCGTCACCGAACAGGTTGAACGCCAGCATGATCAGGGCAAGTAATCCTGCAGGGAACAGCATCCGCCAAGGATACAAATTCCAGCCCGTCAATGCGGATTCAATCATGGAACCCAACGATGCTTCCGGAGCAGGTACACCAAGACCGAGGAAGCTCAGAAACGCCTCGGCAAAGATGGCATTCGGTACGGACAGTGTCAGCGTAACGATAATAGGTCCAACCGCGTTTGGCAGCAGGTGACGGAAAATCAAACGCCCTGAGCCTGCACCCATGGAACGGGAAGCAAGCACGAACTCACGGTTCTTCAGCTGCATCATTTCTCCGCGCACAATCCAGGCCATGTTGATCCAGCCTGTAACACACAGCGCTACGATGATCGTAATGATGCTCGGCTCCATAACAACCAGCAACAGAATTGTAACCAGCAGATAAGGAATGGAATAGAGTATTTCGGAGAACTTGTTCATAATTTCATCAACACGGCCGCCGAAATAACCCATAATCCCGCCATAAATCATCCCGATCAGCAGGTCGATGAGGGCCGCAGCCAGACCGATAATGAGGGAGATACGCGCTCCCATCCAGGTGCGCACCCACATATCGCGGCCAAGGTCATCCGTTCCAAACCAATGCTCTGCTGAAGGCGCTTTGTTCGTGTTCATCAAGTTATTGGTATAAAAATCATACGGCAGCAAATGAGGGCCGATGATCGACATAAGAACGATCAGTGCCAGTACGAACAGACTTGTCATAGCCAGCTTGTTCTGCTGGAGCCGCAGCCAAGCATCACGCCATGCGGATAAACTTTCACGCTGAATGACTTCAGATTGCTTCTGGTCTACTCCAACTTTGTGGAAATCTTCAGGCTTGAGCTGAAGATTCAGTTCGCTTTCTTTAACAGACAACGATTAGCCCTCCTTTCCGCCGGTCAGTTTAATACGGGGATCAATAAATACGTAAGCGACATCCGTAATAAAACGAGCCAACATCAATAATATGCCATAGAAGATCGTAACCCCCATAATCATGGTGTAGTCACGTGTAGTAATACTTTCAACCAGTACTTTACCGATACCGCCGATGCCAAAAATACGTTCGATGACGATGGAGCCTGTAACGATATTCGCGGTCATTGGTCCAACATAAGTAACAACAGGCAGGATGGCATTACGGATCACGTGTTTGAACATGATCGTAAAGGAATTCAAACCTTTGGCCTTCGCTGTTTTGATATAATCGGCATGAAGGACTTCAAGCATGCTTGAGCGTGTTAGCCTTGCGATAAAAGCAATCGGCTGGGCGGAAAGTGCCGCAACAGGAAGAACATAATCCAGCGGACCGTTAAAGCCCATAACATGAAACCAACCCAGCTTCAGTCCAAAGAAATATTGGATCAGCGAAGCGAGCACAAAGCTCGGTACGGCTATACCTAGTACGGCGAGCACCATCGCGACATTGTCAATCAGCTTTCTGTGGTACATCGCTGCCAGCATGCCCAGCAGTATCCCCAAAATAATGGAAACGATAATCGCGACAATTCCAAGCTTCAGGGAAACCATAAACGTCTGGCTGATAATTTCGGTGACGTCTTGGTTCAGCTTTTTCATGGAAATACCAAAATCACCTGTCGCAATATCACCCAAGTAAATCAAATACTGTGTAAAGACAGGTTTATCAAGTCCATATTGTTCCATCAAACGGGCCTGAATCTCCGGCGATGTCGCTTTCTCACTCATGAAGGGGTTGCCAGGGATTGCTTTCATGAGGAAAAAGGTCGCCGAGATCAGAATAAATAATGAAAGTAACATAAATACAAACTTATTAATCAAATAACGCGCCATTACCCGTCTACACCCCCCATAACATTTTCGACATAAATCGATTTTATCGGAATTAGAATCGGCTTGTCCATTCTAGTTATTTTCATCGTTAGAAGAAACTGTAACCTTCCGAGGCACACAAAAAAATCGGGATATATATGGATAGTCCACATATATATCCCGAGGGAACTATAAAACTTCAGAAACAAAAGCTGCGATTATTCGGTCTTGTAAGCTCTTGTAAAGTCAATGGCCCCGCTGAAATCAATTTGAATACCCTTCACGTTTGGTTTCGTCAAGGAAACGTTAGTGTAATAGTAGATTGGTGCGACTACCATATCATCCTGAATAAGGATTTTTTCCGCTTTAGCGAAAATTTCATTACGTGCTGCAGGATCGGTAGTTTCTTTAGCTTGCTTGATCAAAGCATCATATGCAGGATTGGCATAACCGGAATCGTTATTACCGCTATTTGCTGTCCACATTTCCAGGAAGTTGATCGGATCGTTGAAGTCCGCAGTCCAGCCCGCACGAGCGATTTGGTAGTTCAATTGTCTGCGGTTATCAAGGAATACGCCCCACTCCTGATTTTGCGTCTGTACGTCAACGCCAAGGTTTTTCTTCCACATATCCGCTACAGCAAGAGCGATCTTCTGATGCGCTTCACTGGAGTTGTAGATCAGTGTGACCGGAGGAATCGATGTAACTCCTTCCTCAGCCATACCTTCTGCGAGCAGCTTCTTCGCTTCGGTCAAATCTTCAGTAAAGTAAGCGGAATCCTTAATTTCATTACGGAATTCGTCAGTGGCTCCTTTAATGCCCGGTGGTACGAATCCATAAGCAGGAAGCTGTCCGCCCAGCGTAACATTGTCAACAAGCGGTTGACGCTGGATTGCCATGGCAAACGCCTTACGAACTTTCACGTTGTTGAATGGCTTCTCTTTTGTGTTAAACAAGTAATAATACGTGCTCGCGATACCTTTAACGTGGAACTCATCCGGCAGCTGCTGTTTTACAGCCGGAATCTGATCTGTAGGAATCTCGCCTGTTGGATGACCAGCGAAATCCAGCTGTCCGCTTTGGTAGGAGCTCAGCTCAGTTGCGCCACTATTTACAAGAGACATATGAATTTTGCTCAGCTTGATGCTGTCTTTGTCCCAGTAGTTTTCGTTTTTAGATACTTCGATCGTTTGGCCTTTGGTCCAATCTGTCAAAGTAAAAGGTCCGTTTGTGATCATCGTATCCTTGTTAACTGCCCATTTATCATTGCCTTCCACAGAGCTGTGAACCGGATAATACGTGTAGAATGAAGTCAGACCCAGGAAGTACGGGGTCGGATTTTCCAGCTTGACTTCCAGCGTATGGTCGTCAACTGCCTTCACGCCTACATCTGCAAAGTCTTTAACCGCTGTACCTTTGTAACCTTCAGTACCAGTCAGGTTGTAAGCTTCCGCATTTTTAATGTAATACAATTGGTAAGCATACGGAGGTGCAGGAGCAGTAGATGGATCAAGCACGCGCTGCCATGCGAATACAAAGTCGTTGGCAGTTACAGGATCACCATTGCTCCATTTCGCGTTATCGCGAAGCTTGAATGTATAGGTAAGCCCGTCTTCGGAAATTTCCCAAGATTCTGCTACGCCTGGCTGCTCTTTGCCGTCTTCACCCATTCTTGTGAGGCCTTCATACATCGTTTTCAGCACGGTGTTCGTCTGGCTGTCTTGCGCTTGTGCCGGATCAAATGTCGGCGGTTCTGACATCAGGTTAATGTTCAACACCTGATCTACGGCAGCAGCCGGTTCATTCGTAGTAGTTCCTCCTGGGCTCTGTGCACTGTTGTTATTGGAGCAGGCTGCAAGCAGCGAGCCAAGCGCCAGCACAAGAGTCAAAAGGATCAAAGAGCTCTTCCTTTTCATCTAGCGTATCCCCCTAAATTAAATGTGGTATATATGTTTATAGATTATACAACCAGCGGTCAAAAAAATCTACATTACATTCTTTTAATTTCAGGATTTTTTAAAAAAAAAGCATTGTTTTTATCCATTTTTTGCAGGATTGCGTGAGGTTTTATGACATGTAATTGATGATGTAGCTAAAAATACCGATAAAAGTAAATAAAAAATATGCAATCGAACTCCCAATAAATGTAATCCTCCACACAGCCCGAATCAATCTGCTCCAGTTGACCCCGCCTTTAAGCCTATTTTGCGCACTGCCAATTAAGCCCAAAGTGATCAGAAGCACCAGCAAAATAAGGTAAATGCCGAATTTTGTTCCGAAGACTACATTGAATAACGCAGCCACGGAAAAAATGAGAAAAAGAGTCGTAACGTCAATAGCGGCCAGCAGTGATCTTTTTTTGTTCTTCGTGATCCATAGCCCCACTCCATAGACAATCAGGAATGGGAAAATGGGCAGTACGCTTAAAAAAACAAGCGTATTTTGCACTGTGCTCATCCGTTCTCCCCCTGTACATATGGCATTCCGTTAATGATGTCCCTGATCGTCTTATGGAGCGGCGCACCCATACCAGCCTCTTGAGCAAGCCTGATGAACTGACCGTTAATCGCTTCGATCTCGGTCCTTCTGCCGGCCATCACATCAGCAAGCATGGAAGAACGGTTAAACGCTGTATTTCTGCAGATCTGCAGCAGCTCTTCCCACCATTCCGCCTGCCAGGCGATGCTGCAAGCTTCAAAGATACGGATGCTTTCATCATACAACTGCCTTAGCATGTCCATTCGTTCAGGGCTGGAGAGCAGTTCTCCGTTCGGCACCCGCCAGATCGCTGTCAGCGGATTGATGACGGCGTTGAACAAAAGTTTCCGGTAGATGCTTTTTTCAATGTTCTCGGAGAGTCGGGTTTCAAAACCCGCCTCTGTAAGCTTGTCCGCAAGCAGCTTCTCCCTGCCGGCCGTCGAGAAAGGCTGTACCGAACCGCCACGAAGCGCTCCCCCAAGCTCCGTCAATCCCTTCCCCGCATGCACAACAACGTCCTCACCGCTTCGCCTGGCCCCTTCGGTAGTAACAGCGGGATATATGCTCGCGTAAGGAAGATATTTCGCGATAATGTCAGTATGCCCAATTCCGTTTTGCATACTCACAATATGCAGATTTTTTCCCGCTCCCTTAGCCATGCACTCGACCGCTTCACGAACCCCATTCTGCTTGGTCATCAGAAACACCCAGTCGCCTGTCTGAAAGGCGGGCGGCCAGTTCTTCATCAGTTGAACATCAAACCCAGGATACTCCATATGCAGGCTCTCACCGCTCTGCTCTTTCACGGTAATCCCCTTCCGTCTAAGTATGTCCGCGCTCTCAGGCCTCCGTACCCATAAGCGTATTTTTATACCCGCGGCGGCCAATTTGCCAGCATAGAGGAGTCCGAGCGCACCGGCCCCGATGATATCAATCCGCATAATGGTTCCCCCATTGTCTTTTTTTGCTACTATTTATTATATACCATAGTCAAAAGACAAAAAGCCGTCAATCTGCTATTGCAGTCTGACGGCTTTTGAAACGGTTTTATTCAATACGCTCAAGATTTCCGTTGGCATCCATTTTAAATCTGGACTTCAGTTCCTCGTCCTCTTCACTCAGGACAGCCAAACGACGGGCCCGGTCCATAATCTGAATCAGCGCCTTGTAGTCATCGTTGACGACCCGGTAATCGGTTTGCACCTCGTTCACTTCCTTGGATAACCGCTCATTCTCCAGACGGAACTCATTCAGTTCTTCTTCTTTTTCACGAAGCTCTTTTTCAAGCATCTTCATCTGGCGGCGGGTTTCCTGTATCGTGCCCTTCCATTGGCGCAGAAAACGGATAACTGCATCGATGGACAAAGAATCCTCGCTTGCCGAATCTTCCTGATACACGCTTTCCTCTTGATCAAGCCCCGTAAATGCCGTAACCTGGGACATGCTTACAGGATTTTGCTTTCGGATATAACTCCGCTTTTGCCGCTGGGCTTTTGCGATACTAATCGCTTCTTCATATCTTTTCCGGACACAGCTGTTCCAGCGGAATCCGCATGCTGCGGCGGTGCGGGAAATTTTTTGGCCTACTTCCTCAAATGCTGCAAGCTGTGTCCCCCCTTCACGGATGTGGCGGAGCGTGACTTCCGCCAAGATGAGGTCATCCTCCGCGCTCCATGCATCCTGTCTTACTGCTGTCATGCCAAAGCCCTCCTAACAACATCCTAAATTACCGTCTTCATGAACCGGAAAGCCGGTAGTGAATAAGGTATAAAAGCTCCTCATTTCATTCCTATGCCTCTCGTAGAGTTCATAGAATCTATTGATACTAAAATGTATTCCCTAAATTTCATGGGCTCATACCTGAGTTCCAGAGTTTTAAGTTTTAAGTCTCCCGCTCCTGTTTTACAATGGAGGAAGGCTAGAAACATAGGCGGCAGCATATACATGAACAAACGCGCAATTGGAGTTTGTGCTTGAGGAACAATGAAGACGCTAAAGGAGTTTTTCGTATTGAGAAGACAGCACATAGGCATAAAACTAGCTGCAGCCCTTCTGTGCCTGTCCTTATGGACAAGCCTTCCCGTAAAAGCGGCTGCTATAGATGAACAAACCAGAAAAATTTTGGAAGACAGCCTTTCCATCGTCGAGATTGATCAGGAAATTGAACGGATTGGACTGCAGCAAGCAGAGACGCAGCGCAGGCAGCAGGATCTGCAGAAACAGCTCGGCATTCAGCGGCAGCAGATTCAGTTGCAGCAGGAGCGGGCCGGCGCCGTTGTGCGTTCATATTATATGGGGGAAAGAGATCAGTTGCTCAGCATCCTGCTGGGTGCGAAAAATCTCGGACAAGCGCTGACCCTTATCGATTATTATGAGATCATTATAAGCAATGATAAGGATATATTGAACGCTTATCAGGAAAGATATGCCTCTATTAGCAAGCTTGAGCGGAAGACCTCTGCAACAGCGTCGGAGCTGCAGGATATCAAAAACAGGCTGCTCGCCCAGCGGACCCGCGTTACAGCGCTTCAGGAACGGGTGAACAAGCAGGTCAACGGAAGCGGCGATTCCGAAACGATGAGGCGGCTGATCGAGGAAATGACATCTTATTGGGAAAATATCGGGTTGTACGAGGTTAGACGACACTTTAAAGCGCTGGCCGGAGCGATGGAAGGATTACCCCAGTTTATCAAGGGACAGAAAGGGGCTATCGTGACCAACGGCAAAACGTATACCGTCACCATCCAAGAAGAAGAGTTTAACCGCTTCCTGCAGTCGAGGGACGAACTGTTCAAGCAATTTGGCTTCACTTTTGAGAAAGAAGGCATTACCGTTCAGGGAAAAAGCGGAACGATGGATTTATTGATCAAGGGTCATTATACACTCGAAAATACTCCGAAAAATGCTATCGTCTTTCATGTGGACAGACTTGTATTTAATGGGCTGGAGCTGCCCGATACGACCCGCAGCAATCTGGAGAAGCAGTTTGATCTCGGCTTTTACCCGCAGATGCTGCTGCCGTACGTCAAAGCTACTGGTGTAGAAACGCTCCCCCAGCAGCTTAAGGTTCAACTGGAGCTGAGTTTGTAGGGCTGTTCTGAGACTCCAGAAACGAAGCAACCGTCGGCTAAAATGAGCCATAATAAAAGAGAAAGAGCGAGTGCTGAACGGATATTTTACCGTCGGCACTCGCTCTTTTCCTATTATTTCTTGGGCAATAATACAACCTGTTGCCGGTCCTGCTATAGCAAATTCGCTGCCAACTGGGCCAGCGTGGAGCGTTCTCCCTTTTCAAGCGTTATATGACCGCTGATGCTTTCCTGCTTGAACCTCTCCACCACATAGCTTAATCCGTTGCTTGTGGCGTCCAGATACGGATGATCAATTTGCTCCGGATCGCCCAGCAGTACAATCTTGCTGCCTTCCCCTACACGGGAAACGATAGTTTTCACTTCGTGGCGTGACAAGTTTTGCGCCTCATCGATGATAATAAATTGGCCGGGAATGGATCTGCCACGGATGTAGGTCAGTGCCTCGACCTGTATACTCCCGAGTCCCATTAAAATTTTATCGATATCCCCGGCTTTTTTTGCATCAAATAAATACTCAAGGTTGTCATAAACCGGCTGCATCCATGGGCGCAGTTTTTCTTCCTTCTCACCGGGAAGATAACCGATGTCCTTGCCCATAGGCACCACGGGTCTGGCAATCAGCAGCTTTTTGTACTTCCGTTCATCCTCCACCTTCATTAATCCTGCGGCAAGCGTGAGCAAGGTTTTGCCCGTTCCGGCCTTGCCGGTAATCGTTACAAGCGGTATATCGTCATTCAGCAGCAGTTCAAGCGCCATTCTTTGCTGGGCGTTGCGGGCGCTGATCCCCCACACGGCATCATTGCTCATGTAGAGCGGCTCCAGCCTGCTGCCTTCCTTATTTACCTTCAGCAGCGCTGATTTATTAGTCCCCATCTCATCTTTCAGTATGACGAATTCATTCGGATACAGCTCATAAGGCAGATGAAGGGGCTTCACAGCCAAATAACGGAAAGAGTAGAACTCATCGATCACGGACGGGTGAACCTTTAGCGTGGAACAGCCATGATACAGCTCATCCGGCTCCGCAGTCCGGTCAGATAAATAATCCTCCGTCATCAGCCCAAGCACATCCGCCTTGATCCGCACAAGCACATCCTTGCTGACTAAAACAACTGTGGCCGCATCCTCCATTTCCTGCTCTTCCAGCTGATAATTCAAAGCCACCGCAAGAATCCGGTTATCGTTCGTGATCTCCCCAAACATCTCCTGCAGCTTGAGAAAACTTCGATGGTTCAGTTCAACTGTAAGCCTCCCCCCTTGAGGAAGGGGAACACCGCTGTGCAAATGTCCATGTTCGCGCAGTCCGTCAAGCAAACGCGACACATTGCGGGCATTGCGGCCGATCTCATCCGCATTTCTTTTTTTCGAATCGATTTCCTCCAGCACGACAGCCGGAATTACGACATCATGTTCATGGAAGGCAAATATCGATTTCGGATCATGCAGCAGCACATTGGTATCCAGAACAAATACTTTCTTCATTCCAATCCCCTCCAAAACGGCATCATCGATGTGCAATTGTTGTGTCTTCGCCACAGCTGCATCCTGCGGCCGGAAAAAGGGATGCGGTTTTTGCTCCGTATATGCTGATTTCTTTGCAGTCCACATAATACGAACCGTGCAGGACACAATAAGATTAAAGCATCTGTAATGGTTCCCTACAGTTTTTATGCAGGCATATTCCTCCTGAAAGGATGATTTGAGATGAACAAATGGATTGCGGCATCAGCTGTTTCCATACTTCTGTTGAGCGGATGCGGTGTTTCCGGTGACCGAAGCGCAAGAAATGCTGCCACCGGCCAACCGACCGCCAAGCAGGCCGCCAATCATACTGCCCGTCAGCTGAATGTGGCTGCACCGAAGACCAATGCAACGGTACAAGCAGATCATCTGGCTCATCTTGCCCGGCGTGTACAAGGCGTAAAAGACGCCAACTGTGTCGTGCTCGGGAAAACAGCGATTGTTGGCATCAATGTCGACGGAAAGCTGGACCGCTCGCGGGTCGGGACCATTAAATATTCGGTCGCCGAAGCCTTGGACAAAGATCCGCATGGCTTGCGTACCCTCGTAACAGCCGATGCAGATATCAATAACCGGCTTGCCGAAATGGCTCACGATATCCGCAGCGGGTCCCCTGTGCAGGGATTCGCCAATGAGCTCGCCGACATCATGGGCCGCATTATTCCGCAAATATCAACAGGTAAAAAAGCTTCCCAGGCACCAGCTCCCTCCGGACATGGCCATCAGCAGAACGGACAAACAAAACAAAAAGCCCAGTGATTATTCACTAGGCTTTTTTTATGGCAGCAAAAACTTGGCTGTCCGGTTTCGGTACAGCTCGCAGGGCCAGAGGCCCGGCGTATTGCGAAATTGAAAACAGTGACCCGGTTACATGTCTTACGGATTCGGACATACATCTGCCTCCTTCAACACCCTAGAGTCTTGCTTGATTGGTTCTACTGAATTATATCATATGCAGACTGCACCTTCCAAGATTACGGTTTTTCGGTTGGTTCCGCCGATGCCGTACCGCTCTCCGTGGAAGGAGCCGAAACGCCGGCTTCTTCATCCCTCAAAGCCTGTCTCGCCTCATCCAGCTCATCTTCATTTATATAGACATAAGGGCTGCGCCAGGTCCCTCCTACCGGCCGGTATTTCACCTCATCCTTGGAGATGTTCCAGTAGGTCGAGAGCATATTTTTCATCTGCTGGGATTCAATGTCTGTCGTCAAATTGTTATCCACCGCTTTAATCACATTGCCAAGCTTCGCAATGCCGCCAAATGATTGCATTTGGTCGATCAGAGAGCGCAATACCTGATTTTGTCTTTTGTTGCGGTCAAAATCATCGGAAGGCGCAGTTCTGGGACTGCAGTTGGATTTGCGGTAGCGCACAAAATCCAGCGCCTCGTCCCCGCTCAGGTGCTTGTCTCCTGCCGTCAGATTAATATTGGTGCCATCCGCGCTGTCCCTATAGCACATATTTTTGTCAACAGTAACGTTCACTCCACCCAGCTCGTCCACAATATCGCGAAACCCCTGGAAATTTATTGCAGATACATAATCAATATCGATATTCATATATTTGCTGATCATGGTCTTCATTTCATCCTCAGCCGAAATACCGCTTGACTTCTCCCTGGATTTGAAAATCGGATAATACTCATTCAGCTTGCGGGGATGATAGCCGTCAAGCTCCATCTTCGTATCCCTGGGCAAAGAAACCAGCGTAGCCGATTTGGTGTTCGGGTTCAAGGTTGCGATCATAACCACATCCGACAGATACGTTTGGTGTTCAGGACGGTAATCTGTTCCCAGCAGCAGCATTGTCAACGGTTTGGCCTCGGCAAGCTCCGTTTTCGGAACCTCCTTGTCGATCCCTGTATCCAGTACCGCTTCAACCTGTCTGCCAATGTAATAGGCGTACAACCCTCCTGCAACCAAGCCGACAATCAGCAAAAACAATACAAACACCATAAATGATTTCAGGAAGCTTCTCTTCTTTTTCGCTTTTTGCTTTTTAACAGGCTTTTTCCCGGAGGAGCTCCGTGGAGGCAGCCCTTGTTGGGGATTGCTCATGGTTCCACACCTTTTTCACATAAAATTTAGCAGACAGTCTGGTTGCCATTAAACCAGGCGATCAATAAGTCAGTGCAGGGCATACATTCCCCTGCCACAACAATAAGCAGGGCGGCGCAGCCCCCGAAAGGACCCGCCGCCCCTGGTATCAAGCTAAGAAACAGCCGCTTACTGCCAGGCGGTCTGGTGTTCAGCGATTACGAATTAGCCTGAGCCATTTTGCGTTGCTTCTCCGCACGCTCGCGTTCGCTCTTGTTCAAAATTTTCTTGCGCAGGCGAATCGATTTCGGCGTAATTTCACAGTATTCATCATCATTCAAATATTCCAGTGCCTGCTCAAGAGAGAAGATCACCGGGGTTTTCAGCTTAACCGTTTCATCCTTGGTAGCCGAACGGACGTTGGTCAGCTGTTTTTCTTTGCAAATATTGACAACAATATCGTTGTCACGGGTATGCTCACCAACGATCATGCCTTCATAGATTTCTGTTCCCGGCTCTACAAACAACGTGCCACGGTCTTCCACGCCCAGCATTCCGTAGAAGGTGGAGTTTCCGGTTTCGGTCGAAATCAGCACGCCCTGGTGGCGGCCACCCACCTGTCCGCCAATCACAGGTCCATAGCTGTCAAACGCATGGTTCATCACCCCGTAGCCACGGGTCAAGGTCAGGAAGTGCGTGCTGTAGCCGATCAGCCCGCGGGCGGGAATCAGGAACTCCAGGCGGACCTGGCCTGTTCCGTTATTGATCATATTGACCATTTCCGCTTTGCGGCTGCCCAGGCTTTCCATAACAGCGCCCATGCTCTCTTCAGGCACGTCGATCAGCAGGCGTTCAATAGGCTCCATGCGCTGGCCGTCAATCTCCTTCACGATAACCTCGGGCTTGGACACCTGCATCTCGTATCCTTCCCGGCGCATGTTTTCAATCAGAATACCGAGATGCAGCTCACCGCGTCCTGATACGATAAAGGCATCCGGGCTGTCCGTATCCTCGACCCGAAGGCTGACGTCCGTTTCAAGCTCTTTATGCAGACGTTCACGCAGCTTGCGGGAGGTGACCCACTTGCCTTCGCGTCCCGCAAACGGGCTGTTGTTCACCAGGAACGTCATTTGCAGCGTCGGCTCGTCAATTTTGAGAACAGGCAGGGCTTCCGGCTTGTTCGGGTCGGCAATCGTTTCACCGATATTGATATCCTTGATACCGGCAATCGCCACAATATCGCCCGCTCCTGCTTCTTCTGTCTCTATCCGCTTCAGCCCCTGAAACCCGAACAGCTTCTCAACACGGGCCGTTTTGGTTGATCCGTCACGCGTCATAACTGCAACCGGCTGACCTTGACGGACAATCCCGCGGTTCACGCGTCCTACAGCTATTCTGCCCAGATATTCGTTATAATCCATCAGCGTAACGAGGAACTGCAGCGGTTCGTTGACATTCTCGGTTGGTGCCGGAATGTGCTCTACAATCGTGTTGTACAATGCCTCCATGTTGCTGTCCTGTTTGTCGGGATCCATACTGGATGTACCATTCAATGCGGAAGCATAGACAACCGGGAAGTCGAGCTGGTTGTCATTGGCGCCAAGCTCAATGAACAGATCCAGCACTTCATCGATAACCTCCGCCGGGCGGGCCGCCGGACGGTCAATTTTATTAACCACGACGATCGGTGTGAGATTCTGTTCCAGCGCTTTGCGCAGCACGAATTTGGTCTGCGGCATGCAACCTTCATAGGCATCAACAACGAGCAGCACACCGTCAACCATTTTCATAATGCGTTCCACTTCACCGCCGAAGTCGGCATGTCCCGGTGTATCCACGATATTAATCAGAAAGTCCTTGTACGTGATGGCTGTATTTTTAGCCAAAATGGTAATCCCGCGTTCGCGTTCCAGATCGTTGGAATCCATCGCGCGCTCCTGAACCGCTTCATTTTCACGAAATGTCCCGGATTGCTGAAGCAGTTTGTCAACCAGGGTCGTTTTGCCGTGGTCAACGTGGGCAATAATCGCAATATTGCGAATGTTCTCTCTTGCATGCATGATTTGCTCTTATCCTTTCCGTATGTCAAATAGTTTCTCTCTAAATAAGCCATAAAATAAGCGCCGGGAAACACTCCGACGCTGTACCGTATCCCTTATATTATAGTTTAAATATCACATAAATCAAGAGTCTGGGGCTAAATGTTCACCACTCCCGGCCGGAGCGGGGGCGGCTGATATGCCAGATCCCTGCCGCTATCACCCCTCCACACAGAGCGGCAGGCAGCAGGGGATGCGTTTTATAGGAAAAAACGTCCAGAATTCCGTGCAAAAGCGGATCATTCATCATCATTTCACCGGCCGTAAAAGCCAGAATGGCGGAGCCGGCCAATACAAGCACAGGAAAGCGCTGCAGCAGGGCAGCGATCAATGTGCTTCCCCATACGACGATAGGAATGCTTAGCACGATACCGATCACCATAACGGCCAGATCCCCTTCCGCCAGGGCAGCGATAGCCAGTACATTATCAAGGCTCATGACAAGGTCCGCCGCAAGTATGATTTGCACCGCCTTGCCTACCGTGGTTGCCTCCTTGCTCCCATTCCCCTCCCCATTGTCAAAAAGCAGCTTAAATGCGATCCATAAGAGCAACAGCCCTCCAGCTCCTTGTATAAAAGGAATTCCCAAGAGCAGAACGGCCCCGAGCGTTAACACACAGCGCAGCAGGACCGCCCCGAACGATCCCCACCATATGGCCTGGCGCCGCTGCTTCAAAGGCAGATTTTTACTGGCAAGGGCTATTACAACCGCATTATCACCGCTCAGTACAAGATTGACCATCAAAATCTGCATCAGCAGCCAAATATGCTCCATATGTACAAACACCTCCATCCTAGCTGTATGCTTGAACAAGCCGGGGTATGCTTGACTCTCCGATTTTTGGGCACTATAATGAACTGATTTGTTTCCGCTAAGTCGTGGTCCGGCTTCTTTGAAGCACATTGATAGACGTTGTTACAGGTAAAAGGAGTGACATACATCGTGGATTATTTTAGCCTTGAGTTTTTCCTGCTGCTGCTGAACGTTGTGTTCATCGACCTTATGCTGGCCGGGGATAATGCAATTGTCATCGGGCTGGCCGCGCGGAAGCTGCCGCCGCAGACGCAAAAGAAAGCCATCCTGTATGGAACCGGTGGAGCTGTGCTGGTCCGGATTGTGGCAACTATCGTTGTGCTGTGGCTCCTGCAGATTCCTTGGCTGCTGCTCGCAGGAGGGCTGATGCTGATCTGGATCGCCTACAAGCTGCTGGTGGATCAGGAGGAGGAGCACACGGAGATTGCTGCCGGAGCCACGCTCGGACAGGCTGTGCGCACGATTGTCATTGCCGATGCCGCCATGGGGCTGGATAATGTGATTGCGGTGGCGGGCGCAGCCCAGCAGCATCTGGTGCTCGTAGTTATCGGATTGCTGATCAGCGTGCCGATTGTCGTGTGGGGAAGCACCCTTTTTATCAAGCTGATCAACCGCTTTCCGTGGATCGTATATGTGGGGTCTGCTGTTCTCGGATATACCGCTTCCCATATGATTACGGAGGAAGCCAGAATCGAGCCTTATTTTACAGAGCATCCCGCACTGCGTATCCTGTTTATGGTAGCGGTTGTCGTCGGTATCCTCATCGCCGGATATCTGGCCAACCGCAGAGCCGCGCAAAAAAAGGGCAGTCAGAAACGCTCTTACTCTTAAGTAAGATATCATGCACACACAGAACAAAAAAGCTTTCGGCCATACGCCGAAAGCTTTTTCAAACTCTAAACCCAGTCTTTCAATGACACGGGTTTCTCTTTTTTGCATGATGGATAAGCACGAAGCAGCGGAGAGAACGAAGCAATCCCGAAAAAGCGGAGCGTCCGCCTTTGGCCCGAAGGGTCAACAGCGGTTGGGAGGGATGCTTCGTTCTCGGAGCGCCTTCAGAGCGCCAACAACATGCGTAAAGGAAGAGTCCCGGGTCATTAAAACCATTCCTCACGCACCGTACTCTCCTTGCGCCCCAATACCTTACCGCCAGCCTCCAGGACAAGCGTTTCTGTCGCCTCCACCGCCTGGTCAATCATGGCCGGAAGTTCCCGCAGGGATGCCTCCACCCTCTCCACAACCCCCAAATTCGGATTGGTCGTCGGCGACTTGGGCACGAACAGGGTGCAGCAGTCCTCATAAGGCAAAATGGACAGCTCATAGGTCCCTATTTTTTGCGCAATATCAATAATTTCGCTCTTATCCATCATCACAAGCGGGCGCAGCAGCGGCAGCTCCGTAGCACGCCCGATGACGTTCATGCTTGACAGCGTCTGGCTCGCCACCTGGCCGAGGCTATCCCCCGTAACGATCGCAAGCGCGCCTGCACGTTCAGCGAGCTTTGTCGCAATCCGCAGCATGGATCTGCGCATGAGCGTGATGATCATATTATCCTGGCCCGTGCGGGTAAACGAGGTCTGAATCTCCGTAAAAGGGACCAGGTGAAGCTTGATCCGCCCCGCATACCCGGCCAGCACTTTAGCCAAATCGATGACCTTTTCCTTGGCCAGCTCACTGGTGTAGGGATAGCTGTAAAAATGAACACATTCCACCTCCAGGCCTCTGCGCATGGATGACCATGCCGCGACCGGACTGTCGATGCCTCCCGACAGCAGCAGCATCGCCTTGCCATTCGTGCCATACGGAAATCCGCCCGCTGCCGGAATCACTTCACTGAAAATATAGACCCCCTGCTGGCGCACCTCCACACGCAGCTCCAGCTTCGGATGCCTCATGTCAACCTTGAGCGCCGGGAAAGCCTGCAGCACAGGCGAACCGATCAGGTGATTCATCTCCTGTGAGGAATGAGGGAATTCCTTCCACACACGGCGCGCGTTCACCTTGAAGGTCGTCCCTTCAACAGGTGCAAGCTCCTGAATAAGAGCGGTCGCCGCAGCAACGATCTCCCCGATATCCAGCGGCGCAACCTTTACAGGGCTGATGGAGATGATGCCGAACACCCTCTGCAATGTGGCAATCATTTGCTCATACGGCTCCCCGTTTAATGCAATATATAATCGCCCAAACTCATGGTTCATCTCTGCTCTTGGAAAACTCTGAAGCAGCGCCCTTACCCGGGACACTGCAGCTCTTTCAAACCGCCCCCGGTTTCTCCCCTTCAGGGTAAATTCTCCGAAGCGCAGCAGTAACATATCATAATTCAATTTACGATTCCCACCTTTCAAGAGGTTGTTCAAAAAGTCGTCTTTTGATCACGAAGTGAATCAAGAAGCAACTCGGCATCGAATCTTGAATTCAGCCGGTCCTTCCGGTGCTCACGTACCCAAAACGTACGCTCCGCTCCTCAGTCCCTAGCTTCATTCAATCTTCTCGGTGCTGAAAAGCCGACTTTTTGAACTCGCACTTCAACAGTTTTCAGCCGTGTTGTCATTTCCTGTATGGCCAAGGCAAGCTGCCTGATTTCATCTGCCGTATGGCTGTCCCCGAAGCTGATGCGGATGCCGCCTGAAGCGGCATTTCCGCTTCTGCCCATGGCGAGCAGCACCCGGCTTGGCTCAGCGAGTCTGGAGGAACATGCCGATTTGGTCGATACAGCCACACCAAGCAGCTCCAGCGTATGCAGCATAACCTCCGCCTTCATGGCCGGATGGGAAAAGTTCACGATATGCGGAGCTTCAGTTCCGCTGTTCAACTCTAGCGCCGGATTTTGACGCACGGCCTCCATAATGATGTCACGCCATCCGGATGCAGCGGCCGCAAACCGCTCACGTCCTTCCGCGGCCATTCGTACCGCCTTAGCCAAGCCTACGATCAAGGGCACGTTCTCTGTGCCCGCCCGCAGGTCAAACTCCTGTCCTCCCCCAATCAACAGCGGGGAGAGCTTTACCCCTTCCCTTACATAAAGCAGCCCTGTACCTTTCGTTCCACGGATTTTATGGCCGGAGAGGCTAAACAGGTCAATGCCCCAATCTTTAAGCTTGACCGGCAGTTTGCCGAAGCTCTGTACCCCGTCTACATGAAAAAGAACCTTGGGAAATTCCGCCTTCAAACGTGGTCCGATTTCATGAATCGGCTGAATGCGCCCCGTTTCATTGTTGACATGCATAATGCTGACCAGCACCGTGTCTTTACGAATGGCGGCTGCAACCTGGTCGGCATTGACATGCCCTTCTTCATCCACAGGCAGCACAGTCAGTTCATAGCCCATCTGCTCCAGCTGCCGGCAGCTCTCGAATACGGAGGGATGCTCAGTGGCCGCTGTAACAAGATGCCGGCCTCTTGATGCGTATTGCAGTGCCGCACCCTTCACAGCCAGATTATTGCTTTCTGTCGCTCCTGACGTAAAAATGATTTCCCCTGGCTTGACCGCCAGCGCAGCGGCACATACTTCACGGGCCCGTTTTAGCAATTGGCCGGCTTCCTCGCCGTATTTATGCAGGGAAGACGGGTTTCCATAGTGCCTTCTCATCAACTCCGCGACCGTTTTCACAACCTCCTCATGAGGAGGGGTCGTTGCCGCGTGATCAAAATATAACAACTGAGTGCCTCCTTTGCTTGCGCCCAAAACAAAAAGACCAATAGAGGAGCGCTCGTCCAAGCCGGCTTCCCCGTATTGATCCTTTGGCAGACCCACATCCGGTTCAGAAATATTCATTCACTGCAACATTCTAGCCAGAAAATTTCGCACGGGCGTTTTGAATTTTGGCCACATAATTCTGTGTCTCAACCGGCAGCTGATTCAGTACGGACATCAGTTCCGTGTCACTGGATATTCCAAGGCGCTCTACCTTGGACGGGCCTGCATTATAAGCTGCAAGCGCCATATTCTCCTGACCGCCAAAGCGCTTCAGCTGATAGGACAAATAGCGGACACCTGCGTCAATATTCTCAGCGGGATCAAAAGCATCGCTGACTCCAAGTCCCTGGGCCGTCGCATCCATCAACTGCATCAGCCCTTTTGCCCCTGCCGATGAAACGGCATACGGGTTAAAAGAGGACTCGGTATCGATGACAGCCTTGATCAGGGATTCAGGCACGCCGTATTTTCTGCTGGCCGCCGTGATCAGCGAATCGAATGCTGTAGGAGGGTTGAATGTTTCTCCTGAAAATGCTGCACTATCCAGTGAAGCCGTATAGGAAGGTGATCCTGCGGCAGAGCCAAGCTGCAGCCACAACAGACCGTTCTCCCTTGTCACTGCACTTTGCGGTGCAACCTCCCCGGGCTGCTGTTCAACCTGAGCGATCAAACTGGCAAAGTCGGAACCGCTGTCCCGGGCTTCGCTTGGATTTGCGTTATTCACCAATGGCATATCGACAGCCTGCTTCGACACACGTGGATCTATTTGCATGTATAATTCCCAACTTTCTTAACAGGTATTAAACGATATTCCTGAGCAGACGGCATTATTGCCTATGATACAACTTTTTGTTAGCGTCTGCCAGAGGTTTTGTCGAAAAAAAGAGCCCCGTCCCTTTTCGGGAGGAGCTGCTCCGTTTGAAATCCTCTGCACTGCAGCTATCGGACGAACGGAATAAATACGAAATAACTGATCGTCGCCACCAGTCCAAGGCCAATCGCCCATCCGCCCAAGGTTCTCTTGCCGTTGGCCAAGGAATAGAAGCCAAGAATCGCTGCGATGGGACCAAGCACAATAGACCACATGAACAACGCCAGAATGCCCAATGCAATGCCTGCATAACCTGCCGTTTTGCCCTTTGTGCCACTTTCCTGCGCTTCTTTTCTGTCTTCTGCCGGCCTAATGGGCGCAACTTCGGCCGCGTATTCCTCCCGGTGATCCTTTCGCGGATAGTCCACACGGTCACGCACTACAAGAGCTCTGGGCGGCGGGTTATCCGAAATTTTACCCTTTCGGTTGTTGTCATCCATAAGATTGCTGCACCTCCGCATTTTGTGTGAGGACTAACAGAATGGACTGACTACTTTCAATTTTTCGGTTTAAAGGTGTGGCAGCAGGTAGCCGCAGAATTTTCCGCGTACTCGTGTTCGCTGGTGCTGAACATCTCCCCGGCGTATTCCTCCTGCAGCTTTCTGCCTGCATGATGGTCAACGTCAATCATGATGACATCCGCCTTGCAGATGTTGTTTTGTCCCCAATAATGACAATTAGATACACTGCACCGGACTGATGGATTGTCCTGATGGCTCATATTTATCACCTCAAGGCTCATTATGTCCCTTCCTGCCTGCCCGTATGCCGCATACCGCATGGGAGTTGATAACAAACATGCACAAAAAAAGCCGCCGACAGTTTACCAGGTTCAGTCCGGTATAACCATCAACGGCTTTACATTTGTTATTATGCGTGAGTGCGCCGGCTCTGCATCCGGCGTTGGGTCAGGTAGTCGCTTTCGTAATAGGCAAGATCGTCGCGAAGCTCCTCGTAGGTTCTGGTAATGTCCATAATAACCGCCCGCACTTCAGGAAGAACGGTTCTGCGGAAGCGTATGGCATCCTGACCTGTATAAGCATAACGACCATCTTCTACATAGGATTCGTTCTTGGGATAGAAGAAGCTGTTCACACAGTCATGGTACACATTATACAGAGCCTTTTCGGCAAAATCGACATCAAAATTGGCACGCCGTAAAGCGATGCCCAGCTTTTCATAAGAAACTTCGGAGAAAACGAGCAGGTGGCGGAGATCCGAAAGAAATCCCCTGTAATACTGCACCGTCTCTTCCTCCTGTTCCCCACTCAGCTGCGGCAAGGCATGCTCATTTAGAAACAATTCAATCCGCCCGACGGCAAATGTTAGCTTCTCCCGAGTGGACTCACATAATTTTTGTACATTGACTGCTGACATAGATGCAGCTCTCCCCCTCTAATCAATTCCTTCAATAATGGTTTACCCGGTATCATCCCGTTTAAACGTCAACCCTAAATTCAGTAATAATCCTACCATAAACGACGGACAAACGGTATAAAAAACTGCGAAGTTTCCAACGCTAAGCGTACCCAAATTTCGATTTACAGGAGGACCTGATATGTCCCGTCACAGATGGATCAAAACAACCTTAGGGGTTGCCGCCGCCCTGCTGGTTGTTGGCGTGCTTCTACCCTGGAACGGCAGCAGACAGAAGCAGCCTCAAGCTCCTCAGACTCTTTCCGTGCGAACACCGGACAGGCAGGATACGGAAATGGAAATGAAAAAGACGCTGCTGTCCGGGGATATCAACACGACCAGGAAACTGCTCAGACACGATGCAAAAGGCCATCTTCATGCCATGATGGCTGTTCTAAACAGCAGCAGCGACGGCAGCATTTCCACTTATGGGGAGGACATGAAAAAAAGCCACCATCAGCTGCACGCGCTGATTTGGCTGGACAGACATAACGGCCGCTCCCGTCAGATTGCCGGAGCCGGGCTCGACCGGGATGCGGCGGGGCAGGCTCAGCCTGTCCGCTCGGGTATTCAGGCCGCCAAAGAAGCGGTAAAACGGGGCAAATCGTATGAATCCCCGTCGCTTCTGGCCGGAAAGGACCGCTACTTCATCCTGGCCGAGCCTTCGGCTGATGGCAGACATGCCGTGATCGGCGTCTTTAACGAGCAGGTTCTTAACGCCGTCGAGGAGCACCAGCGGCGCAATCTCCGGATGATTCCTTATCCCCGTGAAGGGCGCTTCAAGGTTGAGTCCGTTTACCCGAACACGCTGCAGGACATCACCGTCAAAACCGGGCATGACAACGAAAATGCCAGCCATTTTTATGAAAATGAAATCGTCGTCCGCTTCCGGAACCAGCCGGGAAAGGAGCGGCTGGAACAAATCCGCCGCGACCTGCACAGCAAACAGGAGGGACGAAAGCTTGGGGATACCTATATCTTTCGTTCCGGCAATATGAATTACAAGCAATTGAAGCAGTATTTTGATAAAAAATGGAATCCACTCTACGCTGAGCCTCATTACATGTATTTAACCAATGATGAAACAGCAAAGGAAACCAAGGCCGTATCCGTTCCCAATGACATCCTTTTCTCACAGTACCAATGGAATTTACCGGCAGTTGAAGCGAACCGCAGCTGGAATTTGTCCAGAGGCAACAAGGACGTCACGGTAGCTGTCGTGGATACCGGCGCAGATTTGGATCATCCGGATCTGAAAGGACAGTTTGTCAAGGGCTACAACATTATTGATCCTGCCAGCAAGCCCTATGATGATGTCGGTCACGGCACCCATGTATCAGGCATCATATCCGCGCTGGTCAACAACAATGAAGGTGTGGCAGGCATGACCTGGTATAACAAAATAATGCCTGTCAAGGTTTTGGACAATTCCGGCTCAGGCACGACCTATTCTGTGGCACAGGGCATCATTTGGGCCGCAGATCACGGCGCCAAGGTCATTAATTTGAGCCTGGGCAACTATGCAGACTCGCAATTTCTGCATGAAGCCATCAAATACGCTTATAACAAGGATATCGTGCTTATATCGGCGGCAGGCAATGATAATACGGAGCGGCCCGGCTATCCGGCGGCATACCCTGAGGTATTGGCCGTTGCCGCTACGGATTCATCCATGAAACGGGCCTCCTATTCCAATTACGGGGATTACATCGATGTGGCCGCGCCCGGAACGAACATCGCCAGCACCTTTCCGGGCAGCCAATACGCCGCCTTGTCCGGAACTTCCATGGCCAGCCCTCACGTGGCTGCAGTGGCTGCGCTGATCCGCTCGCAAAATCCGGAGCTGCAAAATACCGAGGTTATGGATATTTTGCGCAATAACGTGATTGATTTGGGTGCGGCAGGACATGACAAGTATTTCGGGTATGGGCAAATCGACTCCTACAAGGCGCTCAGCGCAGCACAAGGCGAGGGCGCTCCGCTGCAGCTGTGGCCACAGCATCTGCGCAGCAGGCTGGAATCGATACTGAGCAGATTCAATCCATGACCGGCAAAAGGCAGATCCGAAGCATTCGGGTCTGCCTTTTTCACTGCTTTACAGGACGGGTTTGCGATCCGGAGAAGCCGTACGGCTTTCGGCAACGAGGCTGCACAGCAGCTTCAATCCCTCCCTGAAGCTTGTCTTCTGCCGTATATATACCTTATACTATACGGAAAATCAGTACAGTACATGACACTTGTTTCATAACCCGTTCAGGAGATGATGAAGTTGACACAGCGTTTTTCAACCATGACCCGGCATTTGGGTTCGTCAGCAGTAAGAGACATTCTGAAAGTAACTCAGGGCAAGGATATCTTGTCTCTGGCTGGCGGACTCCCGGCCGAAGCGTTTTTTCCTGTCGCTGCGATCCGCGAGGCGTACGACCGGGCGTTAAGCGGAGGCGGGACGGCATTGCAGTACGGCTTGACCGAAGGCTTCCTTCCGCTGCGCGAGCGTCTCTGCGAACAAATGGCCGCTGACGGCTGCCGGGTACAACCCGACGAAATGCTGATGACGACAGGCTCCCAGCAATCCATTGATCTGATTGCACGTATTTTCCTGGATCCGGAAGATGTAATTCTTGTAGAGGCGCCTACGTACTTGTCCGCCTTGCAGGTATTTCAGTCGTACCAGGCTGTCCCTGTCGCCGTGGAGACGGATGAACACGGGATGCTGCCTGACGATTTGGAAGCCAAGCTGCTCCGTCACCATCCGAAATTTGTCTATGTGATCCCTACCTTCTCCAATCCGGGGGGCAATGTATGGAGTCTGGAACGCCGTAACGCTGTGGTCGAACTGTGCCGCAAGCACGGGGTGCTCATTTTTGAGGACGATCCATACGGAAAAGTGAAATTCAATCCAGATGTTAATTTTCCGTCCTTGTACTCTATCGATCAGCAGTACGGAGACAACGGCAATGTAATCTACACCAGCACATTTTCCAAAACCGTAGCTCCTGGCGTCCGTTCCGGATGGGTGATGGCCGACGCGTCGATTATCCGCATGGCTGCCAAAGCAAAGCAGGCCTCGGACCTGCACTCCAGCCTTATCGATCAGCGTGCGCTTCATGAACTGCTCGGTTTCTTTGATCTGCAGGGCCACATCCGGACTGTGTCGGCCGAATATTATGCCCGCATGGTTAAAATGACCTCTCTAATGCAAGATCGCAAGTGGGAAGGCGTCTCCTGGATAGAGCCGCAGGGAGGCATGTTCCTGTGGGTGCAGATGCCTGAGCATGTCAAAGCCGACGTTCTGCTGCAGCATGCTGTCCGCGAAGGGGTGGCATTCGTGCCGGGTCAGGTGTTTTATAGCGACGGTTCAGGCTATAACCGGATGCGGGTTAACTTCACGCATACGGACCCTCATCTGCTGCCAGAGGCTATCGAACGTATGGACCGCGCTTTTCGGAGCTATGCAGCCGCTGCTGTATCTGTGTGAATCCGCAAACCAAAAAACAAGGCCGTGCCAACCGGAATTCCGGGGTCACGGCCTTGTTTGATATAGGTTGTTCATCAGTTAAAAGGTATTTCAAAGGTTGCAGTTTGGAAAGTTTTCCGTAAGCCGGGTTCTGTACTCTTCGTGGTCCAAACGGGAACTACCCTCCCACCACAAGTGACAATCATCTATCTAGGCCGTACATTACTGCACAGCTCCAGCGACCAACCCGGACACGCCTCGGGCTAAGGCTGCTTCTCGAAGAAGCTGTGTCCCATTAGGTCTTGCTCCAGATGGGGTTTACCAGGAACGAAGTCACCAGCGTTCCTCGGGGTCTCTTACACCTCGGTTCCATCCTTGCCTGTGCCGCATAGCGGCCATCGGCGGTCCATTTCTGTGGCACTATCCTTCAACTCGCGCTGACTGGACGTTATCCAGCATCCTGCCCTGTGGAGCCCGGACTTTCCTCTCGCGGCTTGCGCCGCCAGCGATTGTCTGTCAAACTTTCGCACAACATTGTATAGTATACAGGTTTTGGGCAAAGGGCACAAGATCATTTTATCTGGAAACCCGCCCTTTGTCTGGAAATGTCTGATTACATAAAACGGAACGGCTCCGTATCCACTTCCGAGGCCTGCACCCTGGTTTCGTAACGGCTTTCCTCCAGCTTGACGCGAAGCCAGCCTGCGGTTTGCTCCTTCATAATCTTCTCGGCGTTATGGCCGGGATCAATGATCGCAATCCCGGCCATAAGCGCATCATGGGCTGTATGATAGTCAATATCTCCGGTGACGATGACATCGGCGCCTTTATACAGCGCCTTGTTCACATAACGGCTGCCGGAGCCGCCAAGGACGGCCGCTTTTTTAACCTCCCGGTCAAGGTCTCCTACAACACGAACATGGGGCACCTTCAGCCCTTTTTTGACCACGTCTACAAATTCGCGCAGCGTGCAGGACTGCTTCAATTTGCCGACACGGCCCAATCCGAAGGTCCGTCCTTTCAGATCCATAGGATACAGGTCATAGGCGACCTCTTCATACGGGTGCGTTTTCAGCATCGCTTGAATCACCTTACTTCGTATACCTGCCGGAACTACGGTCTCCAGCCTGATCTCCTCCGCACGCTCCATTTTGCCCTGCTGTCCCACAAACGGATTGGTTCCCTCCTGCGGGACAAAAGTGCCAATGCCTTCTATATTGAAGCTGCAGTGGCTGTAATTGCCGATATGGCCTGCCCCGGCTCCAAGAACGGCGTCCAGAACCTGCTGATGATGGGTTTTGGGTACAAACACAACCAGCTTGAACAATTGGTCTGTGTGCACATCCTCCAGCGTACCCGCGCTTTCAATCCCCAGTGCTGCAGCCATCCAGTCATTCATGCCCCCCTCGGCCGTATCCAGGTTCGTATGACTGATATAAACAGCGATATCATTTTTAATCAGCTTCTCATACAGCTTGCCAGCTGGCTGATCGGTGTTCAAGGTTTTCAGCGGCCGGAAAATAATCGCATGGTGTGCGATGATCAAATCAGCCCCAAGGCTGATCGCCTCTTCCACCACTTCATCGTTTACATCCAGGGCAATCAGCACCTGCTTGATCTCCTTCTGCAGGCTGCCGAGCTGAAGCCCGATTCGGTCGTCCGGCACGGCCAAATGCTTGGGAGCCAGCTGTTCCATATATTGAATTACGGTCTGTCCTTTTGCAAACATGCGAGCACCTCCTCCAATTGTTCGATCTGCCGTTGCAGCTCTTCCCTTTTCTCCCGCGCGGATTCCAGCTCTGACCGTTCCACCTGCTTCAGCACCGATTGAAGCTTGGCAATCTCCCCCTGCCATTTTTTAAAAAACACCTTATTGGGCGCCTTTACCAGGTGGGGGCCCATGCGCAGATGCAGAGCGGATGTAAGGGTACAGCCACCTGCAAGCTGAACCTGCGCATACAGGTCCTCCTGCGACAGCGGACTTTGCGATTCAGGGAGCGCAGTCAGAATCTCGTATATTTTTCCGTCTTCCTCCAGAATATGCTCACATGTGACGACCCAACCGGAGTGAAGCAGCCATTTTCGCAGCATATCTTCTCCAACATTCGGTTGCAGCACCAACTGGCGAACGCCGGGCAGTTTGTCCGTCCCTTCATCCAGAATAGTCGCTATAAGCGCGCCACCCATGCCTGCTATCGTAATGACGTCAGCCTCGCCAGCTTCCAGTACCTGCAGACCGTTACCGTGCCTCACGTCGATCCTGTCCGCAAGGCCTGCATCCGCCACCTGCTTCCTGGCCGCACGCAGCGGGCCTTCATTAACCTCGCCCGCGACGGCCCTGGATGCTCTTCCGCTCTCTACAGCCGCCACCGGCAGAAGCGCATGATCTGAGCCGATATCGGCCAGCACGCTGCCGGGCGGGATTTGTTCCAATATATACTGCAAACGCTGTGATAATTTCATGAAGCCACCCACACAATCCATTTTTTTCTATACGGTAAAGACATAGCATTTCCTTGTCGCCGGAACGTCAAACATGATTTGCATTACGAATGCAAAAGAGCTAAAATAAAACCCAATAAAACAGATCAAGGAAAATATGACAAAAGAAAACAAGTAACTCTCCTTTGCCCTGCCAGCAGTGAAATGCAAAAAGACCCTCTGCACTTAAGCCGCAGAAGGTCCGCTTATAACGCTATTCGAGAAAATCCTTGAGACGTTTGCTCCGGCTTGGATGACGAAGCTTGCGCAGAGCCTTGGCTTCAATCTGCCGAATCCGTTCGCGCGTGACGCCGAATACTTTGCCGACTTCCTCCAGTGTTCTGGTACGGCCGTCATCAAGACCGAAACGAAGGCGAAGCACGTTCTCTTCCCGTTCAGTTAGCGTATCCAGCACATCCTCAAGCTGCTCCTTAAGCAATTCATAGGCGGCAGCATCCGCAGGCGCCAGCGCCTCCTGATCCTCAATGAAGTCTCCAAGATGCGAGTCGTCCTCTTCCCCGATCGGTGTTTCAAGCGAAACAGGCTCCTGGGCGATCTTCATAATTTCCCGCACTTTTTCTACACTAAGCTCCATCTCAGCCGCCACTTCTTCAGGCGATGGCTCACGCCCGAGCTCCTGCAGCAGCTGGCGTGACACACGTATCAGCTTATTGATCGTTTCCACCATATGAACAGGTATCCGGATCGTTCTGGCCTGGTCGGCAATCGCACGTGTAATGGCCTGACGAATCCACCAGGTCGCATAGGTACTGAATTTGTAGCCTTTGCTGTGGTCAAATTTCTCAACAGCTTTGATCAAGCCCATGTTGCCTTCCTGAATCAAGTCCAGAAACAGCATACCTCTGCCCACATAACGTTTGGCAATGCTGACCACGAGACGCAGGTTGGCTTCCGCCAGACGACGCTTCGCTTCCTCGTCGCCTTTCTCAATCCGCTTCGCCAGCTCCACCTCATCGTCCGCAGACAGGAGTGGTACACGACCGATCTCCTTCAGGTACATGCGGACAGGATCATTGATTTTGATACCCGGCGGCAAGCTCAAGTCATCGTCAAAATTGAAATCGTCGCTGTCATTACTTCTATCCGGATCATCGCCTTGGCGTATGGTTGCAAGATCCTCATCGCTGTCGTTGACAACCTCAATCCCCATGTCGCCAAGCTGCTCGTAAAACTCATCCATTTGTTCGGGATCTTGGTCAAATGGCGACAGTTTTTCCATGATGTCTTTGTAATTCAGAGAAGATCTCTTTTTGCCCACTTCAATTAACTGATCTTTCACCTGATCCAGCGTTAATTCCGTTTCTAGTTCAGTATGCTGATCATTCGCCATAATTCGACTCCCTCCTCCCTAGAAACATCCGACCTACCTTTTATTGTCTCTCTAGGGCTATAATCTCACTTGCAATTTTGGCCGCCTCCAGAATATCACCGGAACGTTCGGCCGCAACCATTTCTTCCCTCTTCCGATCCAGCATCTGCTGCAGCGGGTATTTCCTCACTTCCCGGATACAGTCATCCAAAATCTCCGGCGACCACATTCCCGGTATATCCATCATGACGATGGAGCTGACCGTTTTTTCAAGACGGTCATCATGGAGGGAAGCTATAAACCGGCTGGAGTCCGGCGGTTTGCCTTGTGCATAATATGCATATAGATATGCAGCTATTGCCGCATAATCCTCAATATTAAAGGCATCCCCCAGGTGGTCCTCAACGTATCGGGCGGCCTCGGCATCCTGAAGCATCCAGGACAGCAGCCTCCGTTCAGCCGCATGGTAGGCGGGGAGCAAATTTGGTGTCGGAATGTGGCCCTTTTTATGCCTACCATTATTCCACCTTTTCTCGTTATTATCCCCAGCCTGCTGTTTTTTTTGCAGCGACTGCCTGAGCAAGTTACACTCCTGCTTCAGCGTTTCGTAATCCACCTTGACTTCCGAGGATACCTCGCGAAGGTAAACCTCACGCTCTGTCGGAGAAGATAAGGGCGCAATAATCTTCAACGCTTCACGGGAATATGCGATCCTTCCTTCTTCTTCTAGCAGTATATGGTTTTTCCTCAGATATATAAGCTTAAATTTAACCGTTGAAACGGCGCCGTCAATGATTTGCCGTTTAAAGCGGTCACTCCCGTACTGGCGAATGAAATCATCCGGATCCATCCCTTCATTCAACAGTCCGACCTTCACATGCAGCCCCGCATTCTCCAGTATAGGGAAGTTCTTCAGCGCGGCGGCTTGTCCTGCAGAGTCGCCATCGTAACAAATGATGACTTCATCGCATAGCCCTTTCAGCATCATGGCCTGATGCTCGGTTAATGCCGTACCCATTCCAGCCGTCGCATTCTGAACCCCGGCTTCCCAGGCCGCGATCACATCACCGTACCCTTCAAAAAGAACCGCCTGCCTCAGCTTGCGGATGGCCGGCTTGGCCTGATGAAGATTGTATAGCGTGCGGCTTTTGTTAAACAAGCGGGTCTCCGGCGAATTGAGATATTTCGGCTGCCCTTCCCCGATGATCCGGCCCGCGAAGGCAATCACCTTGCCGTTCCGGTTCCAGATGGGGAATATGACACGATCACGGAAACGGTCCACATAGCCATCCTGTTCATGACGGGCCGACAGCAGTCCGCCCTTCTCCATTTCCGCAAAATCAAAGGAACGTTTCTCCAAAAATTGAACAAGCGTATCCCAACGGTTGGGAGCATAACCGATTTGAAACTGGTCTATGATCTTGTCGGTAAATCCCCGTGACCGAAGGTATTCCATTGCGGCTTTGCCATACTCCGTATTTTTAAGCAGAAAATGATACAGCTTTGCAGTTACCTCGTATGCCTGCAGCAGCCGTTCCACCTCGGGATGCTGGTGGGTTGATTCGCGGCTCTGCCAATCTCCGAGCGGAATGTGACTCTCTTCCGCCATCGACCTGACGGCCTCGGGAAAGGTTAATCCTTCGATTTCCATCGTAAATTTGATGGCATTTCCTCCCTTGCCGCAGCCGTAGCAGTAGAAGATCTGGCGCTCGGGCGTCACCGTGAAAGAAGGAGTTTTCTCAGAATGAAAAGGGCAAAGGCCTTTCATATACTTCCCTTGTTTGGTCAAATGCACGTACTTGCTTACCGTATCCACGATATCATGCTGCTGCAGCACCGATTCAATGATATGCTCCGGGATGTTGCCATGTCCGGCACTCATTCCAACCACCTTCATCTCTTTAAGCACGTAAATATATTCGCTATTCCAACTCATTCTCCTGCAAGTCTGTTAAAAGTTTTGTCAATTTATGTTGAAACATTATACGGTCCTCTTCTGTGAAGGCTTTAGGGCCTTTGCCATACCTCCCGCGCCGCCTCTCCTTGGCAGAAATATGGCGCCGGTCAAGCATAAAATCAATCGATTCATCACTGTACGGCGTCCCCCGGAAAGAAATCACGCTGCAGCCTTTGGCCAGCGCCAGCGCGGCCAACCCGTAATCATTCGTTGCCACCACATCTCCACGACGGACATGATTGGCAATATACAGATCCGCGCTCTGATCACTGCGGTCGACAGTGACAACCGTTATGCCTGAGCCGCCTTGTAAAAGATGATCAAAGGAAGATACCAGTATAACCTCCATCTGAAACCGGGCTGCCGCTGCCGCGATTTCAGTTTTGACCGGACAGGCATCTCCATCCACGACAATACGCCGATCGCCTAGCTTCATAGCCCTCACCGCCGCTTTCCCTGAAGAACGTCTAACTATAGAATGGTTCAGCTCCGCTGAAAATTTATAATTCTATAACCATAAATACGGAACGATGCGTAAGCAGCATCGTTCCGTATTTTATTTATCCCTCTATCTTCCTAAGCGGGTTACATTGGGGCCAGCAGATACTTATCTCTACCAGACCAGCTTCGAGAAATCGGCAAACCGTTTAAGGTCCCCATGAATGACAGCCAGCAGCGCCAGCCGGTTATTGCGGACTCCTTCATCATCAGCCATCACCATGACGGAATCAAAGAATGAGGTTACGGCAGCGGTCAGCTGACCGGCGAGAGCCAGCGCTTCTGCAGTCTTACGCTGACCGAGCGCCTCGAGGTAAGGCTGATGCACGCCCTGCCAGGCGGCATACAGGTTCTTCTCCCCGGCATCCGCAAACACTTCAGGATTAACCGATGCATGCACGGCCTTGGCTGCCAGATTGCCGACCCGGTTAAAGGATTCCACCGTATTCTTGAAAGCCTCGCCTGACTGTACTGCATCCATTAATGCAGCACCACGCCCCACGACGGAAGCAACATCATCATAACCGGCGCTGAACACCGCGTCGACCACATCATAACGCAGCGTTTCAGACAGCAATTTTTTCACTCTAAGTCCGAAAAACTCATGCAAATCTTTACGCACTTCCTCGGCCGAGCGTTTCATGCTGCCGAAATTCTGATGAATGTCCAGCGCAATTGTGAACAGCTCCGGCAATCCGACGGACAGCTCGCGTTCCAGCACAATCTGTACGATTCCAGCCGCCTGACGGCGCAATGCGTAAGGGTCCTGGGAACCGGTCGGAATAATGCCGATCGAGAAGCAGCCGGTGATGGTATCCAGCTTATCTGCAATGCTGACAATCGCACCCGCCAGCGTTGAAGGAACGTCATCACCAGCAAACCGCGGCTGGTAATGCTCGAATACCGCTTTCGCCACCTCTTCTTTTTCTCCAGCCTTGCGGGCATAATCCTCACCCATAACCCCCTGCAGCTCGGGAAATTCATATACCATTTGGGTTACGAGGTCGAATTTACAAATATCGGCGGCACGGCTAACAGATTCCCCCGTATCAGCAGAAGCGCCCAATTGCTGGGCAAGCATATCGGCAATACGACGCACCCGGCGTACCTTATCGCCGACCGTTCCCAGCTCTTCATGGAATACAATACTCTCCAGCTTGGAGACCGCATCCTTGATTTCCAGCCTCTGATCTTCCTCATAAAAGAACTTCGCATCCGACAGACGTGCGCGCAGCACCTTCTCGTTCCCTTTCGCAATCACATCCAGCGAGTCTTTGCCGCCGTTGCGTACAGTCACGAAATAAGGAAGCAGTTCTCCTTTATCATCCAGCACAGGGAAGTAACGCTGATGCTCGCGCATCGACGTAATCAGCACTTCCTGCGGAATGTTCAGGAAGGAAGGATCGAACGTGCCGAACAGCACCGTCGGCGTTTCAACCAGGAAGAGCACTTCCGCGAGCAGATCATCCTTTACCGCGATTTTCCAGTTTTTCTCCGCTGCAAGGGCTTCAATCTGCTCCAGGATCATGCGCTGACGCTCTTCGATATCGGCGATGACCTGCTCGCCGCGCAGCGTCTCCACATAAGCGGCAGGCTGGGCGATTACCGCATCCTGTCCGAGAAAACGATGGCCGCGGGTCACATTACCCGCCTTGACGCCAGCGATTTCCACGCCGATGACATCGGTTCCGTACATGGCCACAAGCCAGCGAATCGGTCTTACAAATTTGAAATCATAAGATGCCCAGCGCATAAATTTCGGGAACGTCATGGCATGCAGAATGCCCGTCAATCCTTCCGCCAGCACCTCTGACGTTGGAACACCGATGCTGCTCTTGGTTGCGTAAATGTATTCTACTCCGCCCAGTTCTTTAAAGGTGAACAGCTCCGGGTCAACACCCTGGCTGCGGGCAAAACCGAGCGCGGCCTTGCTCCAGTTCCCCTGCTCATCCTGTGCGATCTTGCGCGAAGGCCCTTTGACTTCCTCCTGCACATCCTCCTGCTTCTCCGCCACCTCGCGGACAAGAACGGCCAACCTGCGCGGCGTCGCATATCCCTCAACGGCGCCATGAGCTATCCGCGAGCTGTCCAGCCACTGGGTCATTCTTTCCTTCAATTGGGCAATGGCAGCAGGGATAAAGCGGGCCGGCACTTCTTCAAGGCCGATTTCAAACAGCAAATCTTTAGACATGCTCCGCACCTCTCTTCTTCATCAGCGGGAAGCCGAGCTTCTCGCGCTCCTCTAAATACGTTGCCGCGACCTGGCGGGCCAGGTTGCGCACGCGCATAATATATCCGGTACGCTCGGTCACACTGATCGCACCGCGCGCATCGAGAAGGTTGAAGGCATGGGAGCATTTCAGCACATAATCATACGCCGGGAACACCAGATGCTGGGCCATCGCCTTGTTCGCCTCTTCCTCATACATATTGAAGAGTGTGAACAGCATTTTCACGTCCGACACCTCGAAAGTGTATTTGGAATGCTCGTATTCAGGCTGATGGAATACGTCACCATAGGTTACCCCGTCAACCCACTCCAGATCGAATACGTTCTCTTTCTCCTGAATATAGGATGCGAGCCGTTCCATTCCGTAAGTGATCTCAACCGCTACCGGACTGGCGTCAATGCCGCCGACCTGCTGGAAGTACGTAAACTGGGTAATTTCCATGCCGTCCAGCCATACTTCCCAGCCGAGTCCCCATGCGCCAAGCGTCGGAGCTTCCCAGTTGTCTTCCACAAAGCGGATGTCATGCTCAAGCGGATTGATGCCAAGGCGCTGCAGACTTTCGAGATACAGCTCCTGGATATTGTCCGGTGAAGGCTTCAAAATAACCTGAAACTGATGATGCTGGTACAGCCGGTTCGGATTCTCACCATAGCGCCCGTCAGTAGGACGGCGGGAAGGCTCCACATAAGCGACATTCCACGGTTCGGGCCCGATGGAACGGAGGTAGGTCATCGGATTCATCGTACCGGCGCCTTTTTCCGTGTCATAAGGCTGCACGATGATGCAGTTTTGTTCAGACCAAAACTGCTGAAGCGTCAGAATCATCTGCTGAAAATTCATGAATACATGCCTCTTTTCCATAAAATAGTTGCGGAGCATGTACAGGGAGGTACGGCACGGACGCACATGAAAAAGCCCCCGTCCCTCTACGCCTGTACAGACGTAGGGACGAGAGCTGACTCCCGCGGTTCCACCCTACTTGACTGCTGCCCCCATAAAGGAGCCTGCAATCCGCTTTCCGTGTCATTCATGCTCCCGGGGGCCGTTTCACTGATGGTTCCCGCCAGGCTTCCACCGTCCCTGACTCGCTTGAAGGGAAGATCAACAGTTACTTTCCCGATCTTTGCATGTCTCATTATAAGAGATAATTACAATACATAGTACACAATAATAACATATTAGTCAAACACAAAAATTATTAGAGGTTGTTCAAAAAGTCATCTTTTGATCACGAAGGAAGTCAGGAAGTGGACTCGACATCGAATCTTGAATTCAGCCGGTCCTTCCGGTGCTCACGTACCCCAAGTACGCTCCTATTACTGAATATCATACCTGTCCAACTGTTCAAGAAAATTGCGGGATTTGAGCTGCATTCCGAGCTGTGCATCCATAAACCGCCGCATCATGCCTTTAATCTCATCCCGCGTCGCTTCGCTGACATTCACATTACCCAGCCGGGTCAAATCCAGACGGGCGAACAGCCGCAGCAGCTTCATCGCACGGGGAGTTGCAAGGATGGCAGCAGGATCGAAATGCTTGCAGGCTCTGCAGAGCTCACCCCCCAGACTCGGGCTGATCCATTCCTCCGTCTCTTGCTGGCCGCATTCTCTTCCGCAGGAAATACAGATATCCAATTGTGGGGCATAACCTGCAGCCTGCAGAATCTTGAGTTCATAGATGCTGATGATGACCTGCGGGTCCTTGCCGCTTGCCAGCGCTTCCAGGCAGGCCTTGATCTGCCTGAACCAGAAGGCTCCCGTATCCTCGTCCTGCAGCACCCTGTCCAGCAGCTCGCAGGCATAGGATGCATAGGCCGCCTTGAAGATGTCCTCCCGAAGTCCATGATGGGAGTCGATCAGTTCACCGGCGTTCAGCGTTCCCAGCCCGGTATTGCGAAAAAAAACATATTGGCCGTATGTAAACGGCTGGGCCAGTGCGCCATGGCGGCTCTTTGGCTTTTTCGCGCCGCGTATGAGCACTCCGACCTTGCCGCCGTGTTCGGTGCACAATGTTATGATTTTATTCCCCTCGCCGTAGTCCATACTGCGGATGACGATGCCTTCCAATTTATAAAGCATTTCCCCATCCCCCATGCGCTTTTGCATATTGCAAAAGCCATTATACCGAAAGCCTATTCTGCGGCTTCCTCCTGTTCATCCGGTTCTGTTCCTGCCACCGTCTGCTCTCCCCGTGCAGCAACTTCTTTGTAAAGCAAATACGCATCGACATCTCCAGTCATCATAAAATACTTCCACGAAAAATCTCGCATTCGTATTCATCCTTTCCTTCGGAAATGACGCTCGCATTTACGAGATAGGATGCTCGATGACCGGGAAACTATGCCAAGCAATAAATGGCTATGATCAGGCGTCGCGATGGAAGCCAAGGTCGCGCAGTACACGTTCCTGATTGCGCCAGTCCTTCTTCACCTTGACCCAAAGCTCCAGAAAAATTTTCGACCCCAACAGCTTCTGGATATCCTGACGCGCCTGCTTGCCAACCTCTTTGAGCATGGCGCCCTGCTTGCCGATAATAATCCCCTTCTGGGAATCCCGTTCCACATATATGACAGCCGAGATATGAACAATCCCGTTGCTCTCCACCCGCATATCTTCGATCATGACGGCTATGGAGTGAGGAATCTCCTCACGGGTCATGTGCAAAATCTTCTCCCTGACCAGTTCGGCAATAACAAACTGCTCAGGATGATCCGTTACCTGGTCTTCCGGATAATACTGCGGACCTTCGGGCAAATATTTGTCGATCTGCTCCAGCAGGCGGTTCACATTGTTGCCCATTTTGGCCGAGATCGGCACGATTTCCGCAAAATCATACAGCTTCCGGTATTCTTCAATCAGCGGCAGCAGCGCTTCCGGCTCAATTTTGTCTATTTTGTTCATCACCAGAATGACAGGAGTAGACACTTTGTTAAGCTGTTCGGCGATAAAGCGGTCTCCTCCCCCCATGCCCTCTGATGCGTCCACCAGAAACAGTACGGCTTCCACTTCGCCCAGAGTGTTGAGAGCAGTCTGGTTCATAAAATCACCCAGCTTGGATTGCCGTTTATGAATGCCGGGCGTATCCAGAAACACGATCTGCATTTCCGGCGTTGTGTACACCCCATGTATTTTATTACGGGTCGTTTGCGGCTTATCCGACATAATCGCGATTTTCTGGCCGATCACATGGTTCATCAAGGTGGATTTGCCGACATTCGGCCTGCCGACGATCGCGACAAAGCCTGATCTGAATTTAGCTTTACTCATATTCGTTCCTCCGACGCCTAGCGTCCGTGTGTTCTTGTTTATTTTCGATATAGTGCCCGGTTATGGCCGCTCTTTGCCCAGATCGGATGGCCCGAATGCTCCCGGCAGCAGCTCGGCAAGGGTCGTTTCCTGCATGTCCCCTTTTAAATTGCCCAAATAAACCGGCATGTCAGGGGGACAGAGCTCTGCTATAACCTGCCTGCATACACCGCACGGGGAAATAGGCCCCTCCGTATCTCCCACCACAGCCAGCGCTTTGAAGCTCCCGGGCTTTTGCCCCTGGGCCACCGCGCTGAACAGTGCCGTTCGTTCGGCACAGTTGCTCGGCCCGTAGGCGGCATTTTCAATATTGCATCCGTAGTGGACTTTGCCATCGGCATCCAGCAGCGCGGCGCCCACACTGAAACCGGAATAAGGCACATAAGCCTTCAAGCGTGCTTTGACCGCTTCCTGCATTAACAACATTGGATCCATTCCAACCGACTCCCCACCGTTTAAAATAAATATTCTCGCTGTGAAGCAATTTACAGCAAATGCCTCAGCATGGTCAACACAGGTTGATAAAACACAACCCCTCCTGTAATGACAGCAAAAACCGCAGCCAGCAGCACAGCTCCGGCGGCGGCGTCTTTAGCGGCCTTGGCTAGCGGATGAACTTTGGGGCTGACAAGGTCCACGACAGCCTCAACGGCGGTGTTGAACAGCTCCGCTGTTATGACGAAAGCGCAAGCCGCCAGAATAAACAGCCATTCCATCCGGGAGATACGGAACACGATACCCGCCGCGATAACACCCAGGGCGATGACAACATGCACCCTCATATTAATCTGCGTGCGAAGGGTGTAGCCGATCCCTTCCAGGGCATAACGAAATGTCGATCTCCACGAATGGGCCGGTTTCATCAGCGAGTTAACCCCACTTCCGCGAGCACAACCTCCTGCTTGCCCATCATCTCCGCTTCGCTGTCATCATCCTGATGATCATAACCCAGAAGGTGCAGAAAGCCGTGAACAAACAGAAAACCGAGCTCCCTTTCCAGCGAATGGCCATATTCCTCGCTTTGCCTTTTCGCCATCTCCACGGAAATAATAATATCGCCAAGCATCTCGGGAAGATCCGGCTCAGCGTCTCCTTCCCCGATCTCATAGACAATCTCCGGTTCATCCTCCAGCCCTTCATTCATGGCAAAGGAAAGCACATCCGTCGGGCGGTCGATGCCGCGATACTGCTTGTTCAACTCGTGAATATGCTCATCCGTGACAAAGGTCAGAGCCACTTCGCCATCATGCACTCCTTCAGCTTCCCCCGCTTTGCGCAGGATCGCCTCCAGGGTGGAAATCAGCGATTCACTGATATTCAAAACTTCCTGTTCATTGCTCCATACCATTTGAAGACTCATGCTTTACGCTCCTTTTTTGCGTGCCAATCTTTCCCGTTACTGCAGCTTTTCATTAGCTTCCTTCGGTTTTTCTTCCGGATATTCGATCCGGGAATGGAAGATGCCCATCACGGTTTCTTTCAGCGTCTGCGAGATGATGTCCAACTCGCGCATCGTCAGATCGCATTCGTTGAACTGTTGATCATCCAGTTTGCTTTTCATAATTTTCCCGATCATCGTTTCGATCTGATCCACCGTTGGCTTGCGCAGCGACCGCACCGCAGCCTCAACACTGTCAGCAATGCCTACCACGGCCGCTTCCTTGGATTGGGCTTTGGGCCCTGGATAGCGGAAATCATCCTCCGTGAAATCCGGCTCAACTCCCCGCTCTTCCGCCTGCCTCAAAGCCTTGTGATAGAAAAAGTGGAGGAAAGAGGTCCCGTGATGCTGTTCTGCGATATCCCTGATCGGCTTTGGCAGCTTGTATTCCTTCTGCATTTCCACACCGTCCCGGGCATGGGCAATGATGATCGACTTGCTGAGCTTGGGATCGATCGAATCATGCGGATTGTCCATTCCGTTCTGATTTTCAATAAAATACGAAGGGCGTTTCGTTTTCCCTACATCATGATAGTATGAACCGACACGACACAATAATCCGTTAGCTCCGATCGCTTCTGCGGCCGCCTCGGACAGGTTGCCGACCATGACGCTATGGTGATAAGTGCCAGGCGTTTCCGTCAACAGCTTCCGCAGCAGCGGATGGTTCGGATTGGACAGCTCCACCAGCTTGAGGGCCGATAAAATGCCAAACGTCGACTCGAAGAAAGGCATCAGCCCGATGACCAGTATGGCCGTAAGCATCCCGCCGACAACGGCTCCTACGACCGAATAGAGCGTGGTTAGCTGGTTCCAGCTTCCCTGACCAATTAACACAAGGGAGAGCACAGACAGCGCCCCGAAAATGCATACCATAATCGCTCCCTTGAACAGGGTGGATCGCTGGCTGGCGCGGTGAATGGTGAAAATGGCGGTAAGGGACACCACAAACGTAAAAAAACCGTAATTAAAATCAAAAATTTGTCCCTGCCGTACATTAAGAATGATGCTGGACAGTATACTGATGATGATTGTGCATATAAACGCCAACGATCTGTCCAGCAGCAGCGTAACCAGCATCGCACCGATCGCTACCGGGGCGAAATACCCGGTATAAGACCGTTCACTCGTCTGCAACGTATTGGCGAGGAGCAGGACGACGATGGTAATGATGAAAATGAGTACAAGCATAAGAAGCTGCGCATTATTATATTTGAATTGGCGGGAATCCGACTGCCGGATGAATACAAGCAGCCCGAGAGCCGGCAGACAGGAAAGCATCAACAGTCCGAACTGCGGCCAATAGTTGATCTCGTCCTTGAGCAAATTGTTCTCATCAAGCAGTGTATAAATATCCTGAGTAATGATCTCGCCTTTGTGGACAAGAATCTCCCCTTGGTCGATATATACGGTGGGCGTATTTTCACGCGCCTCGACCTTGGCTGCCTTCGTCGCCTCATCATCGTAGAACTTGTTCGCCGTGACAGCAAGCCTTGCCAGCTCCTGAACGACTTCACGGGAGATGCGGTCGCTGAGCGAGCTGGTGCTCACCAGTTCGGCTACCTTGGCTCTCGCCGTCGTTGCATCCGTAATCTGGTCATTCATGAGCCTGGTGACGATCTCGCGGGCCACCAGCTTCATCTCCGCAATGTTGTCCGAAGACAGACGCGGAATTTTGATAAAGGTTTCCTCGGGAATTCTGTAGGTTTGCTCTCTCGTCTTTTCAAGCACCTCATCCAGAAGCTTGTCCGGATAGGCATCCGCCTTTTTGCTGTTGTTCACGAAATTATTCACAAAATCCGCTGCGCGCTGCGGGATCTCCTCTTTATAAATCGCCGCCTTGTCATCATCCGAGATCTGGTCATCCTGATTCAGGCGGTCGATCCTGTCCAAAATGGATGTCACCAGGTTGTCGTTGCGCATCGGCACAATGGTATAAATGTCCTGCACTCTTTCGGCAGCCTGCTCCTGCGCCTGCAGTGTAGCCTTGTTGTTGGGCAGCTGCATCGGAGCCACGATGTTCTTCTCGCTCGGCGTATTTACCCGGATGTCATAACGCTCGGGCAGCAGACCCGGAGCAAGACTCACATAGAAAAGAATCACCAAAAACAAAAACAGAAGATAGCGTGTAGCCACGCTATACTTCCATCCGTTCATTCTATACTGGGTCATTTTGCTGGTGCCTTTCGACAGTTCTTTCGGAGCCATAGAGACAATCCCTCTCTATACTTGATTTTCGGCAGCACGGTCATAGGCTACAATGATTTTTTGAACCAGGGAATGGCGCACGACGTCTTCATCCGCAAACTGCACGAACCCGATCTCCTCAATGGAATTCAAAATGGTTTTCGCTTCGATCAATCCCGATTTCTTGCCACGGGGCAGGTCAATCTGGGTGACATCGCCTGTAATGACCATTTTGGAGCCGAAGCCAAGGCGTGTCAAAAACATTTTCATTTGCTCAGGTGTCGTATTCTGGGCCTCGTCCAAAATAATGAACGCATCATCCAGCGTACGCCCCCTCATATAGGCAAGAGGAGCAATTTCAATCAGTCCGCGCTCCAGTGCCTTGGCTGTCTGGTCCGGTCCCATAACATCATACAGTGCGTCATAGAGCGGCCGCAAATAGGGATCGACCTTCTCCTGCAGATCACCTGGGAGAAAGCCCAGATTCTCGCCCGCCTCCACGGCAGGCCGGGTAAGAATAATCCGCTTGACAGAGCCTTCCTTAAGCGCGGCAACAGCCAGCACCACGGCCAGATATGTCTTGCCGGTCCCCGCCGGACCGATGCCAAAGACGACATCCCGCTTTTTGATCGTTGTCACATAGTGCTTCTGGCCAATCGTTTTCACCCGGATCGGTTTGCCGCGGAAGGTGGTGGCAATCTCGCCCTTGAACAGGTCAAGCAGCTGATCCGCTCTCAGATCCTTCGCCAACTCTATAGCATAATGGATATCCCGCTCACTAAGAACAAAGCCGTTGCGGATCAGCTGCAAGAGCACGTCAAACAACTGCTCCAGAACCTCAACCTCGCGCGGTGCGCCATAGATAGCGACTTCCTCCGCCCGGGAATCGATCTTGGCCGGAATCTCCGTTTCAATTAATTTCAAGAAGGAATCCTGCGGGCCGAAAAGAGCCTGTCCCTCTCCCGCATTGTGCAATGCAATTCGTATGCTGTGATTTTGTTCAGCCAAATAGCCTCAATCTCCTCGGTTATAAACTAACGGAAGCTCTTCCGCAATATCTTGCTCTACCTCGAACAGCACTTTCATATAAACTTTACCATTCTCTTTGTTCTCATGCAAAATTTTTTGTCCTAAAATTTTTGTTCCCTTCCCGTATTTCGCCAAAATATGGGCCTTTGCCCTTTCCAAACCTATTTCCTTGGCAGCCTGTTCAGATACTGCGTGCTTCTGTTCGCGGGTCTCCATCACCCTTTCCGTCATCCAGCCGACAGGAAGCTTCAAGGAGCGCCAGGTCAAAGGATCGTATTCGGTCACGGTATCCGATGTCGAATAGGATTCTTGGCCGTATCCCCAGAGCTGGATGGCCCGCTTTCCCAGCACAAGGTACAGCCGCTCCCTGCTCTCGCCGGTGTAGGCCGAGCTTCGCTGAACTAAAGGGGTGGAAATCTCATATTCATGCCAGACGAGTCCACGAACCTGCCCTTTGGCCACAACCTGCTCCTGATTCACTTCATCCCCGAGCGTGCCGGAAATGAGAATATCGCCTCTTTTGACTCTTTTATTTTTTTGTACGACAGGTCTTCCCTGCTCGGCATAAATTTCGGTAATGACCGCATCTGCGTTGCTGATCAGATGGCGCGGATTAAGCAGCGGCCTAGGTGCCGCCCTTGATGCTTCAACCACCTGAATCGTAATGACGGTCCCCTGCTTTTCCAATCCGATCCACGAAGCATCCGGCAGCCTGCGCAACATATTTTTGGCCAGCTTGTCCTGTCCCGGCAACCGAAAGCTCCATTGCATAGGATAGATTCCTTCCTCGCGGGCGGCCTGCAGCACTTCCTCCGTTGTCAGGCTCTCGTTCCCCTTTACCTGCACCGTCCATACCAGTGAGGACATCATATAGATTCCTAGAAAAAAAAGCAGGACACCTGCGGCAAAAAACTTCCGCCGTCCAAGACGCGCAAGCATAAAGGGAAATCCTGACCTGCGGGTAACATGCATCCGGCAGCCTGTCCGCCGCAGCAGCGGACGCAGGGAGAATACATCCGGAAGCAGGAGCTTCATTTCCGCCCGGTTCCCGCCCAGCGGCCTGACGTCCCACACCGGGATCTTCCGCTCTGACAGCAGATTTACAAAGCTTTCTACTTGACCGCCTGTCACTTCCATAACGACCGTACCGCGCAGGCGGGATAAAGCCGGTTGTCTCACAGCTCCTCCCCCGTTCTTTCAATGTGGACCGACATAATCTCGCCTTCCACGCTGATTTCTTCAGGCAATATGCTCCTGATCACAAGGCCGCTGCCCCCTATCCGGAGTCTTCCGCGGGAGAGGGCAAGCAGCAGCTCTTCCGGAGTAAAATTCAGGACACCCCGATGATTTTCGATATACAACTGTCTGCTGCCAATCAAAGTCAAGCGCGGCATATCCAAAAGAATATCCTGTGGCAGGTCCAGCGCTTCACTGGTCCATTTGCGCAGCTTGCGGCTGATCCGGGTCATTCGGGTAAGTCCCCCTTCCTGTACTAAACAACTTATGCTTGATCCGTGTTAAATATGAAGCTGTACCCTGCATCTTCTGAGACGCTCCGAGAACGAAGCTGCTGCGTGCATGGACCAGCTTAAAAAAATAGGCCAGCCAGGAATTCTGGCTGACCTATTATTTGAACCCATGAGACACTCCATCTTCCTGACAATAATGCTATACGCCTTTTCTCCGGCGTTTCGCTTTGGGAGGGGACAAGATTTCCGACCAGATCATTCCGCTGCGGATATCAGCCGTCCGGAAACGGGAACGACCCTCGGTTCCCCGGTCATCCTCCCCGTATACAGCCATCTCACCACCGGAAATACGGTCCAGTCTCTGCAGCACCCGCTGCCTTTCCTCTTCCATGGCACGGATTCGTCCTTCAAGTGTCGACTCCGCGTCGGCATATTCCACGGACAACCCTTCATCAAGGTCATCCCTGGCAGCGTTTCTTGCCGGTCCTCGGGCCGGCTCAATCTCATCATATCCTTGCTCGCTGAAGTCTTTGTCCGGAACCGTATATTGCGGCTGCGGTTTGTCCCCGTCGTTCCGCTTTTTGCCTCTGCTCGGAAAACCTTCAGCAGGGCCACCGAACGTCGGCATTCCGCCGCCACCCCGTCTTTTATTTTCTTTGCCCGGACTTGCTTTGCCCAAAAACGACAGCAGGGCAAAAACGATGACGGCTACCAGATACAGGTGTTGCACTATCCATTCAATCATTTCTGCATCACCGCTTTCCTACGGACTCTGCCTGTCTAACCGCGCTCATTCGGATGGTTCGGTCCGGTGCTGTCATTCGGCTTGCCGAGCGACTCTCTCATCTGTGTATCTGCTTCGATATTCTGCATGTTGATATAGTCCATGACGCCCAGATTTCCGCTCCGCAGCGCCTCTGCCATGGCAAGCGGCACCTGGGATTCGGATTCCACCACGCGTGCGCGCATTTCAACGACACGCGCCTTCATTTCCTGCTCCTGCGCGACCGCCATGGCGCGGCGCTCTTCAGCCTTCGCCTGTGCAATCCGCTTATCCGCTTCCGCCTGCTCCGTCTGCAGGAAGGCGCCAATATTTTTGCCCACATCCACATCGGCGATATCTATGGACAAAATTTCAAACGCCGTACCGGCATCAAGTCCCTTGGACAGCACCGTCCGGGAAATCGAATCGGGATTTTCCAGCACATCTTTATGTGTCGCACTGGAACCAACCGTGGTAACGATGCCTTCACCTACACGGGCAATAATCGTTTCTTCGCCGGCTCCCCCGACCAGACGGTCGATGTTCGCGCGTACGGTAACACGCGCTTTAACCTTGACCTCAATACCGTCCTTGGCCACCGCAGCAACAACGGGCGTCTCAATGACACGCGGGTTGACGCTCATCTGCACCGCCTGCAACACGTCACGTCCCGCCAGATCGATGGCAGCGGCTCGTTCAAATTCCAGCGGAATGTTGGCACGCTGGGCCGCAATCAGGGCATTCACGACACGGTCGACATTACCCCCGGCAAGAAAGTGGCTTTCCAGCTGATTAATCGTCAGACCTAGCCCTGCCTTGGTCGCTTTAATCAGCGGGTTTACGATTCTGCTTGGTGTTACCCGGCGCAAACGCATCGCAACAAGGGTAATGATCCCGATCCGCACCCCCGAGGCAAGTGCGGAAATCCACAGCATGACCGGAAAAAAGCTAAAAAAAACGCTAAGCACAATGACTGCCACGACGGCAATCAGCAAAACACTAACCAAACCTGAACCCATCCTTATCACCCTCCAATTTATTTAGGTGTATCTTTAAGAGGTAGTTCAAAAAGTCATCTTTTGATCACGAAGGAACTCAGGAAGCGGACTCGACATCAAGTCTTGAATTCAGCCGGGCCTAAGCGGATGCTTCGGAAGCATAAGCTTCGGTGCTGAAAACCTGACTTTTTGAACTCGCACTTTAAGTAAGCTCTTTCACTACAACACGTCCGCCTTCAACCTTGATTACACTGACAGGCTTGTTGCTCTCTATAAATCCGCCCTCTGTTACAACATCAATCCTTTCGCCTTCAATCAGCGCTGTACCGGCCGGGCGAAGCGGTGTGAGACTGGTGCCCTGCATGCCCAGCAGCCGCTCCTTGTTCGTCACCGAAGAATAACCTTTGTCTTCCGTCAGACTCTCGTTCAAAATAAACTTGTTCCAGATGCCGCGGTCCTTGAACGCAACGGCGACAATCGCGACCACGATGGCGGCAGCCGCAAAAGCAATGCCAAGCGACAGCAGCGCATGCGCCGTATCATAAGCGGCCCGGACTACCCCGGCAACAAGGCTCACTGAGCCGAGCAGCCCGAGAATGCCAAAGCTCGGTACAAACAGCTCCAGCGCAAGCAGCACCAGCCCGATAACAAACAGCACCCATGTCTCGTATCCGGCAAAGCCTGCCACATAATTTCCGAAAAAATACAGTCCAAATGCCAGTATTCCCAGAAGGCCCGGCACACCGAAGCCCGGCACCAGCAATTCAATCACGATGCCTGCAATACCGACAAACAGCAGCAGCACCTGCACCCAAGGATGAGTTAAAAATTCGGCAAACTGTTCAGCCAGCGATTTGTCGACCTGGAACATGTCATGATCGGCGAATCCCATCCAGTCCGCGACCTCTTCCGGAGATGAAGCAATCCGGTCGGCATACCCCGTTTTAAGCGCCTCTTCGCTCGTAAGCGAAATAATCTGACCTTTTTCCTTGGCCTTGCCGATTTCCGGCATGTTCACTTGCAAATTGACATCCACCATACCCTCGGCAATGGAGGTATTTCTTCCGCCTGCCTGGGCGGCTGAAGCCATAATGCTTTTCCAGGCAGCCACGCTTTTCGGATCCTCCACCGGCGTGCCCAATCTGTCCACGAGCGCCGCCGCTCCGATCATACTGCCTGGCGCCATGGCAATTTTGTCGGCATTCAATGCAATATACGCTCCTGCAGACGCAGCATTTCCGTTTATGTAAGCTACTGTAGGAATGCCGCTGCTTTTAATCAACTCTCCGATTTTCTCCGCCGTATCCACCCGTCCCCCTGGTGTGTTGATTTCCAGAATAATGAGGCCAGCCTTCGATTGCTCAGCTTCTTTGAAGCCCCGTTCCAGAATATTCTGCAAGCCGCGCTCAATTTCCTGGTCGACCGGAATCACGAATACGGGCCCGATCCCTTCCCCTGTGGCTGCCGCCACCGCCCGGATTCCTCCCGCAGGCAGCAGGACCAGGGCAAACAGCAGGAAAGCAAGCATAACCTTCAAGCCTGGCGCCGTTTTTTTTACACCCATCGATCTCCCCCCTTCCGGCTATTATGTACATCTTACCAGAATTCAACTTTACATACGTCATAAACCTTACACAGGTTTCAAAACCTGACAGTAGCAGGGATTAAAAGGTCTGAACAAAAAGAAAAAACACTCCCTGTTAAACAGAGAGTGTCCGCTCTTTTTGTTTATTGCAGAAATTGCTGAACCGCTTGGTTCACGAGTTTTCCGTCCGCACGGCCCTTTACCTTGGGCATCAGGGCCGCCATCACTTTTCCCATATCGGCTTTCGAAGAAGCACCGGTTTCCTGGATGGTCTGCTGTACAATAACTTTAATTTCTTCTTCGGTAAGCTGTACGGGAAGGTACTGACTGAGAATCTCAATTTCCGCTTTGTTGCTTTCCGCAAGTTCATCGCGGCCTGCTTTTTCAAATTCCTGGAGGGCATCCTTGCGTTGTTTGATCTCACGACTCAGAATATCAAGCAATTCGTTGTCATCCAAATCCCGTTTCAACTCTATTTCAAGGTTTTTTATCGTAGAACGAACCATTCGAATAGTAGAGAGTTTGAACTTGTCCTTACTCTTCATCGCCTGCTTCATATCTTCGTTCAATCGTTCGCTCAAATTCATGATAGCTCAGATCCTCCTAGAACTTTCTCTTACGAGCAGCCTCGGACTTTTTCTTGCGCTTTACGCTTGGCTTTTCATAATGCTTGCGTTTCTTCACCTCAGCCAATACGCCATCCTTAGCGATGGAACGCTTAAAGCGACGAAGTGCAGCATCAATTGTCTCGTTTTTGCGAACTTTAGTTTCAGACACCAGTTTTCCCTCCCTCCGACCAGACCGTCCAAGAGCAATAACACGGTTCATCAACTTTCATTATAGGTGAAAGCCAAAGCAGGTGTCAACCTGTGAAAAGAAAAGGGGCTTACTCTGCTGCGTGGGAATCAGAAATCCCTGTCAAAGCGCCCAGCTTGGCGCCGCCCAGCAGATGATAATGCAAGTGGTGAACCGCCTGACCGCTGTCCGGGCCGCAGTTATTGATAAGACGGTAGCCCGACTCGGACACGCCGAGCTGCTGCGCCGCTTCTTGTGCAATACGATGGATTTCAGCGATCAGTGGAAGATCCTCTTCCGTCACATCGTTCATGGAAGCGATATGCTTTTTCGGAATAATCAGCACATGAACCGGCGCCGCAGGCTGAATATCATGAAATACGAGCATATCCTCCGTCTCCAGCAACTTGTTTGACGGTATGGAACCTCCCACAATTTTGCAAAACAGACAATCCATTATGTAATTCCTCCTTTTTGAATGGGCCACTATGAACTCAATCATACCGAAAAAAAGGACAAAATGACAGCAGGCCCGCCCCTTGCCGGGGTACGGGCTGCTAATAAGGTAAAAGCTCAATAATAAGGAAGCAGGCCGATGGCCGTCAATGCGGCAAGCGGCAGGATGAGCCTGTTGAAACGGCGTCTGCCGTAGAAAGGATACGCAGGATAGCCATAGCCGTATCCGTATCCCGGAACCGCGCCGGGGTAGCCCGAGAAAGGATAGCCAAAGGCGCGAGTACGCATCCCCCCGCATCCGCAGTCATCGTAAGGCTGATTAGACTCCGGCTGAACATTCGCAGGCATGTTGGATTGATACGGCATGTTGGATTGATACGGCATATTGGCTTGATATGGCATGTTGGATTGATACGGCGCATTGGCTTGATACGGCATGTTGGATTGATACGGCGCACTGGCTTGATACGGCATGTTGGATTGATACGGCGCATTAGCTTGATACGGCATGTTGGATTGATACTGCACATTAGCAGTATTCGGCATATTGTTATTCGCTTCGCCGACCGGAACCGCCATATAAATATTTTCGTCGTCCACATTCTCCACTATTCCGTCATACATCGCTCCGTCCTTCACCCATACGCACACATAACGGTGCTTATGCTTCATGCAGATCTCCTTTGTTTCACTCTTTTCCTTTTCGTTCACAGCGATATTTTCCATATTTTCCATATTCCGTACCTCCTTAAGCTTGCAGGAAAGTTCACATCCCACTCTGCAATATCCTATTCAGATCTGGGCGTTTTGCCACTATCCTCTGCAGTCTTCCGGAAAACAAAAAAAGGCCATCCCCGTGTCGCTCTGCCCGAGCTCCGCACGCGGCAGCGGCGCGGGGCATGACTCCCGGCCCGCTGCCGCAGCAGGGATGACGATCAATAATATGTCGGCTTGGCTGTATTATAACAGCGTTATGAAACTGTATCTGTGATATCGATCACCTGCTCCGCTGCTTCATCTCTCCCGTCACAGCGTTTCGAGCACGACCCGTGAGCCGCCTCCCGCCTGCTCGGCCGGCAGTATGATCAGCTTGCGCGGCAATCTTGCCCGCAGCTCCGGCACATGGCTGATGACACCGACCGACAGCTGATCATGATGAAGCTTTTCCAGGGAGGTAATAACCGTATCCAGCAGCTCGGGGTCCAGCGTGCCGAAACCTTCATCCAGAAAAAAGAACTGGAGCGGAAATTGGCCGCGCAGCTGAATCTGTGCAGACAGGGCCAGGGCCAGCGATAAGGAGGTTAGGAAGGTTTCGCCGCCGGACAAGGTGGATACTGGCCGCTTGATGCCTCCATTGGCATCGTCGCTGATGATAAAACCACCGCCGGAGTCCACTTCGAGGGCATAGCGCTGCTTTGTCAGGAAGCGCAGCCTGCGTGAAGCCGCCTGGCTAACCTGAATGAGCTGCTCCTCCGCCACATACTCGACAAAGGCGTTGCCCCGCAAACTGGACTGCAGCTTCGACAGCTTCTCCGCTTCATGCTGCAGATGTCCGCGCCGCTGCTCAAGCTCCATCCAGCGGACATGGCGCTGCTGTAAATCCTCCATGTCCCGCTCCGCCTTGGCCTTATTCCTGAGTGCCTCCTCATCCTGCTCACGGCTTTCCCGCAGCCGGATCAGGCAGTCGTTCCACTCCTCAACAGACCAGCTTGTTCCCGCAAGCCGCTCCTCCAGGTGGCGCAAATGAGCCGCAACCTCCTTCTCCCGTTCGCGGTGGCTGTTCACTTCCGCTTCCAGCCGGGCCGCCTGCTCGGGCGGGATGCTGCTCTCCAGCACCACAGCTTCATCGGCAAACGGCGAGGCGTCAAGCTGGGAGTGCCAGCGCGCTGCGGCGGCAGTCTTGCGCTCCGCTGCGGAATCCGCAGCCTGAAGGGCCATGACGGCCGCTTTGGCGGTTTCATGCTTGCGCTCCTCGGCTTCCTTGCGCAGACGGCTGCAGGCGTCGGCCTGCGACTTCAGCTGCGACAGCCTGCTTCTCGCTTCGCTCAGCAACTGCAGTGCGCTGCCTCCGCCGATCCAGGCGTGCAGGCGATCCGTCTTCTCGCGCAGCAGCACATCCTTGCCCTGCAGCTCGGCCTGGCGCGCGATGATGAGCTTGTCCGCCTCAACGACGGCTTGCTCGATGAGCTGTACGCTGCGCACCTTCTCTTCCAGGAAGGTCACGCTTGTCTCCAGCTTGGACCGAATCTCGTCGGCCTGCATATCGCGCTCCTGCATGGCGCGATACCGCTCCTCCGCGCTGTCCGGCTCCACGCCGGGCAGCTCACGTTCCCAGCCGCTGCGCAGCTCCTGCGTGCGCGCAGCGGTGCTTTTGCGCTTGCGCTGCGTCTGCGCAAGCGCTGTAGCGGCGGCTTCGTGCTCCGCCGCCGCACGGATGCGCCGCTGCTGCAGCGCGGCCTCCGCCTCCCGCAGGGCGGTGGCCTGCTCGCGCAGCGGCCCGGCGGCCGCAGCCAGCTTCGCCGCGGCGCGTTCGAGCGCGCCGCAGCGGGCGGCCCAGGCCGCGAGGTCGTGCGGCGCGTGCGGAGCGGCCAGCGGCTCCTGCACGGCCGCCTCCGCGCCTGCGGCGCTCTCGGCCTGCGGCAGCGCGGCTTCGCCGCCGGCAGGCTGCAGCTGCGCCACGAGGCTGCTCCGCTCATGCAGCTGCTGGCGCAGCTCCAGGCGCAGCTCCTGCAGGCTGGCGCGCAGCCGCTGCAGGCCGTCGGCGGCGGAATGGTCGCCGCCGTCCGCGACCACTGCCGCCGGCGCCGGATGATGCAGCGAGCCGCAGACCGGGCAGGGCTCGCCGTCATGCAGCTCCGCTGCCAGATTCTGCGCCAGCCGGCGCAGCTCGCCAGCGCGGATATCGCTGCGCAGCGTCTCCTCCGCCGCCGCAAGCGCCATCAGCTCGCGGGCGCAGTCCGCCTCCAGGCGCACTAGCTCGCCAGCCTGCTGCATCGCCGCCTGATACACACCGGCACGGGCAGATTCCGTCTGCCGGGCTTCCGTGTCCGTCCGCGACAGCTCCTCCGCCGCCCCGCGCATGCGCAGCTCCTGGGCAGCGACTTCTTCTTCGGCCTCCCGCAGTTGCTCCGCCGCCGCCTTCAACTGCTGCAGCCGCTGCATTGCTTCCTGCAGCAGACGCCGCTCCTCGGTCTTCACCTCGGACTGTTTAAGCTGCTCCTGCAGCTCTTTCTGCCGGTTCAGCCCACGGCTGTGCAGCTCCCGCTCCTTATGCAGCTCCTGCTCATGGCGCTTGCGGTCCGTCTCGGCCCCGGCAAGAAGGGCGGCAAGCTGATCACGCGTCATCTGAAGCGCGTCCGTCTCCTTTTGCAGCTCCAGCGCCTGTTCAAGCTGGTCGATCCGCAGCAGCAGGCGCGGCTCCTCGGCGGTCAGCTCCCGGCCTGCATGCTCGTCCGCCAGTACGGCCTGCTCCGCCTTCTCTTCCGCCTCGCGGGCCAGTCCGGCAGCGGTGGCTGCCGCAGATTCGCGCGCTGTCGCTTCTGTGGAGGCCTGCTTCCAATCCTCCAGCACCGGCAGCAGTGCCCAGGCAGCAGCGGCCTGCTTCAGCTTCCGCTCTAGTGCAGCCATCTCACTCTCACGGACCGCCAGCTGCCGCAGCTCCTCCGTTCTGCCCTGCCGCTCCATTTCGAGGTCGCGGATTTTCGACATGGCTTCCGCCTCACGCGATACCGCTTCAAGCTGAGTGCGAGAGGACTGCGCATATTCCACTGCCAGCCGCAAGCGCAACTCCGCCTCTTTCAGCGCGTCTGCACTGGCATCTCCCAACCCCTGCTGCTCCGCCTCCAACGATTTCAAAGACGAATCTGTGTCCTTGACTCTCCGGCTCAGCTTCTGCGCCAGTTGGTCGCCATACTTCTCCAGATGGAACAGCCGCTGCAGCATTTGCCTTCGCTCGCTTCCCTTCAGGGAAAGAAATTCGGCGAATTTCCCCTGGGGCAGCACCACGGCCCTCGTGAAATCATCCATTTTCAGGCCGATGACGTCTTCAACACAGCGCGTCACCTCAGCCAGCTTGTCCGCCATCACCTGCTCGCCTTCATCCGTAATTACCACAAAGCGGCTGAGCGAATTGCTGACCGACACGCCCGAAGTCCGCTTGAATCTGCGTTCCACGCGGTACCGTTTGGGACCTTGCGCCGACATCAGTTCAAACGTGAAAGCGACAGACAACATGTCCTCCGCATGATTCATAATGCCCTGCGTTCCACCTGCGGCACGCTCCACCTTGCCGTAAAGCGCTAGCGTAATGGCGTCCAGCAGCGTCGATTTCCCACTCCCGGTCGGCCCGAAAATGCCGAACAGCCCCGTTTCGGTCAGCTCCTCGAAGCGGATTTCCTGCTGCTCCCTGTAGCTTTGCAGCCCCGCTACCTTCAGCAATATCGGTTTCATGACACATGCTCCTCCGTTCCGTCAATCTCCCCATCTTCCTCCACAAGCTCCAGGAACAGCTGCACAAGCCCGTCGTCCGGCTCGGCCCCGCCGGTCTGGCGCTGGTAAAAGGAGCGGAACAGCTCGTGCAGCGGTATTTCGGAGCGCTGCTGCTCCAACTCGGCGGCGGCCATTTCAGGATACACTGGCCTGATATGTACAAGCCCGTCACGGCTTTTGCGCAGCCGCTGAATTTCTCCGATCGACATAGCTTCGGTCAGCGAAACTTCCAGGTCTATGAACGCGTCCGCATCCAGCCCATCATCCAGCCAGCGGTACACCTCCTCAAGCCCTCCTCTCGCACGCCAGCGCACCAGCGGGCGTCCGCTGCTGAGATGCAGTTCCTCAATGCGTGCAGGCTGTCCGGGTACCGCTTCAACGAGCGTCACGGACTTGGCCTGTCCCGCTTCGGAGAAGCTGTAGGCCAGCGGCGAACCACTGTAGCGCAAAATCCCTTCCCCTTTCACATACTGGGGCCGATGCAGATGTCCCAGGGCGGTATATTGAGCCCCGACAACAAGCGCCGACGGATCGACCGTGTAGGCTCCACCTACCTGAATGGGCCGCTCGGAGTCGGTTTCCAGTCCCCCGAGCACATAGATATGGCTCATCGCCAGATTGACCGTATCCGGACGAAAGGAAGCGGCCAGCTGTGTCATCAGCCTGGCCACGCGGCGGCTGTACGCCTCCCGCAGCACGCTTTCGTCCCCGTCCTCGCTGAGCAGTTCATTAAGACGCGCCTCCGAGGGGTAGGGAAGAGCGGCGATCACCGCCGTTTCTCCTGTTCTTGGCGCAGTGATACACACTGCCTCCGGACTGGGCAGCCCCAGCAGCCTGATGCCTTGCTGGCGAACGAGAGGGGTGACGGAAGACACCCGTTCCGGCTGGTCGTGGTTGCCTGCAATCGCAACGAACTGCCTGCCTCCTTCCGCCAGCCGCGCAGCGGCCTCATAAAACAGCTGCTCCGCCGCCGCGGGCGGATTGACCGTATCATAGACGTCGCCTGCCATCAGAATCAGATCCGCCTGCTGTTCCTCCGCCATGCGCACGAGCTCCTCAAGAAAGGCTTCCTGTTCCTTCAACCTGCTGCGGCCTTCAAGCGTCCTGCCCAGATGCCAGTCGCCCGTATGAAGAATCCTCATCTCTCTTCCTCCTGTTACTTCCTTGATATCTCTTCGTACAAAACTACTTCGGAAGCATAAGCTTTGCGTCCCGTTAAGGGCGGACGAAGCCCTGAATTCTGCTATAGATCATCCTCATCTACACCTGCACGCTTTCTCCCGAATCGAAGAAATAAAGCCACCTTTCCCCAATTTTCCGTCCAAGGATATCCTCCATCACCCGCGAGTACAGCTCCAGTTGAAAACGGTATGTCTCGGCCAGGGCTGCCGTATTCCGGTACTCCGAGATCCGGTCTGTTTTGTAATCCAGCAGCACAAGACCCTTTTCGTCTTCGAATAGACAATCGACAATTCCCTTGACCAGCACCGTATCTTCCTCCAGCTCTGCCGGAAACATGTCATTGTCCATGACGATCCCCGCCTGCCGGATGTCCAGCGCCTTCCTGCTTGCGAGCTGCGAGGCAGGAAGACCGTAGCTGAACGGCAGCTCCCGCTGCACGGCGGGGGACCGGAGCAGCCGCTGTCCGAGTCCGGTGGCAAAGAAGCGCTCAATCTCGCCTGTATCAATCATGTCGGCATGCTGGCGCAGCAAGATTTCAGATTGAACAAGATGCTCCTTCGTTTGCTCGATGACAGCGGCATCGGCACTGCCCTTAAGGGGCAGATGGAGCATCAGCATATGGTACACCGTACCCCGCTCGCTCGGACTTAGCCCCTTGTCCTCCATAAATTTCGGACGGCGCAGCCGCAATCTTTCGAATGCAGGCTGCGCTATGGACGTTTCTCCGCTTACCGCGCTCAGGACATTCATCCACTCCGCCGCCGGATGTTCCTCGCCAGTCGAACCCTGCTTTAGCTCCGTTGCCGATGTATTGGCGGCCGTCCTGCCCGCAAGCGCATGCGGGTAGGTCCAGGACAGGGCCTTTGCCAACTCCCCGGCCTGATTCGCCGCCCCAGTCTGTATCGGCTCCGCCTGTCTGAGCGCTTCAATGCGCTGGTTTCTGTCCGGCATAAGCTCTGCTTCCTGGCCGAGGCCCGGCTCCGTTTCCGCAGCCGCCGCAGCCTTGGAGTGCAAGGATACGATCCAATGTCCATCTCTCGCATTCAGAGGCTGATACTCCTCCTCTGGCAGACCCGCCGCCTCACGAAGAACGGTGGCCGACGGATGACGCAGCAGCGCCGGGCCGATCCAGTCGAGATAGCTCCTGCCCGCAGCAAGCAGATAATCGGGCAGCACCTCCTCCGGGCGGTCCTTGATGCCGGCCCAGGAAGCCGCCTGCGCAGCAGCATTCCGCACGGTGGCCGTGATGATCATCTTCTCGCGCGGACGGGTGAGGGCAACGTACAGTACGCGCATCTCCTCTGCGAGTAATTCAAGCTGCGAGCGTCTGCGGATGGCCAGATTCGGCAGGGTTGGATAGCTAACCCTGTTGCCGCTGTCAACGAATCTGGGGCCAAAGCCAAGCTCTTTATGCATGAGGAAGGGCATGTTCAGGTCCTGCCTGTTGAACATTTTGGCCGCCCCTGCGATGAAGACGACCGGGAACTCCAGCCCCTTGCTTTTGTGAATGGTCATGATGCGCACGGCTTGTTCCGGCTCCGTGGAGACACCCGATGGCCCCAAATCCCTGCCGTTTTCGCGCAGCCTGGAGATGAACGTCAGGAAACGGAACAGTCCCCGGTTTGCTGTCGTCTTTTCGTATTGAAGCGCACGATCATACAGTGCCTTCAGGTTGTTCTGGCGTTGCACACCTCCAGGCAGACCTCCGTTCCAATCCAGATAGCCAGTGTCTTCATATACCCGCCAGATCAGGCTGCTGAGACTGCCCTGAACCGCTTCCTGCCTCCAGACTTCAAGCCGGTTCAGGAAGCGTTGCAGAAGCACTAGCATTCTTGTTTCGGCAGGGTCGCTCCCCTGTTCCTGTGCCGCCTCCGTCACAGATTCAGCCGCCCCGTGGCTCTCCGCTGCCTCGCGCCTGCCTTCTCCGGCAGCCGCCGCTTCCACGGTGGCCGCCGCCATCGCTTTGGCATTCCCGTCCGCAGCCGCCATAACCGCGTCATAAAATGAGCCGTTAGGGCGCTTCACCCTGATCCGCGCCAGTTCGTCCTCCGTCAGGCCGACGATGGGCGAACGAAGTACAGACGCAAGCGGGATGTCCTGCCGCGGGTTATCGATAACATGCAGCAGGGACAGCATCACCTCCACCTCGGTCGCCTTGAAGAAACCCTTCGTCTGCTCCCCTGCTGCCGGAATACCGGCCAGCCGCAGCTCCTCCACCAGCAGCGGAGCCCATACCGCCGCCGAGCGCAGCAGAATGACGATATCGCCGTAGCCGGCAGGCCGCATCGTTTTGAGCCCCTTGTCATACACTTGCAAAGCCGTTCCGGTATCCCCGACAAATTCCCTGATGCGGCTTGCGATCAGCCGTGCCTCCAGCTGCGCCGTTTCCAGTTCGGCCAGCTCTTCTTCCGGGGTGGCTGTCTCCTCATCAATTTCATCCGTCTGAACAGATGAACCCGCTGCTCCTTTATCAATCAGAATCAGCTCTGGCTGATAAGGGCTGACACTGTCTGCAGAAGTCTCCGGAAAGTCCGCTCCGTGCACCAGCTCGGCCCGCTCATCGTAATCAATCTCGGCCACATCGGCGCTCATGATCTGACGGAACAGCAGATTGACCGCATCCACCACCTCGCGGCGGCTGCGGAAATTGCGAGCCAGATCAATCAGCAATCCAGGTTCGGCCTGCTCGCCGAAACGGCGGTACTTATCCAGGAACAGGCCAGGCTCAGCCAGTCTGAAACGGTAAATACTCTGCTTGACGTCCCCCACCATAAAGCGGTTCCCGGGCTGCGAGCGTGCCAGCAGGCGTACGATGTCCTCCTGGACCGTGTTCGTGTCCTGGTATTCATCCAGCAGCACCTCGTCGAACCGGGCCTGATACTCCAGTGCCGCATCCGAAGGCAGCAGCTCTTCCGGCGTTGAATCCGGATGCCGCAAGATGTGCAGGCAATAATGCTCCAGATCTCCGAAATCGACGAGACCCTTTCCTTGCTTTTCCCTGCGGAACCTCTCCCCGAACGCAATGACGGTTTCCGCAAGCTCCTCCATCAGCGGGGCAGCCTCGTTCAGTTCGGCCAGAAACTGCTCCGGCGGCCGTCCGAAAAGGGATGATTTCAGGTCGGTCAGAGCTTTTTTGGCCCGGTCCCGCAGCGATTTGACGCGTTCCTGCAGCTCCGGATCAGTCTGATCCTTTTTGACAGGCTTCAGTTTGCCGAAGGCTGCGGTTTGAAACCGTTCATACAACCGTTCCCAAGGCTCAAGCTGGAGCGCCTGCTGAAGCTCCGCTACCATTTGCATTTCCTCCGCAAGTGTGAGCGCATAAGGCGCAGGCCCTCCCGGCTGCATAGCCAGGCTGTGTGCCTGCTCCAGCAGACTGTGCACGCCGCGCAGCTCAAGCCGCGCATCGGTGGTAATGCTGGAAGCCCAGGAAGTCGTCCCCAGATCGGCCACACTGCCTACACGGAAGGCAGCCGCCGTCTCCCGCAGCCAATGCTCCGGCCAGGGGTGGCTCCGGGAGAAATCATACAACCGCTGCACCAGCCCGTACACCGCGTCATCGGTCCGCTCTCCGCTGAACCAGTCCACCATCATGCGGAATACGCTGCCATCAGGGTGTGCGCCGTATTTCTCCTCGAACAGCTCTTCCAGCAGCTCCTGCCGCATCAGCTCCGTTTCATGCTCATTCATGATCCGGAAGCCGGGATCGAGCGGAATGGACTGATAGTGGCGCCGGATGACCTCCATGCAGAACGAATGAAGCGTCGTGATGGACGCCCTTCCGAGCAGCGACAGCTGACGCAGCAGATGGTCGCTTCCTGGATTGTCCTCCAGCGCGCGTTCCAGCGCCTCGCGGATTCTGTGGCGCATTTCGGAGGCGGCGGCCTTCGTAAAGGTTGCCACCAGCAGCCGGTCTACACTGAAGCCAAGTTCGGGATCGGCGATTTTGCGGATAATCCGTTCGACCAGCACCGCAGTTTTGCCTGAGCCTGCCGCAGCAGCCACCAGCATGTCGTCACCGGACTGCACGATGGCCTGCCACTGCTCGTCGCTCCAGAAGCTGCCTTCCGGCTTTGGTATGTGCATCACTACGTCCTCCCTCCTTCATGATTGTTGTTCAGCATGTCCCACAGCTGTTCTTTTCCCGGCTTCGCCAAATGCTTGTACCTGCTCCCTTCCAGGCTATCGTCGAACTGGCATACAGATCTGTAGGAGCAAAAATCGCAGGCGGTCTCCTGCTGGATACGGTAGGGAACGATATCAACCTCACCTTCCGTCATCCGTGTTCCGATATTCCGGATATTGCTGCGCACGGCGGACAGCAGCGATTTCCACTGCTCCGGACTCGCCACCGCCGCGCTGCTGTAAAAGCCGCCATCCGCCTTGACCGCCACGGGCAAAATGGCCGAATGGCCTTTGTCCAGCTCCGCATCCATTTTGGATATGACGTCACGGTCGGCCAGCAGCAGGCCCTTCATCTTGAACCGTTTCAGCAGCTCCTGCCCGGCCTGCCCGGCGCTCATGCCGTTGGCGGATTGCAGCAGCGGATTATGAACGTGGAAATACAGGGTACCTGCCGGGTAGGCGGGTTCACCCAGCCATTCCTCCGCTCCTTCCAACAACACGTCCAGATAAGTCAGCATCTGCAGGGCAAGACCATAATAGACCTCGTGCAGCTTTAGATCTTTATGGCTTGATTTATAGTCAATGACCCGCAGCAGCAGGCCCTCTTCACCTTCCGCCACATCGACCCGGTCAATGCGGCCGATCACTTCCATAACCACGCCGTTCTCCAGTTCAAACGTCAGCGGAGGCAGCTCCTTGCCCGGACCGAAATCCAGCTCGAGGCCGAGCGGTTCAAAGCTTCCCCTGCGGGCATGCTCGCCCAGAATGAGGGAAGCCCGGCTGACGACATCCTTCAGTTTGCGGAAAATATAACCGTAACGCTTCGAGCTCAGCAAAATTTTGCCCTGCAGCCGCGGTGCCAGCTGGTCAACCGTCGCCTCCGCTTCACGCCGGCATTCCTCCGAACTGAGACTGCCCCAGCTGCGGTTGTCTGCTTTCAGGCGAGCCGCCATATTCCCCAGGGCCGCGTGAAACAGCTGACCGATGTCCGGCGCCTTCAGCTTATAGACCTGCCGTTCCTTCAGCTTCAGCCCGTGGGACGCGAAATGCGAAAATGGACAGGCCACAAAACGCTCCATCCGCGATACGCTAGTCCGCAACCGCTTGCCGTACAGAACCCGGCTCGTCTCCTGCCGCAGCGGCTGAGCCCGGTTTTCATAGAACAGGGAGGTCAGCAGGATTTCCAGCTTCACACGGTTCTCTCCGCTGCCACCTGCATACCAGTTGTAGACCTCCCACCACAGTTCAGCTATGTCCGCGCCGCGCAACCACTGCCGCAGCTGCACGATCAACTGGGACAGCGCCTCAGGTGCATGCTGCGCATATTCTGCCTGAGCCATCCAGTCCGCTCCCGGCAGCGGCTGGCTCAGCAGCGGCTTTTCCTTCAGCCCTCTGAACATCAGACGCAAATATCTGATGTATTCCGACGGCAACAGTGTCCTGCCCTCTTCATCGGCGACCGGGTAGCTGACCCACAGCTTGCGTCCCGCCGTGGTCATCGCCGTATAGGCGAGAAAACGCTCATCCAGCAGCATGCGCGTCACATCCGGAGCAAGCGCGATTCCCTGCTCGGACAACCTGCTTCGCTCCTCCTCGCTGAGCACGCCCTCCTCCTGCGGCACGGCGGGCATGACGCCTTCGTTCACGCCTAGCAGAAAAGCATACTGAATGCCGCTGACCCGGGTACGGTCAGGGCTTCCTGCCAGCACCTGATCCAGCGCGGGCGGAATAAGAGCCAAGCGGTATTCGGCCAGCCCCGTTTCCAGCATGCCTGCGAACAGCTCGAACGGCAGCTTCTCCTCGCCCACCATCTCATGGATCTGATCCAGCAGCTCGAGCACGGCGTCCCAGATCTGGCTGTGCTCCCGCGCACGCTCCGGTTCACCCTGCTCTTGCGCATAACTAATCATCCGGTCCAGCTTGCTGCCTATATCCGCGTCCTCCAGCAGGCGGTACACCGCCTCACATTGCTCTCTGGCGGTTTTGGCCCTGGACATCCTTTTTTCGAAAGCGTGCAGCGGCACAACTACAGCAGCCCGGCACCGCTCCATCCGTTCCAGCGTTTCATCGCGGGCTTGAACCCGCTCGGTTTCATCCATTTCAAGCGACAGGTTTGGCACGGCCTGCCAGGGAGTGCCGTCCGTCCAACGGCTGCCCTGAATACCGCAGGCCAGCACATAATTCTCCAGTTCGTCCATGAAGTCACGGGTCACACTCCCGTCCGGCGGGAGCAGCAGGTCGGTCTTTACCGCCCTGAACACGTCCTCATAGCGCCAGCGTCTGCGTACGATATCGAGAGAAGCACGCACAAATTCAACCAGTGGATGATGCAAAATATCCCGTTTCTGGTCAATGAAGAGCGGAACCTCATATTTTGCGAAAAGTGGCTCCAGCAGATGCTCATAATCGGCAGGATTGCGGACGAACACGGCCATGTCGCGGTAGCGTATCCCTTCCTCGCGCGCCAGCCGCCTCATTTCGCGGATCGCCCCTCCCAGCTCGGCGCGGCGGTCGGCGGCGGCATACAGCTCGATGCCGGCCGGGGGCTCAGTGGATGCCCAGACTGTGCGCCGGTCAAATCCGGCTTCCAGATGAGCCAGTTCGGGACTGGAGGCGAAGCGCGGCAAAGTCTGAGGCTGCAGCGCTTCAACACGGACGTCTATGCCCCGCTCCCGTGCCATGCCCTGCAGCTTCACATATACCGACGCCGTCGGATGAAACAGGTCCAGCTCATGCGGCAGACGGTCAGGCGCATATGCCCGGTCCAGCGTCAGGGACACCGTCAGGGAAACGGAAGACAGCAGCAGCTGCTCGATCACTTTATATTCCTGCGGCGTAAATCCACGATAACCGTCCAGCCAGACGTTGGCACCGTCCAGCCAGGAAGAGTGCGGAATCTGTGCGGCCAGACGCATCATCGTATCCTCGCCATCCAGATACAAGGGGGCCAGCTCCTGCTCGAAGTCCCGGTAGAGGGTCAATATATCCTGAATCTTGCTGCCCAGGATCGGTGAACCTGACTCTCCCTGTATCCGCCCCAGCTGCTCCGGCAGGGAAGCAGGATTCTCCCCGTACCTTTTAAATTCAGTAAACAAGGCGTTCAGACGGTCAACAAAGCCGAGCTGGTCGCCCGAATCACGGAACACCTGCAGTTCGTCCTTCCTGCGGCGCACGATTTTATAAAGCAGCATTTTTTTGCCTTCTTCCGTCACGGGGGTTCGCGCTACACCTCCTGTCTCCTGCATGACTCTGTAGGCGAGCCGGCGGAAGCCCAGCACCTGGGCGCGCACGCTTCCCTTGATCTCACGCGACGACAGCAGATCATGCTCCGTATGGAAGGTTGCCTGTTCCGGGACAAGCAGGATAAGCGGCTTGCCCTGCGGCTGTTCCTTTAGCTCCCCAATGATTTCCTCGCGAATCCGTGTCGTTTTGCCGCTGCCCGAGCGGCCGATCAAAAAACGGAGTGACATCAGCATTCACCCTCCAACTCTATTTCAGCATGCTGCCTGGTGATGTAAGGCTTGACGCATAACAGCATGCGGCAGTTCGTTTAAATAACTATAAGTATAGCACAACTGCTTCCAAAGGAACGTATGTTTGGATAAAAAACAAGGCAAAAAACCCCTTGAGTAAACAGACGGTAGCCTGCCTTTCAAAGGGTGCTTGATGACTACATCCGGGCGCGGCTCCGCACCTCAAAGACGGCAAATTTCAAGTAATGGCCTTCCTCTACCCCCAAAATTTGCGGATGGTCTTTGCCTGCAGTACGCCATTCTACAAGCCGCAGAATCTTGCCGGCGTCCGCCGCCGCCTCCTGAATCGTATCCAGAAAAAGGTCCGGGCGCATATGGTAGGAGCAGCTTGCAGTGACGAGAAAACCGCCTTCATTGACAAGCTTCATGCCGTGCAGATTGATGTCCTTATATCCTCGGCTCGCGCCCTTGACGGCGCTTTTCGTTTTCGCAAACGCCGGCGGGTCCAGAATAACAACGTCAAAGGTCCGGCCTCCGCCCACAATCGGCTTGGAGGTATCGACCTTCTTCTGCCCCGCCTCCGCGCGTAAGTAACGCTCCTCCGTCCCCTTGACCTGCTCCCGCAGGTACTTGAACGCGTCTTCGACCACAAATTCGACCCGGTCCTCAAAGCCGTTCAACCGCACGTTTTCCCGCGCACTCTCAATGGCATGCTCTGAAATATCGAGGCAGGTGACCTTTTTGGCTCCGAATTTGCAGGCATTCAAGGTGAAGCTTCCCGTATGGGAGAAGCATTCCAGCACTGTCGCTCCGTCCCAGTACGGGAATTCAACGACTTTGCCGCTTTTATTGACAGGTCTTTGCACCTGTTGTCCGTCGGCCTCGACCATCTGCAGCGTAATGCCGCTTCTTGCCCCCCATCCCTTCATGAGCGGAGCGATGGCAGCTCTGTTCTCGCGCTGGTCAAAGAAGTAGCCTGTCTTCTGCCCTTCCACGATATCCACCTTGATGAGCAGCCCGTTCTCCGTCACGGTTACATGGCGCGGGCATTCACCGTAAAGCGGGCCTTTGCGCTGCTCCAGCCCTTCAAGCTCACGTATGGACACATCGCTGCGTTCATAGATCCCGGCAGGCCCGAACACCTCGACAAGCGCTTCGGTGATCTCCTCCCGGCAGCAGTCCATGCCCAGCGTAAGCAGTTGAACCACCAGCACATCCTTAAAACGGTCCACGATCAGACCTGGCAGAAAATCCGCCTCCCCGTACACCAGCCTGTAAGCATCCCCCTCTGGAATAAAGCGCTGGCGGTGCTTCAGGCATTCGCGGAACCGATCCGCGAAAAACGCCTTGTCCATCCGCTCCAGCGGCTGATAGGACACCACCCGTACGGTAATTTGTGAAGCGGGATTATAATAGCCGGACGCCAGGAAACGTCCCTGGTGATTCAGCACTGCAACCACTTCTCCAGGAGACGGCTCGCCTTCCACGGATGCAATTTCATTTTTGAAAATCCAGGGATGCCCCTGCTCCAGCCTTTTCCTGCGGCCGCGCTCCAATATAACTGATGCCATTGCATTACACTCCTCTATTTGCAGAAAGCGGCGCCTGTGCCGCTTTCCGGTATGTTCACTCATTTAACCTGTCATGGTTGTCCACACTGCCGCATATACGTGATATAGCCGTTTTTTTCAATCAGAACAACGAATTGGATCGGAAAGGAGATTTCTCCGTGTTCTTTCATATTATACTTCCTCTGTCAGGCGGTCTGCTCGTTTTCCTTGGGGGAATGAAGCTGATGGAAGCCGCGCTCCGGCAATTGGGCGGGCCGCTGCTGTCCAGCTGGCTGAACCGCGCCACAGCTTCTCCCTTGAAAGGGCTTCTCTTCAGCTCAGGCCTTACCGCTCTGCTGCAAAGCAGCACGGCCGTCACCGTGTTGACCATCGGGCTTGTCAACGCCGGACTGCTCACCTACGGACGCACGCTCGGCATTATCCTGGGCACGAACATCGGCACTGTCGTCACGACCGAGCTGCTCAGCCTGCAGCTTGGTCGATGGGCCATGCCCCTGCTTATAATTTCGCTGCTGGCCTGGGCCGTGTCCGTCATCATCGTGGAGCGGGAAGCCCCTTTCCGTACCAAACCGCCGTCTAAGCTGCTTGCCTTTCAATATGCCAGCCTTGCCTGCGCCGGCTTCGCCCTGCTGCTCGGCGGCATCCGGGTCATGCAGGCCATCGGCCCCTGGGTCAGCGATGCCGGCATGTTCCGCTGGTTCCTTGAACGCTCCGGGGACAGCATGTGGTGGGCCTTCACCGCTGGCGCCTGCCTGACGGCCATCATCCACAGCAGCGCCGCCGTCATCGGCACCGCCATCAGCCTGGCGGCGGCAGGTGCGCTCCCGGTGGAGGTCGGCATCGGCATCGTGATCGGCTCCAATGTCGGCACCTGTGTCACCGCTCTGATCGCCGCCCTTGGCGGAAGTCGTGCGGGTCACTTTGTAGCCTGGTCTCACACCGGGCTCAACATTGCCGGCGCGCTCCTGTTCATGCCTTTTATCGACCAGTTGGCACAGGCGGCCGCCTGGATGTCCTCCGGCGCGGGAGCACAGATCGCCCATGCGCAAACCTTGTTCAATGTGATCTGCTCCCTTGCCGTTCTGCCTTTATGCTATTTGCCGTTCTGGGAGCGAATGGGCTCCCTGCCGACTGTGCCGCCTACTGCACGCTGATGTTGAGCAGGGCAAGCCCCTTGCGCAGAATGGCGTCATTGTTGTCGTAGCCGCCCTCTCTCTGTCTGCGCCAGGCAGCCTGCGGCTCGTACCACTCAACGCCCTTGATTTCTTCCTCCTGGGCCTTCAGTGTACCGTCCACGGCTTCAACCAGATAATAATGGACCTCTTTGTCCACTTCGCCGTATTCCGCATGCGGGTAGGTATAAGCAATGATATCGACTTTATCCGCAATGCGGCCCGTAATTCCGGTTTCCTCCAAAATCTCGCGCAGCGCGGTCTGCTCGACCGTCTCGCCCGGCTCCATCTTGCCTTTAGCCAGCGATATTTTGCCGTATCGGTCTGTAATAAGCTGGATTTCGAGCGCTCCATCCTCGTGGCGGCGGTATACAACGCCTCCTGCGGATATCTCTTTTCTGGCGGCCATCTCTAGTTCCCCTTTCTCTTTGTAGAACAAGGATTTCATCCTCCGGAAGACGGAAAGACGAAATCCTTGCAGTCTCTTCTGTAATTCAGAATGCCTGATGACCGGTTCTTACAGCGCGGTTGGCAGACCTGCCTCCATGACACGGACGAGCTGACCTCTGCTTTCGTTGACGCCCGCTGCGGTCATTTTGACGCGGACGACCTTGCCGTTCATATCCGGGGAGCCTTCGAACACCATCTGGATATAGTTGTCGCTGTAGCCGTGCAGCAGACCTTTTCCTTCGGAGCCCTTAGGCTGTCCCTCCGGAATCACTTCAAGCACCTGGCCTACGAACTTCTGCGCATAGGCAAGCTGCATCTGCTCGGAAAGGTCGATCAGCTCGTGCACACGCGCATTTTTCACTTCCTCGTCCACCTGATCCTCCATCCGGGCTGCCGGTGTGCCGCTGCGTTTGGAATAAGGGAAGACATGCATTTCCGAGAAACCGATTTTCTTCATCAGCTCATAGCCGTTGCGGAACATTTCGTCCGTTTCGCCCGGAAAGCCGACGATGACGTCCGTCGTTATCGCCACATCCGGCATCGCCTTGCGGATCATCAGCATTTTGTTATAAAACTCTTCGGTTGTATATTTGCGGCGCATCCGTTTCAGCACGGTATCGTCCCCGGCCTGCAGCGGGATGTGAAAATGGCGTACAAGCTTGCCGGAGCGGTTCAGCACATCCAGCATTTTCTCGTCAATCTGGCTCGCTTCGATGGAGCTGATGCGGATGCGCTCCAGCCCGTCCACCTTTTCAAGATCCCACAGCAGATCAGACAAGCCGTAATTCTCCATATCGTCGCCGTAGCCGCCGGTATGAATGCCTGTCAGCACGATTTCCTTGTAGCCTGCCTGCACAAGCTGGCGCGCCTGCTTGATGATGCTTTGCGGTTCACGGCTGCGGGACAGCCCGCGCGACCATGGAATAATGCAGAAGGTGCAGAAATTGTTGCAGCCGTCCTGAATTTTCAGAAAAGCGCGGGTACGGTCCGCAAAATCGGGAACGTCCATCTCTTCAAACACGCGTGTTTTCATAATGTTGCGCACTGCGTTGATCGGCTGGCGGGACTCCTGAATCTGTTGTACATATGGCAAAATTTTATCACGGTCCTGTGTGCCGATGACCAGGTCCACGCCGGGGATGTCCATAATCTCGGCAGGTGAGGTCTGCGCATAACAGCCGGTTACGGCGATCACCGCATCCGGATTGCGGCGGATCGCACGCCGGATAATTTGGCGGCTCTTCTTGTCTCCCGTATTCGTTACGGTGCAGGTATTAATCAAGTAAACATCGGCTGTCTGCTCTTCAAAGTCAACCTGCTCGTAGCCCTCTTTTTTGAAATGCTGCCAGATCGCTTCTGTATCATAAAAGTTGACTTTGCAGCCAAGCGTATAAAATGCCACGGACGGCATGTCAATTCCCTCCCATTTCTCCTGATTCATATAGTATACATGTCAGCGCCGCCATACCTGCCGTCTCGGCGCGCAAAATACGCCGTCCCAGACCGGTAGAACGGGCTCCCACATTCTCGGCAGCCAGACTCTCCTCCTCGGTAAAGCCTCCCTCCGGTCCAACAACAAGCAGAATCCGGGGCTGTTCCCCATGCTGCCTGCTCTGTTCCATAAAAGGAGCGATCACGTCGCGCAGCTGGCGTCCATGCTCTTTTTCATAACAATAGCATACCAGATCATACCCCGCAAAAGACGCCAGCAGCTCTTTCCAGGAAAGAGGGGCGGCGATGTCGGGGATGCGGTTGCGGTGGCTTTGCTCGGCGGCCTCCTTGGCGATTTTGCGCCAGCGGTCGAGCCTTTTGCCTTCCTTTTTGGCATCATACTGCACCACCGTACGGGCGGACAGGAAAGGAACAATAGCATGTGCCCCGATCTCCGTACATTTCTGGATCACCGTTTCCATCTTGTCACCCTTGGGCAGACTCTGTGCAATGGTGACCTTAACGCGCGGCTCCGAAGTCATTTCAAGCATCTCAATAATCGCCGCGGTGACACGGTCCTGTTCTATGTGTTCAATTTCCGCGAGCGCTTCGCGCGCAAAGCCGTCGCTGACGATGACCTTGTCGCCGGGACGTCCGCGCATCACCTTGCCGATATGGCGGGCGTCTTCGCCTGTAATGATGACGCTTGTCTCCTGAAACTGCTCAGGCGGAATAAAATAGCGCTGCATCGCTCCGGTTCCTCCCTGAATTGCTTTGCTTTCTTGTAACACGTATCCAAAACCCGTATCCAAAATTATATCTTACATCTTTTACGGATGAAAGGCCATACCTTATCATGCCACAAAGCTGGTCAAGCCCAACAAAAAAGGAGCCCCCAGGCTCCCGATTATTGAAAAATTAACATTGCAAAGCTCGCGAACCCTTGTGCAATGGAATTTACCAGCCCATACAGCGGTGTGATGGTCACCGCCTGCACCGGCGGCAGCACAAGGATCAGCAGGAATATAAAAATGGACCACTGCTCGAACTGCTGCAGCTTGCGCCGTAATGGTGTCGGAGCGATGTCCTCCAAAATTCTGTATCCGTCCAGCGGAGGAAGCGGGATAAGATTGAACAAAAATAAAAGCAAGTTCAGGGAGATCATGTAGTTGAAAAAGATCCGGACCGCATCAAATACGCGCGGGTTGGAATCCAGGCCGGACATGCCCCAATGCACAACCGCAAAATAAATGAGGGTCGACAGAAAAGCAAGCAGCAGATTGCTTAACGGACCGGCGGCGGATACGACAATGCCCATCAGACGGGGGCGGCTGAAATTGTCACGGTTCACCGGCACCGGCTTCGCCCAGCCGAAGCCTGCAATGATGAGCAGCAGTGTGCCGAGCACGTCCAGATGAACCGCCGGATTGAGCGTCACCCGTCCGAGCAGCTTGGCCGTGGGATCGCCGAATTTGTTGGCAAAATAGGCGTGCGCAAATTCATGCACGGTAAACGCGATTATCAGAGTCAGCAGAACGAACGGCAGCTCCTCAAGACGAAAGCGGAAAAAACTGTTCAGAAAGTCCATCGTCAGCCCTTCCTCGCTACAAACGCGATCCAGTCTTCATCACGATGTTTGTCCTCAATGGTGAAGCCTGCAGCCGTCAGCGCTTCTTCCACAACCTGCTCCTTGTTCTTCCAAATGCCTGATGCGATATAAATGCCGCCTGGCTCCAGTGCATTGTACACATCCTCAATGAACAACAGAATGATTTCGGCCAGAATATTGGCTACTACAATTTTAACGGGCAGCTTCACGCCGAGGGAAGGGTCATTGCCGTCCAGCACGGATAGCAGATCGCTTTCCTTTACTGTAATTTGCTGCTCCAGCCCGTTCAGGCTCGTATTGGCCTGCGCGCTGGATACAGCCACCGGATCGAGGTCAAGTGCAAGCACATGCTTCGCGCCCAGCTTGACGGCGCCAATGGCCAGAATGCCCGAGCCCGTGCCGACGTCAATGACCTCCTCGCCGCCTTTGATGACCGATTCAAGTGTTCGCAGGCACAAGGAAGTGGTTGGATGTGTTCCCGTCCCGAACGCCATGCCCGGATCAAGCTCAATGATCTGCTCCGCTGCGCTCACCGGCTCGTAATCCTCCCAGGTCGGCTTGATGGTCAGACGCTCTGATACACGCTGCGGCTTGAAATATTGCTTCCAGGCGTCGGCCCATTCATCCTCGTCGACCGTGCGCTGCTCAAAGCTGTAGCTCCCTGGATCAATGTCGAACGTTCTCAACTGCTCGATCCGGGGCTCAAGCTCCCGCTGAATTTCGTTGAGGTCCGTCTCCTCGTTAAAATATCCCTTAATAACCGCCCGGCCTTCGGGGATGTCGTTCAAGGGCCGTTCATACCATTGGCCATAGGATGTATCCCGCTCCTTGTTCAAGGTTCCGGACTCTTCGATGGACACACCGCCTGCCCCGGCTTCGTGCAGGAAGTTGGAGATCATCTCTACCGCTTCCTCCGTAGTATGAATTGTAAGCTCATGCCATAACATCTATCTTTCTTCCTCCTCGTCTGCATACATAGAGCTTATTGTACTATACATGCGTATACGAGTTCAAAAGAGGGAATCGCATAGGTTTCATTGACTCATTGGTGCTACCTTTTGATGGTGTGAGACGCTCCGAAGACGCTCCGAGAACGAAGCATTCCTACAATCGCTGTTGACCCTTCGGGCCAAAGGCGACCGCTCCGCTTTTCCGGAATTGCTTCGTCCTCTCCGCTGCTGCGTGCGTACGCACACCTACTATCAGAAGAAATCGCGGTCAAAAGGAACTTCTGCGATTCCTGGGCAGGCAAAAGGTCGAGAACAGCTGCAGCTCCGCTGTTCTCGACCTTTTTAATCAATAAAAGAAACGGAAAAGCTATCTCATGTCAAAGCTTTGTCTCCTTGTTCTTGACCGGGTCCGTCAACACACGCTCCTGGCGGTGGTCGGCGGCCTCGCTGCGGCGCAGCGCCTCCACGTCATCGTGATCAGCCCGTTCAGCCGAAAATTCCACGTCCTCATTTTTGGCTGAACTCATAATCTTCATTTTCTCCGTTTTCGTAAACACTTTATCATACCGTTTGTTCGTTGGCATTACACTTATCTCCTTTCCATGCGTTACTGCTTGAATGGTGTGTTATATCATGCCGCCGGTCTGTTCTACTATAGAAAGCGCCTGATGATGAACCGACTCATCCACGACCGCTGTCAGCAGGATATCCCTGCCTGTCGGTCCACCTTGTCCGCCGTCGCTCATGCCGCTGGCTGAAGGGTCGGCCGCTGCCAGGATACCGGAGGAGCTGTTCGTAAAATCTCCGCCATGCACCAGCGAGGAGAGACTGCCGAAATTTCCCGCCAGGGTTGGCAGATCATTCGCAGGATCGGCCCCCGGATATCTACTGAAACGATCGATAGACATGTCAACCACTCGCAGGGCCTCCAGCTTTTTTGCCGCAGCCTGCGCCTCCTCCGGACTTTTAAAATAGGCTAAAATGTTCTTCTCACCCACATGCCATCCCTCATTCCTCAGTTTTGCAGGCCCCGTAGAAAAACGTCAATCGACGCACTTTCAAAAAAGCCAGACCGCGTTTAGCGAAGATTTTTCTTGCGATCTCAGGATGCCGAAGCTCCAAAATTTATACTGTCTGAAATCGTCAAAAAAATCCGCCCCCGCCAATGTGTAGCATACGCAAAAAATTAGAATTTATTTGGACAGACCGATGGACGGACTCCAGCGCCCTTATTCTTCAATTTCCGAGTGATTTTGACCATTAAGCGGACCTGTATGCACTTATTTGGCAATTTTTCTGCTGCGGCACCCCCTCACGGCTTTAATAAAGCCTCCTGAGTCCGGCCAGCCTTTAAAAACACCCGGTTTCATCTAAATAAGGACAATAGGGTCCTTTCAACTAAGATTAAAAGGGACATGTTGCACCAATAGGGGCCGCAGCTACTCAAGATCCGTGCCCGTAAGCTCTCAACAACAAAAAAAGGACGCCCCAGGTTAATAAAACCCACTGGGACGTCCCTTGATAAATCATTATATGACCCGCCACTTATTCAGCCGCGGAGAAAGTCATGCTGTCCAGGTTGCCGACATACCTCAGGCCTGAGGTGGTCGAACCTTTGAAGACGACACAAACTGTTTGCGCACCGCTGAGCGTCCGGTCCAGCTTGGCGCTGGTGGCCTTGTATGTTCCCCAGCCGCTGCCGGTATTCGGCAGATTGACCGTACCGACAAGCTCGCCGTTCTCATCGTTCAGGCGGATTTCTGCTGTCACGTCGGCCGGAGCTTTTTGCGAAGGCGCGTCATACACGATCTCCACATCATTTTTCCCCTTGGTGCCAAAGTCGACATCGTTAAAGGTCAGCCATGCGCCATTAAACGTATTGCCCACAACCGTGCCGCCATTGTTGCTTTCCGTTTTCAGCGGTTTGTTATTAAACGTGTTGACCGCCGAAGTCCATGCGCTGCGATTTTCAAACTGTACGGTCACATCCGCTTCCGGCTGTTCAGGCTGTTCAGGCTGTTCAGGCTGTTCCGGCTCTTGCGGTTGTTCAGGCGCTGTGCCTGCGGAGAAGCTCGCGTTATCAAAGTTTCCAATGTATTTGTACGTCGAATCGGTTGTGCCCTTAAATACGAGATAGACATCCTGCACTCCGGTAAGGGTCTGTGTAAGGCTGCCTGTCACCGTAGCGTAGGTTCCCCAGCTGCTGGCGGTTGGCGGAGTGGCAACTTTACCGACCAAGGTGCCGTCTACACCGCCGAGACGAATCTCAACCGCCGCGTCGGCGGCAGTATTGCCGGTGTTGCCAGCATACTCAATCGAAAACTGATTCACTCCCGTGTTGCCAAAATCCATATTCAGATAGGCCAGCCACGCTCCGTCAAAAGTATTTGCAACCTGCTGTCCGCTCTTGCCGGCTTCCGTTTTCAGCGGCCCATTATTAGCGGGATTCGCACTCGTGGACCATTGATCATACTTTTCCAGCTCAAGACGGGTATAATCGTTTCTGATTTTGACATAATCCAATGTAAAACGGTCAAAGTTGCCCATGTACAGACGGGTGCTGTCCGTGCTGCCTTTCATAACCAGATACACATCCTGTGTCCCGGTTAAGGTTTTGTTCAGGTTCGCCTCGGCTGTCTTGTACGTCCCCCAGCCGCTGCCGGTGTTCGGCAGTTGGACCGTACCAATAAGCTCGCCGTCAACTCCGCCCAATCTCACTTCAAGAACACTGTCTGCAGGCGTTCTTGATGCAGGAGCATCATACTCAACAGCAATATGGTTTACTCCTTCAGTGCCGAAATCAGCATCCTCAAAGCCGAGCCATGCGCCGGTAAAGGTATTGGCGACCACCGTTCCGCCATTGCCGGATTCCGTTTTCAGCGGATTGTTGTTAAAGGTGTTCACCGCCGAAGTCCATGCGCTGCGGTCTTCGAACTCAAACACGCCGCCGCTGCCTGGCTGCTCCCCGTCCTCCGGTATTTCGACGATTGGAGGTTCTTCTTCCTTCACCGGAAGCGGAAGAGGCTCAATTTCCTCATCCCCTGGTGTCCCTGGATCTGGCTCCGGTTCCGGATCAGGAGTTGGAGCTGGCACCGGCTCGGCCTGGGATACGAGCGGATCGGCCAGCCACAGCGAATCATACACGTTGCCGTTGTACTCATCCACCAGATAAATATTCAACTGATAATTGCTTGCATTGACGTTAAAAGTCTGTGAAAGATCGAAGCTTCCGGTCTCGACAGGCACGGCGTTGGATACCCAAGCCTGCTCGCTGCCGTTCATCAGCTGGAACACAGCTACCGCCGAATCGACATATTGACCTTTCAACGTGCCGCTGACATCTACTTTCATATTGCCTTTACGGTTCACGTCCGCCTCCAGATCGAAGACGTCCCACAAAATGTCTGACGTATAAGCCTTGTCCGATTTCAACGCCTCGCCGGTCGTACGGCCCTGGCTTTCGTCCTTCTTGACTCTTACCTGAATCTCTCCTGCCTCATATTCCGCCGGACCAACGATTTGCGGATTGGAGGTGGCAGTTTGCCAATGCGCTCCTCCATCTGTGCTGAATTCATAATCCGCTGGCTGGTCATAGCCTGGTACACTCATCCAGCCGAATGTATTGGCCGCATCGTCCACGACCGGATGGGTCGGAGCGGCAGGTTTTGTCATCTGCTTGACAGCTGCCAGACTAAATTCGAAGGCGATATCCGAGCTTGTGGCATTGACCTGATGAACCTCCGCTGTAAGCACGTTGGTGCCTTCAACCAAGTAAGACGGATCAATGACATAGCTGTTCATATTCCGCTCATCACCTACCGTTGCATTCGCATAGGTGCCATAGTCCACATTTCCTTGTGGCATATTGGTGCGGATGATTTCACGGCCGTTCAGGTACACAACCGCTCCGTCATCACGGATCAGGCTGGCTTCCAATTTCGTGATATCCTGCAGATCGTTTACCTCAAACGTTTTCCGGAAATAGGTGGTTGGATATTTGTTATTCCCGTCCGGGCCATAGCTGACTACCGTATTCGCAAACCCTTTGTTGTCATATCCGAGCACGGCCCGTCCCGCAGCCCAGGAGCTGTCGTCAAAATTCAGGGTTGTCCAGCCTTCGCCGGCATATTTGCCTTTGTCCAAATACTTCCATTCCGATTTTTCCGCAATCAGATCCTGACGGATCAGGTTGTTATCGACCTCTGTCGAGTAATCCGTTGCCGGCGGCATCGCTGCCTTGGAAGCACCCCAGGACGTATTCGGCACGGAGCCCATGGAAAATTCGAGGGTACCGCCCTGCATGATATCCCCATAGCGAATCCAGGCTTGATCGAAGTTCGCGCCGTTCAGTTCGGCGCTCTGGATAAAGCGGTTGTCGCTCGAAACATTATTTGCTTTAATCGTAAAGGTATTGCCGTTGTCCAAATGCAGCTTCACTTCCGAGAAGATCGGCGAGCCGATCAGGAACATCGCTTCACCCGGATTCCCCGGATAGATGCCCATGGCGCTGTACACGTACCAGGAAGCCATCGCACCGGCGTCGTCATCCATCGTCGGCAAATACCCTTCCGGATCATCGCGGTAAACCCGCGACTTGATCGGAAACGCATAGCGGCCGTGGTTATGGTAGTTCTGCGTGACAACCTCTGTTGTATACTCCCTTGCATAATATTGCGTCAAATAAGGCATGCGCAAATAGTTAAACAGGTAAGGAGCATCGAGTGGGGCGGTTTCATTGACTGCCATATATTCGTTAATTTCGAAGAAATGCAGCAGTTCGCCCGCCATTTCACGGATGCCGCCCATCAGATCGGCCAATCCGGCAATATCCTGCAATACGAAAAAGCGGTACTGCCACAGGTTGCCTTGATAAGCATATTTATCAACCTGCGTAATTTCCGAGGCTGACACATTGCGGGCATTTGGCGTGAAGAAACCGCGTTTTTCGCCCTTCTCGTCCACCTGATCCGGATTCCACAGCTTTTTATAGGACAAGGCAATGTCCCTGTATTTCGCATAGGTGTCCTTGTCGCCGAGCATTTCCGCAAGCTTCATGGGAAAATATGCGCTGTAGGCTCTTTCCAGCTTGCCGGAAACATCATTGTCACTGTACACATAATGATCGGTATCCACAGCCATGCCTTCCAGCGCCGTATACGCATCAAAATCTGTAAAGCCTTTGGAATAAGCATCCAGAATGACGGCACCGTTAAACTCATTTCTTACCGTCGGGCTTGGCCAATAGCCGTCGCCATATTGAGTGTAAGAGCCTCTCGTTTTATAAAGATCAACGAGCGATTTTACCATGTTCTCGTATTTCTTCGGCTCTAAGATGGAGTACAGCGGGTACTTCCGGAAATCATCCCAGGTCGACCAGCCGCTGTAGTATTCAAAACCGTCGCCAAACTCCGACGTATTGCGGATCGTATTTTCATCCCTGCCCGCCCGGAACTCGCCGTTCGAGCTGGTTACGTTTTTCGGATGCAGGAACATATGATAAAGCTGTGTATAGAAAATAGTCTTTTCCTTTTCATCGTTATCCGTAATTTCGATCTTGTTAAGCACGTCGCTCCACATTCCGCGCGCTTTCTGGTGCTGTGCATCAAAATCCCAGTCCGCAATATCGTGGTCGCGCTCAGACTTCGCCTGCTCCACACTGATTGGTGAAATGCCAACCTTGGCTTGAATCACTTTATTGTTCTGTGTATCGAAGTCCAGCCAAACTCCAGTGTTGGAGCCGCTGCGCTGAGGTACAGCTCCATTATCGGTGCCTTTCCACGAGGTGTATGATGCAAAATCATGGTCAAACTGAATGGAATAGTACAGCTTGTAATTGCCGTATCCGCACACGTTTTTGGACTGGATCATGCCCGAAATTTCGTTATTGTTTTCCACGGTCAGATTGGCGTCAAGCATGCCCGCATAGGAGTTGGAAAGATCAACGAGCACAGAGCCGTCCGCCTCATTGGCCGGGAACGTGTAGCGGTGGAAACCGACATTGTCCGAGGTCGTAAGCTCGGCATGGACTCCGGAAGTCAGTTCCACACCATAGTAACCAGGAGAGGCCTGTTCGCTGTTTTTATCGTATTTCTGCTTGTATTCACCGCTGTTATTCGTAAAGGTACGGGTTTCCGGCATCATCAAAATATTGCCGCCCCCGCCGCTGCAGCCAACGCCGCTGAAACGCAGATGTGAGAAGCCTTTTAAGTTTTTATCCTGATAATAATAACCGCTGAAAGCTCCGCCATCCCCGTCAGGCCCCAGCGAAACGAGACCGAACGGCGTGGAAGGTCCAGGATTCGTCTGCCCGTTGTCGCCGAGTGTGTTGATGAACGGATCTACATAATCCACCGGCAGCTTGTTGGTCGCGGGATCATCAGGTTCCTGCCCTTCGTCCACTCCGTATAATTCGAGCTCATACAGCCGCGCCGTATTATTGTCATGTGCCCCGCGCTCCACATAAAATCTGACATAACGGCTGGAAAATGCCGGTACATAGCGGTCGACAACGGTTTGCACATTGTTTCTTACGGCATCGACAGTTTCCCACTTCTTGCCGTCCACACTTTTTTGCAGGCGGAAATCCTTCGTATTCCAGAAAGGAACGTTGCCGGATTCACTGAAGGCTGCATTGTATACAACCCATTCGTTAATCGTATACACCTTGCCCAAATCCAGTTTCAGCCATTTGCCTGCACCGCTGGAGTTTTCGCACCATTTTGTGGTGGCGTCGCCATCGACGGCATTTTTGCCGCCCTCATTGCTATTGCATTGTCCCGAAGCTGTCACCTTTGCGTTCAAGGCGACGTTGCGGGTGTTCTTCCCCTCCGCAGAGGGGGCGGCAGATGCCGCCCAAATCAAATTCACCGTTACGGATTCCAGCATCATCAATACGAACAATGCTGCCATTATTCTTGCTACCAACCTTTTCACCATGGCGTGCCGGTTCCCCCGCTTCCCTTTTATCATAAACTGTCCGCCAGCAACCGCTGGATCATCATGGCGACTTCAGCCCGGGTTACCGAATTTTTCGGCTTAAAGGCCTTTCCGTCTCCCTCGATCAATCCTGTTGACCAGGCTTCCTTCACAGCCGCGGTTGCCCAGGAAGAAATCTTGCCTGCATCGGCAAAGGAGGGCCCACCCTGCTGCTTCCCTGCAAGGCTGAAATATTTCGCCGCCCGCACAAGCGAAACTACCGCTTCTTCACGCGTAATCCGGTCCGCAGGACGGAATTTGCCGCCATAGCCTGTTACGATGCCAAGCTCTGCCGCAGCCGCGATTGGCCCGGTATAATACTGTCCTGCGGCCACATCCGTGAACGGATTTTTTTCGGCATTGCCGGATGCCTTGCCTGTCAATTCAATCGACCGCATGATCAAGGTCACGAACTCGGCCCGCGTAATGGCACGGTTCGGCTCATAATGCCGTTCGTCCACACCATTGACGATATGTTTGGCCGCAAGCTGCATTACCGCCTGCTCCGCCCAGTGTCCTGCCAAATCAACAAATTTTTTGTTATATTCAAGTACCGTATAATACGAGAAATGCTTGACCGTGAAAGTAAACAGATCTCCGTTAAGCTTGCCGCCGATATACTCCAGTTGCTTGCCGTCCACATAGTACACGCCCGCCAGAGCCGCGCCAAGCTTGGCTGCCTGCTCTGCCGTTAACCGGATCGTTACCGCGGCAGGCTTGTCCAGCTCATGAATTTCCACTGCCTGGCCGTCTGTTACGAGCTGGATAACTACAGAAAGCACAATGCCGGTCTGTGTGTAATCCGTGTTCGCTTGCAGCGTCTGTTCAATCACCTTACCGGCTTCCTCTGTCATGGCTGTATTCAGCACAATACGCAGGATGGATTGCTCCTTCGCCGCAGATGCACCAATGGAGCCGGCCGGGAAGCGGACCGTATGATTTCCGGACGTAATGATCAAATCCAGCTGCTTGCTCTGAAGATCCTTCAAGGAGCCTGCGGGGAATTCCAATGGCGTGCCGGATTCACCTGCCGCCGCCGGAAGCTGAATGGTCACGGCATCCTTCGCTTGACCCGCTGCCTCCGTCAATGTTCCGCTGCCTACAATATAACTTCCGTTCTGCCCCTTCTCCGGTTGAATAACCGCTCCGGCTGCTTGACCTGCGCCGGCCGGAATGCCCGTTTGTTTTGGCGGGATGGTAACCGTGCCGCCACCGCCGCCGGAGCCTGATCCGCCACCAGAGCCGCCGCCATTGTCTGGATCATTGCCGCCGTTGCCGGGGTTACCGCCGCCGTTATCCGGATCATTACCGCCATTCCCCGGATTTTCGCCGCCATTCCCAGGATTATTTCCAGCCCCGGCAACTGAAAATGTCTTGCTTGCCTGAACTCCGCCGCTACCGGCAACCACCGTATAGGTGCCGAAGGGAGCAAGCTCCTCGCTCGTCGGAATCGCTACGTTCACGCCATATCTGCCTCCGGTGGCAGATATGACATCAACATAAAACACCGTCTGATTTGGACTTATGATTTTAAGCACAACATCATCGCTTCCCCCCGGAACCGTTCCGGATATCGCAATTGCACCGCCGCGCCGCACTTCATTCGCACTCAGCTCCAGCGCGAAGGCAGCCGCGGTATTGTCTGCAGCTCCTACACCTCCTGCCGGCGGAGCGCTGTCCGCCTCGGCCGCATAACCAGAAGCCGGTGAAAGCAGACATGACATGACCAGACCAACTGTTAACAATTTCTTCACCGTATGTTGTCCTCTCTTTCTTTCATCCATTACCGGAACTCCACCGGTTCCGCCAGGTGTACCGGGATGTCAAGGTCACTGTCGAATTCATCAAATACGAATACCTTCACCCTGTAATCCGCCCCGCTTACATTGAAGTACTGCGAGACTGGCAGCTTGCTTTGTTTGACAGGAATCGCATTGATGAGCAGAGGCGTATCTCCGTTCAACAACTCAAAGACTACGTAGGCGTCTCCGCTGTATTCGGCCAGCTTTTCAACCTCGATTTCGACCTTCATTCCTTTTTCCCGTGTTAATGCGCCAGTTACCGAGTACGTACGATGAATGCTGTTGGCTGAAAACGGCTTGTCTGAGACGAGCGCCAGGCCGGCAGCCATTCCGTTGGCTTCATCGGCTTTCACCCGCACCATAACCGCTCCCGCAGCATAATCACTATCCCCGACAGGCTGCGGATTTGCCGTAACATCCTTCCAGGTAGTGCCGCCATCCACACTGTACTCGTAATTTGACGGTTCGGAATATCCGGGCACATTCGTCCAGCCAAATGTGTTATATCCATCGTCCACGACAGGAAGAGTAGGGGCTGCCGGTACGTTTCCGGCTGTACTTACTGTGCTGGCCAGGGAATTATCCCGCTTATCCACCGCCGTAACCGCAAATACATAGTCCTGCCCTGAATCTTTGGTTTCTACAGCATATTGATAGCTGTTCTGCCCCTCAACCGCAGGCACATAGATGCTCCAGTTGCGGCCTAATTTGCCGCCCGCTTCGTAAATTCTAAAACCTCTGACCGCATCCTCCGCGCTGCCGTTCTTCGGCTTTTTCCACGTAAGAATCGTTTTTCCATCGCCCGTTTTACTTGCCGTTAATTCCTGAACAGTCTCGGGCTTGCTGTCATTTCTCACGATCGTGTAGGTATCGAACGGCTGCTCTTCTCCAGACCGGTAGGATTCAAGCTTGAAGCTGTTCTCCGTCATCTTGATGCCCGTATATACCGGCTTGCGCGGTTGCTCGAATGCAGCCGCATAATACTTGTTCAAGCCTTGATTCACATCATAGTACTTCGTGCCTGCAGAGTTATTGACGATATACATCGTTCCGTCCGGGTTGACCGGATTGCCGCTCGCATCCTTCTTGATCTCTGTAATCGCCTTGTCGCCATACATTTGATAGGATCTCATATAAGTATGATCATGACCCTGCAAAACGACATCAATGCCAAGCTCATCAAAGACCGGAACCAGCATATCTCGCAATTCATAGATTTCAGCCTCATCCGAATGTCCGCCGACCGAATAAATCGCTTTGTGGAAAGCGACGACCTTCCATTTTTTATCCGTCTGGGCAACCTCGCGCTTCAGCCATTCGATTTGCTGCTGGAACGCTGCACGCTGACGGCTGTCCCAGCCCATATCCATGGTGTTCAGCACCATGAAATGGGCATCGCCATAGTCATAGGAATACACGCTTCCCGGCGGCAAAGGATCGTCTATCGAATCGTTAGGATAATAGAAGTGATAGTAATAGTTATCATTGTATGGCCCTTCATGGTTGCCCACCGCAGCCATCAAAGGCAAATTGAGCAGCTTGTCCTGCGGTTTTCCAAAATAATCAAGCCATTGATATTCCAGCGCCCCGGCATCCACCATATCCCCGGTCATGACGAGGAATTTGGACTCCGGATATCTGTTCAGACCCTGTCCAAGCGTGTCTGCCCACACCTCATAGTCTTTCGTATTGGCTCCTTGGGAGTCCGTCATATATAAAAATTCATACGCTTGCTCATTTTCAGCTTCCGTCGTGAAGCTTCCCGCATCGCTCCAGTTGTCATCGCTGCCCACCCGGTACTTATATGCGGTTCCGGGGGTCAGACCGGTGACAAGCACCTTGTGGCTGATGAAAGAGCCTCTCGTCGAATTGGTAATTTTAAGGTCCAATACTTTGGTATCTTCCGGTTCGCCTGCAAAACGTTTAACGTCCGGTGAATCAAACTCTCCCTCGGCCGGCACAACCTCAACGATGCTGTCTTTAGCATTAGCGGGCGCATTCTCTGGTTTGTCATACTTCGTGTACCAAGCAAATGAGCGGTTCGTTTTCGGACTTCCATAGAACGACATCGCAATCGAAATCGGTGAATAGTCCATATACTCGGACTTGTTCAGCGGACTGAAAGTAAAAGCCCCGATGCTGCCTTGTCCGGCTGCCGTCAATCCTCCGCTGCCGTCATATTTAACATTCACAAGCTGATTGGAGAGAACCGGCGTGCTTAACTCCAGCTTCAGGACAGAAGCGTTCCCTGTGGACAGCTCTGCTGCTTTCACTGTTCTTGTTCCTTCGCCGACTGTAACTCTCAAATGCTCCGCAAGCGTGTCCGTCACAGCGTCCAGCTCGTTCATAAACGCCAGCTCAACATGCTTGCCGTCTTGAGCAATTTCAGCGGATACCGGACCGTTATAGTCTGCAGGCAGATAAAACGCTTTTGCAGGCACAATCTCCTTGGGCACGCTCGGGCTTGCCCAGCTTAAGTACAGATTCGAGCCGCCGTAGTCTTCAAAATATTCAATTTTAATATCATATTTCCGGCCAGCCTCAAGCGTAATCGGGTTGCTTGAATATTCGACATCCCAATCGTTTTTCCAATGCTCAATGGCCAGCTGTCCATCAATGTACAAACGGAAGCCGTTGTCTCCGATCATGGAGAAGGTGTATGGCTCGGAAGATTCCGGAACGATTTGGCCTGTCCAGCGGATATTCACATTGTCGTTTCGTCCGGCCCAGGTGCTCATTGTCCCTTCAAGGTCTTTAAAGTTGATTTGCGAATCGATGCGGGTCGCTTTATAAGGGCCAAAGGCAAAATCGCCCCCGCTGTTGGTATAATATTCAGCCAGCAATCCCTGATCATGGGCAGGCTGCACCACTTCTTCATCGGAAGCGCTCAGCCCCAGCGAAAAGAAGGTGTCCGAGCTGCTGCCCGCATTTTGATGCACTTCGGCGGTGATCACATTCGTACCGTCCACAAGCAGAGCCGGATCAATCGTAAAAGGGACCTCGTCCCGCTCGTCGCCGACTGCGCTGGATGCAAGGGTGCTGTATGTAACTGTCCCTTCAGGCATGTTGGTTCTGTACACTTCCTGGCCGTTCAAATAGATGATCGCTCCGTCATCCCGGATGAGCGTACCTGTCAGCTGTTTAATTGCCGAGACATCGGCAACCTGGAATTTCTGGCGGTAATAAGTGGTGATATGTTTGTTGCCGGAATCATCGCCATATTTGATCTTTGTATTTAAATTCTGATCTTTGCCGCTGCTTGCATATCCCAGCGGAGCCGCACCCTTTGCCCAGATGCTGTCATCAAAATCAGCCGCACGCCATGCCGTCCCTTGATCGGAGCCCTTATCCAGATAAGCCCACTGGCTATCCTTCGCAATCAGCGTTGATCCTGCCAGACCCGGGAGAATCCATCCTACAGTGACTGTTGCCGAAGCCTGATAGCTACCGTCTTCCGTCCTCACGGTGATTTCAGCGGTTCCCGCACTTACAGCAGTCACCAGCCCGGTGTTGTCAACGCTGGCCACATTCATATCGCTGGAAGACCAGGAATAGGTAGACACAGCGGCATCCTGTGGCGTAACCGACACTGACAGCTGTTCTTTTTCACCCGCCATAAGCTGCAAGGCAGACATGTTCAGACTAATGCCTGTCACCGGAATGGCGGCAGCTTCTTCCATGTAACCAAAGGCTTCGAATTCATAAATGTTCGCCTGATCGTCGTCAACCGAACCGCTGGCAGGAGCGGTGATGTTCAGCTTGAAGTATCTGGCCGACACTGGCTCGGATAAAGGATGCACGGTCTCACCGTACACATTGCCTGTAACCGTAACGACCGGCTCCCAGTTTACGTCATCGTTACTGACTTCAATCGTATAATCGCTGGTGTTGTATTCCTCCTGCCCGCCGCCTGCGCCGGCATGCTTTATTTCAAACCGGCTGACTATCGCCGTTGCACCAGCATCAACCTTCAGCCAGTAGGGGTTATCTGCAGATGGAGGGGTTGTCCCCGTTTCATATGACCATTTGCTGCCCGCTGCACCGTCAATCGCCTGGTTGGGCGAATCTGCTGCAGCATTTCCGCTGGCCGTAGCACTTACACCCGAACGTAAAAATACGTTGGATTCTTCCGCAGCCGCCGCATGCGGCATAAGCTGCGGAAGGCTGGTGGAGGCCACCATAATCAAGCAGATCATGGCCACAAGTACACGCCTTGTCATCGTTTTCATTTCGCTTAACCCCATTTCCTTCTTCTTCCTCCTTCTTGTTTGTGGCAGATGTCATCTGCTGTCTTTTATGTGTAGGTTCAAGGATAAATGTTATATAGGTATAATCAAATGAAGTCACTGGAAAGATTTTCTGAATGTAAAGTTTCTTTAATAAACGGCGATTTTTCATTTACAAAATACATTTATCGGCATTAGGTGGAAGCATCTGTGTTGACACACAGATTACGTATGTTAAGAAAAGGGAAATAGAGGAAGAGGGGGGTTAAAATAAAGCGCAAAAAAACAGCAGGCCAGGAGCCTTCTCCTGCCTGCTGTTGCAATATTTCACATTTTATTCTCCGCGAAACGCCCGTTTCATACGGTCGAAAAATGATTGCTCGTTCTCATGGTTCTGTTCACCGCTCAAGGACGCAAATTCACGCAACAGATTTTTCTGCTCCTCGCTCAGCTTGCTCGGTGTCACGATCACCACCTTGATGTGCTGGTCGCCCTGCCCGATACCGCGCAGACGAGGCACACCCTTGCCCTTAAGGCGGAAGTAAGTGCCCGTCTGGGTACCGGCCGGGATCTTCAGCTTCACCTTTTCGGTCAGCGTCGGAATTTCGATCTCGTCCCCGAGCGCGGCCTGCGCAAATGTCAGCGGCACTTCGCAGTAGATATCGTCGTCTTCACGCTCGAAGAAGTCATGCGGCTTCACGCGAATGACAATATACAGATCGCCTGCAGGGCCTCCGCGCACTCCTCCTTCGCCTTCCCCGCTCATACGCAGCTGTGCGCCGTCATCCACACCGGCGGGAATCCGCACATGAATTTGGCGCTGCTTGCGGACTCTGCCTGTTCCGCTGCAGGTCGTACATTTATCCTTGACAATTTTACCCGCTCCGCCGCAGTTGGAGCAGGCACGCCGGTTCACCATACGGCCAAATGGCGTATTCTGTACGATTTCTTCCTGCCCGGTCCCCCGGCAGACCGAACACGTTTCCGGATGTGTGCCCGGCTTCGCGCCCGATCCGTGACATGTATCACAGCTTTCCGTGCGCGGAATGGTAATATCCGACTCTTTGCCGAATACCGCTTCCTTGAATTCAATCGTCATGTTGTACTGCAGATCATTCCCGCGCTGCGGAGCGTTCGGATCACGCCGGCCGCCTCCGCCGCCAAAGAACATATCGAATATATCCCCGAAGCCGCCGCCGAAATCGCCCGAAAAACCGCCGCCCATGCCCTGGTTGGGATCTACATGCCCATACTGGTCATAACGAGCGCGCTGTTGCGAGTCGCTCAGAACATCGTAGGCCTCTTTCACTTCTTTAAATTTGGCCTCAGCATCAGCCGCCTTGTTGACGTCAGGATGATACTGACGGGCCAGCTTGCGGTATGCCTTCTTGATCTCATCCTCGCCGGCGCCTTTGGAGACACCCAGCACCTCGTAATAATCACGCTTATCAGCCAATGTTCCACCCCCATGCCTTCAACGAAGTCATCATCTCAAAACAAGGAAAGCCAAAGCACGGGACGCCCCGGCTTTGACCTTCCCCCCAAACGTGGATGCACAACCCGTTATATGCGTATTTCTGAACAGTATATCATACAACGGCGAACTTTACCGGAGCCGAGCCAGACAAGGCCCCTTAATCCGGATTATGCCGTGATTAATCCTGCTTCTTGTCTTCGTTTACTACTTCGTAATCTGCGTCCACTACGTTGTCGCGGCCGCCTTCTTTAGCCTGCTCGCCTTGTGCCTGCTGGGCTTGCGCCGCCTGCTCGTACAGCTTGACGGACAGCTGCTGAATAATTTCACTCAGTTCTTCCGTTGCCGCTTTGATTTCTTCCAGGTTGTCGGATTCGAGCGTTTTTTGCAGCTTCTCTTTCGCTGCGTTCGCTTTCTCCACCTCGGAAGCGTCGGCTTTGTCGCCAAGGTCCTTGATGGTTTTGTCTACGGAATAAATCAACTGGTCGGCGCTGTTTTTCGCTTCCACAAGCTCCTTGCGCTTCTTGTCTTCTTCCGCATGCAGCTCGGCGTCCTTCATCATGCGTTCCACTTCCTCATCACTCAAACCGCTGGAAGAAGTGATCGTGATTTTCTGGCTTTTGTTTGTGCCTTTGTCCGTTGCCGATACATTAACGATACCGTTGGCATCAATGTCAAAAGTAACCTCGATTTGTGGCACGCCGCGCGGTGCAGGCGGGATATCGCCCAACTGGAAGCGGCCCAGCGTTTTGTTGCCGGCAGCCATTTCACGTTCACCCTGCAGGACGTGAATTTCAACGCTCGGCTGGTTGTCCGCGTAAGTCGAGAATACCTGCGATTTGCTGGTCGGAATCGTCGTGTTGCGGTCGATCATTTTCGTGAACACACCGCCCGCAGTTTCGATGCCGAGGGACAGAGGTGTTACGTCCAGCAGCACTACGTCTTTGACGTCGCCTGTCAGAACGCCTGCCTGTACGGCAGCACCCAGCGCTACCACTTCATCCGGGTTCACGCCTTTGTGCGGCTCTTTGCCTGTCAGCTTTTTGATCGCTTCCTGTACGGCAGGAATACGGGTAGAGCCGCCGACCAGCACAATTTTGTCGATATCGCTGGCGCTCAGACCGGCGTCACTCATAGCCTGACGTGTAGGTCCCAGCGTACGTTCAACCAGGGTAGCCGAAATTTCTTCAAATTTGGCGCGGGTAAGATTCACTTCCAAATGCTGAGGCACACCGTCCGCAACCGTGATAAACGGAAGGGAGATGGTAGTCGTCAGTACACCGGACAGTTCTTTTTTTGCTTTTTCCGCAGCATCCTTAAGACGCTGTACGGCTGCTTTATCCTTGCTCAGATCGATGCCCTGATCTTTTTTGAATTCACTTACGAGATAGTCGATGATAACTTGGTCAAAGTCGTCGCCGCCCAGTTTGTTGTCACCGCTGGTCGCTTTAACTTCGAAGAAGCCGTCCCCCAGTTCGAGAATGGATACGTCGAACGTGCCACCGCCCAGGTCATATACCAGAATGGTTTGATCTTCGGACTTCTCAAGACCGTATGCCAAAGCAGCCGCTGTCGGCTCGTTAACGATACGCAGCACTTCAAGGCCGGCAATTTTGCCCGCATCCTTGGTTGCCTGACGCTGGCTGTCATTAAAGTAAGCAGGAACGGTAATAACCGCTTGTGTTACCGGCTGGCCGAGATATGCTTCCGCATCGGATTTCAGCTTTTGCAGAATCATCGCCGAAATTTCCTGCGGGGAATAATCTTTGCTGTCAATCGTCTCTTTGTGATTAGTACCCATATGGCGTTTGATGGAAATGATCGTGCGATCCGGATTGGTGATCGCCTGGCGTTTTGCCGTTTCCCCTACAATACGCTCTCCGTCTTTTTTGAAGCCTACAACAGAAGGGGTTGTGCGTGCGCCTTCCGGATTTGGGATAACGACCGCTTCGCCGCCTTCCATGACTGCTACGCAGGAGTTGGTTGTTCCCAAGTCAATACCGATTACTTTACTCATACGCGTTATGTTCCTCCTTCGGATTGTACCACAGGCATGATGCCCGTTATGGTCTATGTGTAAGGATTTTGTCGAAAAATCCGGGGTATAACATCGTGAATACCTACATGCTTACTTTAACCATTGCCGGTCGAAGCACTTTATCCTTCAGCATATAGCCTTTCTGGACTTCCTCAACAACGATACCCTCTTCATACTCTTCGCTTTCCACCTGCATAATCGCCTGGTGGAATTCCGGATTGAACGGTTTGCCAACCGATTCCATCGCAGTTACTCCTTCAGCGGTCAGAACTCCTTCCAGCTGGCGGAAGATCATGCCTACCCCCTTGGCGAAGGATTCAGCCTCCGCACCCTGCGGAGCCGTAGCCAGCGCGCGTTCGAAGTTGTCCACGACCGGCACCAGCTCGGTTACCAGCTTCATGGAAGCGTATTTCGCAAGCTCTTCTTTCTCCTTCTGCGTCCGGCGGCGGAAATTATCATAATCAGCCTGTACACGCAGAAGACGCTGCTGCTGCTCTTCAAGCTCTGCACGAAGACGGGTCACTTCACTGTTCTCCTCCCCGGCTTCAACGGAGGCTGCCTCATTCACCGGCTCCCCGCCTGTATCCTGGGCAGTCCCGTTGACTTCGGGGGTCTCCTCAGCATTCAACTGCTGTTCTTCTTCCTGAACCGTTTGTTCATCTTTCAAGATGTTCACCTCCTTAAGGTAGTACGACAACGGCGCTGCTTGCGATCCCCATCATGCCGTTTTATCTGAAACGCTCTGTCAGCATATTCGTTAAATCCTTGGAAAGAATGCCCAAAATGCTGATCACCCTCGCATACTCCATGCGGGTAGGACCCAGAATGCCGATCGTACCGAGCGCTTCTCCGTCAATCGCATAGGTAGCGGTAATCAGGCTGCAATTGGCAAAAGCCTCGTGATCATTCTCCGTACCAATGCGGACCTGAACTTCAGGCGCACCTTGCACGGGTGCCATCATCTTCAAGATGGTAGGTGTCTCTGACAGCAAATCAAGTATATTCTTGACCTTATCCACATCTTTGAATTCAGGCTGAATCAACATATTTGTGGTCCCGCTCAAATAGAGACGCTGATCCGATTCGCCCTCGAACGCCAAATCCAGCACTTTGATCACATCCTCGAACTGGGAGAGATGGCGCTGCATTTCCTGTCCCAGGACAGTGTGCATGCGCATCTTCAGTTGATAGATCGGCGCTCCCACCAGTTTGCGGTTAAGCATATTAATGACATTCTCCATATCGGACACCGATATGCCCGGCGGGAGTTCAACCGTCTTGTTCTCCACATGCCCCGTATTCGTGACAATAATGGCTACGGCCGTATGCTCATTCAGCGGGAGCAATTGAAAATGGCGCAAAGAAGTATGAAAAACTTCCGGTCCCAGCAGGATGGAAGTATAATTCGTCATATGGGAAAGAATTCCAGATGCATGCTGAATCACTTGTTCCATGGCATTCAGCTTTTCGGCATAAAAGGTCTTCAGCTCGCGCATTTCCTGCGGTCCCAGCTTGGTCAGCGGCACCAGATGGTCGACATAATAACGATATCCTTTATGTGACGGAATCCGTCCTGCAGACGTATGGGGCTGCTCCAAATATCCCTGCTCCTCCAGGTCCGCCATTTCATTGCGGATGGTTGCCGGACTGAAGCCGACATCCTTTCTCTTGGATATGCTGCGGGATCCCACAGGCTCAGCCGAACGGATATAGTCGTCGATTATGGCATTCAGAATCAATCTCTGACGTTCGGTTAACATGCGAGCTCCTCCCTTGTTGTCCAAACAGGATCAAGATGGTTTTAAGAAATCATTAGCACTCACAATTGACGAGTGCTAACCAGTAATACAAAAATACCAAACCGACCTGAGTATTGTCAAGTCGGTTCAGCGCCTTGAACTACATCTATGCTAACGCAGGCAACCTCATATACAAAAACTGAACTGGCTCGGGCTTTCCCAGGTCAGTTCAGCTGTTTCAATACGGCGATTTCATCGCATGCATGCTGCTTGCTGCAATGTATGCAGTCTGTCCAAACCTTCTCCGGGAAGATTTCTTTGTTTACGATCTCAAAACCGTTTTTAATAAAAAAAGACACCTCATACGTAAGCGCCATAACCTTCGGAATGTTCTGACGCTTCACTTCCTCAATCAATCCGTCCACCAGCTTTGAGCCGATCCCCATGCCTTTATAGCCTTCGGAGATTCCGAGCGAGCGTACTTCAACAAGGTCTGTACCAAGCTTGCAAAGCGATCCGCAGCCGACCACCTGGCCGTCGACTTCAGCTACGATGAACGTATCGAGCTGGCGCCTCAGCACCTCACGGGAACGTGGAAGCATAATACCCCGCTCGGCATAACCGCTGATCATTTGATATAAAGGCTCCACATCGTCAGGAACCGCATTTCTGCATAAAACCTCTTTGCAAACCGAAGCCATCCCGCTCTCCTCCTGCACCACGCTGTAAAAGATATGAATAAATATACAACACGGCGTATGAGATTGCAAGCTAGGAATTTACCGCCACCGACCCGATAAATTCGCCGAACACGTCATTGCCGAACAGAATTCCCCGTTCGCTCAGACGGTAGCCGACGGGTGTCTGCTCAAGCAGTCCGGCATCCAGCATTTTGGCAAGCGGCCGGGCAAACACCTCATCCAGCGGCTGGCCAAATTGACGGTTGAAGCGTTCGGAGGTTACCCCCTCCGCCATGCGCAGCCCCACCATCATAAAATCCTCCATCGCTTCCGCTGCCGGAACCGGGAAGCTGTCGAGGCGTGGAAGCCCTTTGCCTGCAGCTTCGACATAGGGATTGATCCCTTTAATGTTCATATGACGCTGACCTGCCACATACCCGTGAGCGCCTGCACCAAGGCCGTAATAATCCTCATTTCGCCAGTATGTCATGTTGTGGCGGCTCTCATACCCGGGCTTGGCAAAATTGCTGATCTCATATTGGACATACCCAGCCTGCTTCATCCGGCTCATAAGCAGCAGGTACATCTGCAGCTCATCGTCTTCATGCGGGAGCGGCAGCTGATTTTTCTGGTACATCGTATGGAACAGCGTATTCTCTTCAACCTTCAGGCTGTAAATCGAGTAATGCGGCAGTCCGAGATCCAGCGCCCTGCTGATGCTTTCGCTCAGCATGTCAACCGTCTGATTCGGCAGACCGAACATCAGGTCAATCGACAGATTGGTTAGGCCCGCCGCACGGGCATTTTCCAGGCTGCGGTACACGTCATCCGTATTATGGATGCGGCCGATGCCGCTCAGCAGCGAATTCTGGAACGCCTGCACACCGAAGCTGACGCGGTTAACCCCGCCTTCCTTCATGACAGACAGCTTCTCCAAATCCGTCGTTCCCGGATTGGCTTCCATGGAAAATTCGATATCATCCGACCAGTCAGGGAAATAGGTACGCACCGATTTCAGGAAATATTCCATCTCTTTGGGCGTCAGCACGGTCGGCGTCCCCCCGCCGACAAATATCGTCTTGATTTCACCCGGGGGTTTCAGCCTGACCGTATGCTCCATTTCACGCTCCAGCGCCTGCAAATAGTCCATCACAGGCTGGTCCTTCAAGACGTAGGAATTAAAATCACAGTAAAAGCATTTGTTCGTACAAAAAGGGATATGAATATACACCGCTTTGGGTGCAGAAGAATCTTGTTCGTGTCCAGTGGACAGGATCATGCAAAATCACTCCTTGCTTGCAACGGGCAGCCCGGCCTTCAGCAGCGGCTCAGGATATACAGCCCATATATTTTGAAAAGGGAAAGCCAGCGAGGCTTTCCCTTAAATAAGGTACATATCATACGTTGTTTGCGCCAAAAGGCTTATTCATCAATTTTCAGAACGGCCATGAAGGCTTCCTGGGGAACCTCTACGTTGCCGACCTGCTTCATGCGCTTCTTGCCCTCTTTCTGCTTCTCCAGCAGCTTGCGCTTCCGGGAGATGTCGCCGCCGTAACACTTGGCAAGCACGTTTTTACGCATGGCTTTAACCGTTTCGCGTGCCACAACCTTCGTTCCGACAGAAGCCTGGATTGGCACCTCGAACATCTGGCGCGGAATCAGTTCACGCAGCTTCTCGCAAATGATGCGTCCACGGTGATAGGCCCGCTCACGGTGAACGATGAAGGACAGGGCATCCACCTGCTCGCCGTTCAGCAGAATATCCATTTTCACCAGATTGGACTGGCGGTAGCCGGACAGCTCGTAATCAAACGAGGCATAACCCTTGGTGCTTGATTTCAGCTGGTCAAAGAAATCATATACGATCTCGGACAGCGGAATTTCATAGGTAATGGTCACCCGTGTCGTATCCAGGTACTCCATATTCACATACTCGCCACGCTTGGTCTGGCACAGCTCCATGACCGTTCCTACATAATCGTTAGGTACGATAATCCCAGCCTTTACATAAGGCTCTTCCACATAATCGATACGCCCGATTTCCGGATAATTGGACGGGTTGTCAATTTGGATCGACGAGCCGTCCGTCAGCTTGATGCGGTAAATAACGCTCGGCGCCGTCGTAATCAGCGGAATGTTGAATTCCCGCTCGATACGCTCCTGAATGACGTCCATGTGCAGCAGACCGAGAAAGCCGCAGCGGAAGCCGAAGCCCAGGGCGCTGGACGTCTCCGGCTCGAAGCTGAGCGATGCGTCGTTCAGCTGCAGCTTCTCCAGAGCCTCTCGCAGATCATTGTAGTCGGACGTATCAATCGGATACAGGCCGCAGTACACCATCGGATTGATTTTGCGGTAGCCCGGCAGCGGCTCTGAAGTCGGATTTTTGGCATCCGTAACCGTATCGCCGACACGTGTATCGCCAACATGCTTGATGCCTGCGACGATAAAGCCTACGTCCCCGACATTCAGCTCGTCCACGATCGTCATCCGTGGCATGAATGCGCCCACCTCAATGACCTCGAACGTCTTGTCGGTAGCCATCATTTTAATTTTGGAGCCTGCCTTGATTTTGCCGTCCACGACACGCACATAGACGATAACTCCTTTATAAGGGTCATAATGCGAGTCGAAAATCAGGGCCTTCAAAGGATTGCCCGGATTGCCCTGCGGCGCTGGCACGGATTTGACAACCTGTTCAAGAATTTCCTTGATGCCGATGCCCGCCTTCGCGGAAGCCAGCACCGCTTCGCTGGTGTCTAGGCCGATCACGTCTTCAATCTCCTGCTTCACCCGCTCCGGATCGGCGCTCGGAAGATCAATCTTGTTGATCACCGGCAGAATTTCAAGATCATTGTCAAGCGCCAGGTACACATTGGCCAGCGTCTGTGCCTCAATGCCCTGGGCGGCATCCACGACCAGCAGCGCCCCTTCACAGGCGGCAAGACTGCGGGAGACCTCATACGTAAAGTCTACGTGCCCCGGGGTGTCGATCAGGTTCAGAATATACTCCTCACCGTTGTCCGCCTTGTATTTCAGCCGGACTGCCTGCAGCTTGATGGTGATACCCCGCTCGCGTTCTAACTCCATCTGGTCAAGCACCTGCTCCTGCATTTCGCGGGAGGTGAGAGCTCCCGTGTACTCCAGAATCCGGTCCGCCAGCGTCGATTTGCCATGGTCTATATGTGCAATGATGCTGAAGTTGCGAATTTTATTCTGTCTCGCTAAAATGTCCGTCATGCCTTACCCCCACACAAAGCCTAGTGTCAATCGCTTCATTATACCAGTTGCGTAGGGCCGCATCAATGTCCCTGCAATAAAAGTTGGGGATAAGCCGCCCTGTCCCCACTTCATAGCCTTCTTCGTCCTCGGTGGCATTAATTCGTCAAACCGTCAAAAAGAGATACCACCCACTCGATCCCCTTCTTCGACGCCTGCTGCAGCAGGCCTGCCGTTTTGTCGGCCATAACATCCACGGAAGCCTCACCCGTGTGCGGCATCTGCTGCAGGGAGGCCCGACCCTCTGCCTGAGCCTGAACATGCCCATACCCGCCTCCGTTCTGCCCCTCTACCTGCACCACCGTCATGGAAGGAGCAGACGGAAGCGGGACTGCCGGCGTATCCTCCACCACGGTTTGTGTCAGATCTTCAACACCCTCCTGCGGCTTCGTTTGATCCCAGGAAGGCCCGTACACGCTTCGCATCCCCGAGCTTGCAAGCTGCATGCCGAGCAGCAGTCCCATTGCGACCAGACCGATGAACAGCAAGGCTCTTCTTCCAAAACGGGACATTCCCCCGCCTCCTCTTCTCAGATTCATATTTTCACTGCTTCAGGCTATCTGGTCTGGCTGGCTTCTTCTTTGCTTTTCCCCGTGCTGTCCGCGACCTTCGGAGCTTCCTTATCTTCCTTATCTTCCTTATCTTCTTTAGCTTCCTTAGTTTTCTTGGTTCCTTTATCCGCGGCATCCGCCTTGATTACCTTGTTGTCTTCCCAATACACCTCCGCCAGCATATCGGCAAAGGCCTCGGACGTCCGCTTCAGCTCCTCCTCCGTATTATCAATCCCGCCGATTTCTATCAATATGCTGTTCGGAGAGAGAGACTGGTTATACTCACCATTATTGCCTCCTCCTCCGTCCTTGCCCCAGACACCGCGTGACACGCCGGGATACTTCTTCTCCAGCTGCTCGTGAACTTTTGCGGCAAAGGCTTCATTTTCACGCCAGTTTTTATTGTCATGGCCGATAATAAAATAAATTTTGGCGTAGCTGAGACCGTTAATGACTGCCGTCGTTTTGGCATGACGCTGGGAATCGCGGTGAATATCGATCAGGTAGGTCAGGTCTTCATTTTCCGCCATGGCTTCTTTCACAGTTTGGCGTGAATATTTGTAAGAATAATTCCAGTTATAGTCCTTTACCGTCGTTACATAATCCTTGTTGATGTGCCGAGTGCCGATCCCCTGCTTCTCAAGCCGTTTGGCTACAAAACTCCCCACCCTGGACACATTCGCGGACGGTGAGGAAGAATTGGGATTGCTGCTGCTTTTGCTCAAAAGCGAGTTGTAGGCCTCTCGCGGATGGGAATGATAGATTAATATGCGGTTCCCATCCGTTTTGGACGCACCGCCCTTCACAGGTGCATCGTCCCCCTTTCCATCATCCTCTGAAGCCGGGGGCTCTTCGTCTGCCGTCTTGCCCGGGGAGGCGGGCGGAATCTCGACGGAGCCCGTAATTCCCGGATCCGGCTGGTAGTCCTCCGGAGCCTCGACCAGCCGGTTGCCGGAGCCTGTCCGCAGCAGGACTGGGCTGCCGGCAGCCATGCCCGGTATTTCGCGCGCGACCAGGCTTTTGGGGTCCTGCGGATTTACCCCGGTCAGCAGTTGGAACGCGAGCGTGGTCATCTGCTGCGCCGAAAAGGCGGAGACCCGCTTGTCTTCCTTGAGATGGGGAATTTCCATGCCGAGCATGTCCACAAAGAAAGAGCTTGAGACCGAGGCGGCAAGCCCCTTCATGGAGGAGACGGGAGAGGATTGCAAACGGTTCTCCGCGATGCCTCCCAGGCCCAGCGCCACAAAGAACAAGGCTGTCCCTGTAACGAGCACGACAAGCGTATGGCCCATGGCCATCACGCGGATCATTCCCCTTTTCCACTTTCCTATGTTCCAGATTTGAAATTTGCCCATTTCCAGAGCCGTCCTCCTTCATTTTCAATGAAGCCCGGCCTTTCAAGTCCGTCGGAGCTTCCGTATTGGGATAATCTCTTATACTTCAACTCTATGAACGGAGAAGAATTGCTAGAACGGACAAGCAGAAAAAACCCGCCTGTGATCAGCGGGGGAAAGAAAATCAATATAGGTTAATGCGTGTAGGCAGCGACGTTGTCCGGAGTAACGGCCTCATGCAGCGCTGCGTTCAGCCCTGTAGCGATAATATTCGCAATATCTTCAATAAACTTGTCCACTTCCTTCGGCGTAACAATCAGGTCATGACCAAGCGGCTGCAGTACTTCCTTCACCAGTTGCAGTCGCTCCTGCTCGGAAATGGAGTTGAGCATTCCCATAATGGCCTCTCTCTGGGCGGTGTCCTTGCCTAAATGAGATTTCATCATTTCCAGGGAGTCGTTCACTATGGTTGATGCATAACAGACGGTTGGAACACCGATAGCGATGCAGGGGATGCCCAAAATCTCTTTGGTAATGCCGCGGCGTTTATTGCCGATGCCTGATCCGGGATGAATGCCGATATCCGCCACCTGAATCGTGGTGTTGATTCGTTCCAGCGACCTGGAGGCCAGGGCATCAATGGCGATAATCAGCTCAGGGCGTGTTTTTTCCGCAATGCTCTGCACAATTTCACTGGATTCAATGCCCGTCGTGCCGAGCACACCCGGCGCTATTGCACTGACCTCACGGTAACCCGGATTCACCTGATCCGGCATCAATTCGAAATATTGGCGCGTGATCATAAGATTCTCCACCACCAGCGGCCCGAGCGAATCGGGGGTGACATTCCAGTTCCCGAGACCAACGACCAGCACCTTTGCATTGGGTGAAACGCCTATTTTACGTATGAAATCTTCCATTTCTTTGGCGAAGATGTACGAGACGCGATCCTGCAGCCCGGAGTCTCCTTCCCTCAGCTTGGGGATTTCCAGCGTAACATAATTGCCCTGTACACGTCCGATCTGCTGCGCCCCCGCTTCATCCATTACATTCAGTCTTGTAATCCTGATGCCGTCCTGCTCCTCCACATCTTCCTGTACTCCCGGAATGGGTTGCTGTTGCCCGCGACCCGCCATTTCCCTTGATTCAATCGCAAGGTCTGTCCTTACCGAATAGTTTTGCAAATCGAGATCCATCATCACGCCTCCTTGAAGTTTCTCTTTTTCTGTAGTGTGCGAGATTCGTTGCCTTAATATGCATACAAACCCTGTGAAACTGATTCGGGAACAGGCTTTCTAAATGTTTTTCATATTGCTTTTTCAAATATGCCATGCTAAAATATTTTAAGTTGTGAAACGTTTGTGTTCATAAGGAATGCCTTTACAGGAGGTGAATGGAATGCCGAACATCAAATCCGCTGTTAAACGCGTTAAGACGAGCGAAAAACGCCGTGCGTTGAACGCTTCCCAAAAATCCGCGCTGCGTACTGCAGTGAAAGCTGCTGATCAAGCGCTGGCTAATAACGAAGCTGAAACTGCAGCAGCTGCTTTCAAAGCCGCTTCCACTAAGCTGGACAAGGCTGTAACTAAAGGTCTGATCCACAAAAATGCTGCAGCCCGTAAAAAGTCCCGCTTGGCGAAGAAACTGAACGCTCTGAATGCCCAGGCATAATTAGCGCTTCTAATACGACTATGAAGAAAAAATCCTGAACGGTTGATCACCGATCAGGATTTTTTGGCATTTCACCGATTCCATTCACACCGTCTGTGCGCCAAGTTTTAGAAAAAACAGCTCCATGCCGAGCACTTTATCCACCCCTCCGGTTTTCATCCGGTAATCCAGCTCTGCCAGTTCATTTAAAATCCAGCGCAGTTGTTCAGGTCGGAACCGGCGGGCCTGCTCGCCCGCAATTTTGACAGCGTACGGATGCAGCCCTAGCTGTCCGGCCATCTGCTGCTGGGAGTAGCTCTGCTGGGCCAGCTCCTTCACCTGCAAAATAATACGGAACTGGCGGGTGATGAGGGCGGCGATTTTGATCGGCTCTTCACGCTGCTTCAGCAGCTCATAAAAAATGGACAGCGCATTCTCCATCCGCAGATTGGCCAGCTCCTCCACCATGACAAAGACGTTCTGCTCCGTACTGCGTGCGACCAGTGAATCGATGTCTTTCACGCCGATCGTACCACCCTCGCCTGCGAAAAGACACAGCTTGTCGATTTCGGCGGCCAGCGCCTGCAGCCCTGTCCCGGCATTGCGGACCAGCGCCGTTGCGGCCCCCGCTTCAAGGGCGACATGTCGCTCCGCCGCACGCTTCTCCACCCAGGACAGCAGCTCCTCGCTGCTTAGCGAACTGAAAGTGAGGACGGTCGCCGCATTTTTGAGCTGCTTGACGATTTTTTTACGTTCATCCAGCTTGTCCGCATGCACCATAAATACGATCACGCTATATTCTGCGGGATTCTCTATGTAGGCGGCAAGCGTATCCAGGCGATGCTCCACTCTTCCGCCGTCCTTGCCGGCCGTAAATACCCCCGCGTCCCTGACCAGCACAAGCTTCTTCGGCACCAGAAAAGGAACGGTCTCCGCTTCCTCCACGACCGCTTCAAGCGGGGTATCCGCCAAATCATAGGGGATGACGGCAAATTCGCGGTGCTCTTCCTCAATTACGCTGTTCTGCAGCATGTCCACGAACTGTCTCATCTGATATTTCTCTGTGCCATATAACAGATATACCGGAGCGATATCGCCTTTCCGGATTACTTTCGCTGCTGTTTTCAAATCCATCACGGCTCACCTCCACCGATTTATCCTAACAGATATTTGGAGCCGCGAAAAGCCTTGGACAGCACAAAGGACCCCCGCGCGAAGCGAGGGCCATAGTGACGTGCTTAAAGTGGCAAGGGGTTCGGTTACTCCGTAACCTGGGGAACTGTGTAGATATAGTTGCTCACCGTGCCGTCCTGCTCCGTTGAATAGGTGAACGTTGTGCTGTCTTCCGACCAGCCGCCTCCTACCCAGGTTCCGTTCAGAGTCCGGACCTCCATGGCGATTTTCTCGGAGCCATCCTCCGACTGCTTATACACGGTCAGCTTCTTGCCTTGCACTTCAACAAAAAACTGGCCGTCCGGCGACTCGTTGGCAGGCCGCTCGGAAGCTTTCGAGCGGAATACATCGTTGTTCCCGGGCTGTGTCGTGATCGCCATGCTCGAAGCATCCCCTGCAGTATCGTTCTGGATTTGGCTTTCTCTCAGTGATGGATTGTCAGCCGATCCCAGCTTCTGCTCTTGGGCAGCACTGTCCGTTCCGGTGCTGGTCTCTGCGCCAGGAGCAGTTGCGTTTTGGGAGCCATCACCTGCAGATTTGCCATCCTCTTTAGAGGAAGCGATAAATGTTTGGAACTCAGGCTCCTGCTCCGTCTGACTATCGCCTGCTTTCTGGGACTGCTCTGCCTTCGGGGCATCCTCCGCTTTTGGCGTCTTCTCAGACGCGGGCTTTGAAGAGGCTTCTTCAGAGGTTCCGGTATTCTCTTTGGCAGAGCCGGCATCACCCGCTTGCGGCTCCTTCAGCGATTCGGCTTTGCTGCCAATGGAATTGTCAGCTTTCTCCGTAGGCTCTTCTTCCCTGGATAAGGATTGGGCCGGCTCGTCATTATCGGCATTAGCAGCATCATCCGGCTGGGAGTCCTTCGCGTCCGGTTTCATTTCCTCCGTCACCGGCTTGCCGGAAGATGCAGCCTTATCCTTGGACGGATCTGCTGCCGTGCTGCTGTCCGCTGACGAATCCGTTTCCTTAGGTTTGCTCTTTTCTTCTCCGCCGCTGGCATTATGCGTGTTCGCCTCTGACCCGGTATTTTCATCGATCATCTGCATTTCCGCATTCTCCACTGCCTTGGGCTCATAGGTAATGGCCACGACTCCCAGAACTGCCGCCGCTGCCGCCACTCCGAGCGCCGCACGTCCTGCTGCCTTTTTCCACCAAGGAAGCGGTTCGCTTGGCTGTTTCCGGCCAGGGCTGCCCTGCAGGGTGACAGGCTTCATCTCCTGAAGCGCGCTGCCCTGCTCCCTGCGCGCCTCATCAATGGCATCAAGCTGCGGCAAAATGGCATCGACCAGGCTGTACTTTGGAGTGACGGCCGGCAGTTCTTCAAGGTCCCGTGACAGTGCCTGCAATATATGAAACTTTTCCGCACAGGCCGGACATTCCGCAATATGATCCAGCAGTTTGAACGTTTCCAGCTCGTCCAGATCGTGATCCACATAGCGCTGCATTAGGTCCATCACCTCTTCACACTTCATCCTGATACACCACCTTTCTGGTATTCCTGTAACAGTCCTTGCAGCTGCTGCCTTGCCCGGTACAAGTAAGATTTGACTGTATTGAGAGGCAAATCGAGAGAGTCAGCAATTTCGTTATAGGAGAAATCTTGCAAGTATCGCAATACGATAACCGTCCGGTGATGCTCCGGCAGTTGATTAATTGCCTCACGAACATCCTTTGCCATATATTGAGACAGGACTTCACCTTCTACATCCTGCGAATCACTGAACACCATTTCATGCTCTTCGATCGAGACAGAAGGCTTGTTCCTTCTGAACTTATCAATGCAAATGTTGGTCACAATGCGCTGCACCCATGTTTTGAACTGGGCCTTTTCCTCGTAGGAATTAATTTTGGAGTAGATTCGAATGAGTGCTTCCTGTGCGGCATCCATGGCATCTTGTTCATTGTTGAGAATGTAGTATGCTGTTCGGTATACATGCTGTTCTATTTCTCTTAAAAGGGTTATTAGAGCGTCGCGATCGCCTGATTGAGCGGCTCTGATGAGCTCCTGCTCTACCACAAAGGATCCCCCTCTCCTTGCATTATTACAGACGGATGCACCGTAAAAATTGTTGCAGCCGAAGCGTCTGTTTTCGTAAATTCATTAATTTTTTTCAGGAAACAAGATTAATACTCTCCTTAGAATAACAGAAAAAGGGAGGTTAGTCACCCGAATTACAGCGGCTCAGGTGCTGCCAGCTTATGCCTTATTTCGATGTTGCCGCCGCTCACCCTCATTTGGATTTCCCCTTGAACGTCTGTCCGGTAAATATCAGCCCCTGACCGGTTCAAACGCTCCAGCACTCCTTCGTTCGGATGCCCGTATGTATTGTTCACTCCGGCGGAGATGACAGCTGTGGCAGGCTTCCAATAAGACAGCCATTCCTCCGACGTAGACGTCTTGCTGCCGTGATGGGCTACCTTCAGAACATCTACACCCTCATGACGCTCATTTTTTGCCCCTTCCTGCCCGATCCATAGCTGCTCCACCGCCGCATCCATATCTCCGGTAAACAGAAAAGACGATCCCGCCATCTCCAGCAGGAACACCACGGATTGCTCATTTTGCTCTTCTGCCACAGGTAGCCTCTCCTTCTTATTCTCCGGATGCATGAAAAGAAGCCTGGTCTGTCCGTCCGGCTTCAACTCCAGCCCACGGCTTGCGCCATACACCGGAATATCCTGCTCCAGACAGATTTGCAGCAGCCCGTCTATCGAGTCCTTGCCTGTCAAAGTCCCGTTGAATATTAAGGACTTCACTGGAATTCCCTCCAGCACCGCCTGCATTCCCCCTGCGTGGTCCTGGTCCCCGTGTGTCAAAATAAGCGCATCCAGCTGATGCACGCCTCTTTGTTTAAGCAGCGGGACGACCGTCTTCGCGCCTACTTCGTAGGGATCCTTTCGCCGCTTCCAGGCATTCTTGCCTGTGTTGAAATCCATGGTTCCCCCGGCATCCACCAGCAGGTGCCTGCCTGCCGGGGTTGTGATCAGGATGCTGTCTCCCTGGCCCACATCAATGAATTGGACAAGCCCTGCTCCGCCGTTATCCGGCGTCCGGTAGCCCATGTACAGCAATGCCAGAAAGCATAAACACAGGCCCGCACAAGCTATATATTCCCTTCCTGTCATACGGACCCCGGCATATTTGGCTGCACCTTCTGCATACCAGGACACCGACCATTCCGGCACAGCGGACAAGCCAAGCGGCTCAGGACGCGGCCTATGGTGTTCGTGCGCGCGGCTCCCCTGTCCGATGCGGTTCAGTTCTGCCGTCAGCGGCTGTGTATCATATTCTGCAAAGGTTGGGGATCGCGAATCCCACCATCTTTTTACAATGCGCAGCAAACCATATAGTACCCCGTAATAGGCCAGCACCCACCAAATGGAACTGGAAGGCCATATCGTGACGTATCCGTCAAAACCATTCAGCCACTTTACCAACGTGAATGTGAGCTCATTCAGCCGTTCGGCCGGCCATGCGAGCAAGCGTGCTCCTCCCGCCCAGCCAAACGAGAGCAGCAGCGCTGCCGCTCCTAAAGGAAGTACAATAAGGGTAAGGACAGGGACAAGAACGAAATTGGCGGCAGTAGATAGTAAAGAAAACTGATTGAAGTAAAAAATAGTCAGCGGAAAAGAAACCAGCTGTGCGGTGATCGTGATGGAGGCGGACCCGCCAAGGGCAGGCGGCCATGCTGAAAATACCGGCCTGAGCAGCGGCCCATAAATCATTAACCCTGCTGTCACAAGGAAAGACAGCTGAAAGCTGACGTTGACGAGCAGGTAAGGATTCCAGAGCAGCATCATGATTGCTGCCGCACAGAGCGTATTCAGCCCGTCCTTCAGAAGTCCCCGCCTTGCCGCATAAAGACCGATCATTGCCATGATCCCGGCCCTCACCACGGACGGGGAACCGCCGGTAATGAGGACATATGCAGGGACCAGGGCAAACACGATCCATAAAGCCGACTCCCGCGTGAACCTCAGCAGTCTGAGCATATAAAGCAGCGCTGCCGTAAATACGGCGACATGCATGCCAGAAATGGCAAGTATATGCGTCAGTCCGAGACGCGTAAATTCACCATACAGATCAGGGTCAATGTCATCCGTGATGCCCAGAACCAGGCCTTTCATGAACCCGGCATGGATCTGCGGCGCAAAGGCCGTATCCATCCGTTCTCCAAGCAGGATTCTGGCGTTATCACTCCAGTGCAGCAGGCTGTACCTGCTCCACGAGCCTGCCTCCAGAATGACCACGGAATCGGCTCCTTTGCTCTGCAGCAGCCAGTGGATTTGCCTGGTTTTCAGATAATTCCGGTAATCGAAGCCGCCAAAATTTCTTGCTGCCTCCGGGCTCTTCATCGCCCCTGCCAGTGTGATCCGGTCTCCCCTGGACCAGGCTCTGGCAGTATTCTGTTCCTCCTGCGCGGCGAGCTTGACCTGAACAAGCACTTTTTCCGATATCTCCCGGGATTGTGCGGACTCCGCTGTGTCTCCGAGAGCCGTAAGCTCCAGTTCAAACTCCGCTTTATTTCCGTCAACCTCCACGGGGGACGCAATCCGGCCTTCCGCCCGCACCGTCCTGCCGTCAAGCTCGCTGCTCCCGATATTCAGTACCTGAGGAATTCGGCTTGCCTGAAAATGATCATACAGCTCCCAATACAACCCCCCGGCGGTTAAAATCAAAAAATACAGCAAAGTCTTCCGCCAGGAGATTCTGCACAGCCATACGGCCAGCGGCAGCATGAAAATGATGCCTGCCCACATGCCAAGCAGCACTTCCCCGGAATAAAGGCGGGCAGCCCCGAGGCCTGTAATCCAGCATACAGTCGCGGCAAGCAGCGGCCTGTTGTTCATGATGTTCCTCCTTTGCAAACTCAATTAACAAAAAAAGAACCTCTGCCCGCGCTCTTCGCGGCAGAGGTTCCTCCTCTTGCAATCATTAATTTGATATTTTCATCCATGTCTGATGCGGCGGCTGATAGTTTTCCATCTGTCTGAACACGATGCCCTTCTGCTCCATAAGCTTCTTCACCTTGCCCGCGTCCTTCGGGTAAGGGCGATGATAGATCACTTCAACAATACCGCTGTTTGCCAGCATATTGGAGCAGGTCCAGCACGGCTCATCCGTGACATATACGGTTGAGCCTTCCCGGTCGATCCGGTCCGTGAACAGCAGCAGGTTCTGCTCCGCATGGATCGTGCGGATGCAGCGCTGCTTTTTGACCAATTCCTCCCTGCCGTCTGTCACGACAAGCTCGACCTCTTCGGAAATCATGCAGCCTGCTTCGGAGCAGTCCGGGACTCCCGAAGGGGCTCCGTTGTAGGCAGTGCCCAGCAGCTTTTTCCCCTGCACAAGCACTGCCCCGACGTGGCGGCGCGGACAGCGGGAGCGGGTTGACACCATATAGGCGATATCCATAAAATACGTATCCCAGTCTTTGCGTCCCTCGGCGCTCATATCTTACCTCCAGCACACAAGTAGTGATTGGCACTCACTTCAAATTCGTTACACAAGCTTACAACTTAATATACGGCTTCATCTTCAGCAGCATTTTGGAGCCGATGCCCTTCACTTGGTCCAGATCCTCCGGCTGCTTGAAGGGTCCATGTGCATTGCGGTATTCCACAATGGCCTGCGCCTTCTTCGCGCCGATGCCCGGCAGCTCCATCAGCTCCGCCGCCGAGGCGGTATTGATATTGACCATCTGTCCATCGGCAGGGAGCGGCGTGGATGCCTCCCTGTCTCCCGAAGGCCCGGCTGCCTGCGGTTGAACAGCTTCGGGAGACTGCTGCGGCTCAGTCTTGGGAGCAGCCGTTTTCTCAACAGCAGCAGCGGCAGCTTTTGGAGCAGATTCGCCCGTGTCCTGGCCCGTCTCCTTCGCGGCGGAAGGCGCCTTTTCAGCAACACCTGCGGCCGGCTTGCCCTCTTCTGCAGCCCTCTCCTCAATAACCGGGTTCAGCGGAGTCCACCCCGGCTCCGGTGCCGGGGCACGGCTGCCGGAAAATAAGATCAGTCCGCTGCCCGCGACGGCCAGCGCCACCGCAGCGGCATTCATTGCACGCTTCAATCCCATCTGTCCTCTCTTCATAGATATTCGGCAATCTCAACAAAACCGCCCTTTTCAAAGCTGCATATCCAAGCAGAAGCTGACGTCCCGCCTAAAAAGTCGTCATGATGCCCAAGGCCGGATGCATACACTATGAGGAATAACTACGGCTTATTCAACAGTTGGAAGGAGGACGTTAAGCATGAAGGTAGGTTTTATCGGGACCGGCAGCATGGGCAGTCTGCTTATAGATGCATTTGTTAACGCTGGCGCCCTGACCCCTTCGCAAATTACGGCAAGCAGCCGGACATTTGCCAAAGCAGAGAAGCTGGCCCACCGCCATCCCGGCCTGAACCTTTCCTTACGGAACAGCGACACGGCGGCGGACAGCGATATTGTGTTTATTTGCGTAAAGCCTCTGGAATTCAAATGTGTGATCGACGAAATCCGCAATGCGGTTTCACCGGAACAGATTGTCGTATCCATCACAAGCCCCCTGCTCATTGAACGGCTGGAGAGCGAGCTCCCCTGCAAGGTATCCAAAATTATACCCAGCATTACAAATCTGGTCGGCAGCGGAGCCTCGTTATGCATACATGGCAGCCGTATCAACGAAGAGGACCGGTACATGCTGGAAAATCTGATGTCGGCCATCAGCAAACCGCTCCGTGTACCGGAAGCGTTTACCCGGGTTGCCTCCGACTTTGCCAGCTGCGGCCCTGCGTTTCTCTCCTATTTCCTGGAGCAATGGATCAACGCCGGCGCTGAACATACCGGCATGGACCGCCAGCAGCTCTGCGAACTCGCCAGCGAAATGCTGCTCGGCACCGGAAGGCTGCTCACTGAAGGCGGGTTCACTCCTGCCGAGCTGCAATCCAGGGTAGCCGTTCCCGGCGGCATCACGGCCGAAGCGCTCAGTCTGCTGGAAATGAGCCTGCACAATGTGTTCCATGAGCTGATTAGAACCACACATGACAAGTATGAAGAAGACGTCCGCAGGGCAGACGCCTTATTCAGTTCGGAGCAGCTTAACCGGCAACAATATTGACGAGCTTGCCAGGAACGGCAATGACCTTGCGCACCGTCTTGCCTGCAAGCGCCTGCTGCACATTATCCAGTGAAATGGCGTGCTCCTCCAGCGCCTTGGCGTCCAGATCCTTGGATACCGTCGCACGCTGCACGATTTTACCGTTAATTTGCACAACGATTTCCACTTCGGCGTCCACGGTCCACGCCTCGTCGTATTCAGGCCACGAAACATACGAAATGGTGCCGCTATGCCCCAGCCGTTCCCAAAGCTCTTCAGCAAGGTGCGGCGCCAGCGGTGACAGAAGCTGTACAAAATGCTCCATGCCTTGGCGCGGCAAGCTATCCGCCTTGTAAGCTTCATTGATGAAAATCATCAGCTGGCTGATCGCGGTATTGAAGCGCAGGTTGTCCAGATCCTCGGTTACCTTTTTAATAGTCTTATGCCAGATGCGTTTGAAATCATCCGTTCCGCCGTCCGGCGTGATTTTGCTGTTCAGGCTTCCGTCTTCCGAGATAAAGAGTCTCCATACGCGGGACAGGAAGCGATAGGTGCCCTCTACGCCATTTTCATTCCATGGCTTTGTGGCTTCCAGCGGTCCCATAAACATCTCATACACACGAAGCGTATCTGCACCGTATTCTTTAACAATATCGTCAGGGTTAACGACATTACCGCGGGATTTACTCATTTTTTCATTGTTGGTGCCGAGAATCATGCCCTGGTTGACCAGTCTTTGGAACGGTTCTTTCGTCTCCACCACGCCCAGATCATACAGCACTTTATGCCAGAAACGGGCATACAGCAGGTGAAGCACCGCATGCTCGGCGCCGCCAATATACAGGTCGACAGGCAGCCATTCGCGCTGCTTGTCTTTGGACACCAGTTCCTTATCATTGTGCGGATCAATGAAACGGAGATAGTACCAGCAGCTTCCGGCCCATTGCGGCATTGTGTTCGTTTCGCGGCGGGCTTTCATACCGGTCTCCGGGTCAATCGTTTCCACCCATTCCGTCACGTTGGCCAGCGGGGATTCTCCCGTTCCCGACGGCTTGATATGATCGACATCCGGCAGGACAAGCGGAAGCTGATCCTCCGGAACGGTCTTCATCGTCCCGTCCTCCAGATGCAGAATCGGAATCGGCTCGCCCCAGTAACGCTGACGGCTGAACAGCCAATCACGCAGACGGTAGGTTACCTTTCCTTGTCCTTTGCCCTGCTCTTCCAGCCAGGCGATCATTCTGGCAATCGCTTCTTCGTTATGAAGCCCGTCGAGGAAGCCGGAGTTCACATGCGGTCCGTCTTCGGTGTAGACTTCTTGAGTTACATCTCCGCCTGCCACCACTTCAATAATATCCAGGCCGAACTGCTTGGCGAACTCCCAGTCACGGGTATCATGTCCAGGCACAGCCATGATAGCGCCTGTACCATACCCTGCCAGCACATAATCGGCAATCCAGATCGGCAGCTTGGCTCCGTTAACCGGATTGATGGCATAAGCCCCGGTAAATACGCCTGTTTTGTCCTTGGCCAGATCCGTACGCTCCAGATCGCTCTTGCGTGCCGCCTGCTCCTGATACTGCTTCACCGCTTCCTTCTGCTCGGCTGTCGTAATGACATCCACCAGCTCCTGCTCCGGGGCCAGCACACAGTAGCTTGCGCCAAAAAGCGTATCCGGGCGGGTCGTAAACACCGTCAAGCTCTGGTCATGGCCTTCAATCTCGAAATGCACTTCGGCACCCGTGGATTTTCCGATCCAGTTGCGCTGCATATCCTTAATGCTTTCCGACCAGTCCAGCTCCTCCAGATCCTCCAGCAGACGCTCGGCATACTCCGTAATTTTCAGCATCCATTGACGCATGGGCTTGCGGATGACCGGATGGCCGCCCCGCTCGCTCTTGCCGTCAATGACCTCTTCATTCGCCAGCACCGTGCCCAGAGCCGGACACCAGTTCACGGGCACCTCGGCCACGTAAGCAAGACCGCGCTTGTAGAGCTGAATGAAAATCCACTGCGTCCATTTGTAATAATCAGGATCGGTTGTGCTAAATTCGCGGTCCCAGTCATAGGAAAAGCCAAGCGATTTGATCTGGCGGCGGAAATTGTCGATATTCTTGAACGTAATATCGCGCGGATGCTCGCCTGTATCGAGCGCGTGCTGCTCGGCTGGCAGGCCAAAGGCGTCCCAGCCCATCGGATGCAGCACGTTATAACCTCTCGTTCTTTTATAACGGGATACGATGTCCGTGGCTGTATAACCCTCCGGATGGCCGACATGCAGTCCGGCTCCGGACGGATAAGGGAACATATCCATGGCGAAAAATTTCGGTTTAGCCGGATCTTCTCCCGTGCGGAATGTTTTATTCTCTTCCCAATGCTGCTGCCATTTCGGCTCAATGCTTTGTGGTTGGTAGCCATGCTTCGGCTGTGTCGTTTCACTCATACTGATTTCCTCCTCATACGGTCTGCAACAAAAAAACCTCCGCATCCCATAGCGTGTCTGCGCTAGGGGCGAGAGGTTGTTTCCCGTGGTACCACCCTAGTTAGTAGACGGCGTTCTTCACCGCTACTCCCTTAAGCACCCTGTAACGGGGGTGATCCGATGCGGCTTACTTGCTTATGTACAAAGAGGCTGCCGCCTTCTGTCCCGCGTTGCCCGCATATCTCCGAGGTGAGTTCATTCCGCTCATCAACCGGCTTGCACCCACCGCCGGCTCTCTGAATGATCAAGACAAAATTACTGTTCCTCATCAGTGATTTTTAACGCAAATATTGCCACCATTATATGAAAAACAGCTCCATATGTCAAATGCTGCCCTTGCCCAGTCCATCTGGAGTAACAAAAGAAATCCGCGACACCGCTATTGCCAGCAAAACGATGAGCCCCCCTGCCCATGTCGTATGCATCAGATCTCCGGTTAAATTTACAACCCAACCGCCTAAAGACGCTCCCAAAGCAATGCCCAACTGGGTGAAGGATGTGTTCAAACTAAGCGCCAGATCAGGATTCTGCGGCGACTGCTGAACAAAATAAGTTTGCAGGGCTGGTGAAGCCATCCAGGTAAAACATATCCAAACAGATAAAGCGAGTACGAAGGTTGCAATGGAAAACATAAAAACAGGCAGGAGCAGTAACACCGTTGCATGTATGATCAGGCTTAGGTAAACAGTTTTTTTTACACCGAAACGATCGGCACCGAACCCCCCCAAACGGGAGCCTATCATCGAAAATATACCTAAGACCAGCATCGTCAGGCTAATCATCCAGGTATTCATCTGAGTTGTTGTCTGCAACACCGGAGTCAGAAACGTATACACCGTCTGAGAACCCGCATTCACGAATAACGTGATCAAGAAACCGCTGACCATCTTCTTGTTCATAAAAACAGAGAATTGCCGCCGAAGCGGGACGGATTCTCCGCCGGAAACTGCAGGAATCATCAATAAAATGCCAATCCAAATCAATACGCCAAGCACCGCTATTACACCAAAAGCGAACTGCCAACTAAACCAACCACTGAGCACGATTCCTAAAGGAACCCCAAAAACAAGGGAACCGCTAAGTCCCATCATGATCGTTCCGATCGCACCGCCCACTTTGTCAGGCGGAACCAGCTTGGAAACGGCCCCCATGGCAACAACTACAAATACACCTCCACTTAAACCCAGAAGCGCTCGTGCAACCATCAAAACAGCAAAATTAGGACTCCATGATGACACCAGATTAGCAAGCACAAAAAAGAAAAGCGCGGCCAGCATCACCCTTTTCCGTTCCAGTCTTGCCGTCAAAGTGATCACAATAGGGGTGCCGACCGCAAACGCCAGGGCATAGGCAGTAACCAGGTGTCCGATAAAAGATAGCGGAACCTGCAGGTCCCGTGCCACCAAATCGGTTACACCGATGAGCATAAGCTCCGCTGTCACCGCCAAAAACGCCCCGATTGTCAACACATAGATCCCGAAGCGACTCATATTTTGTGTAACCTCCGTATGATTATTTTTGAATACTCATTAAAAAATGAAGCAAAAAAAACGGGCCCCTCTTTCAATCAAGAATCGAAAGGGTAACCCGAACGATATCCTCCAAGGCCTTCATATCGGATACCGTTTTGGCGGTAACGATCAATCCTCCATGCGCACTGTTCAGAAATCGGGCCAGCGCCATAAGGTCTTGATGACGTTCATGAAGCTCCCCCTGCCCCTTTGCCCTAATGAGTGCATCGTAATAAGCGTGTTCAACGCTGGCGGATTCCTTTTCAATAAATTTGGCAATCTCGGGATCATGCGGTGCGAGCTCCACACACGTGTTAATCATGAAGCAGCCCTTTTTTCGATCCGCTTCGGAAGAGGTTGTCACGATGTCCTGGAACACTTTCGTAATTGCTGCTTTCCCTGAGGGCGTCTTCTCCAGAATCTCAATCAAAGTTTTTTGACTGGCGTAGTGTCTAAGAGCCGCAAAGAACAATTCGCGCTTGCCTCCAAAAGTGTTATAAAGACTCTGCGCCTTAATTCCCACATGATCGACCACATCTTGAATGGAGGTTCCTTCATATCCATGCTGCCAGAATACATGCATCGCTTTGGAAAGGACGTCCGTCGTATCGAATTCTTTAGGTCTGGCCACAGTACCCGCTCCTTTATTAAATGTTTATAGTGGCATTCAAGCCATCCGACACCTCCTCTTGTCAAGCAGTTTATCATTTTTTTAATAAACATTCAAGAACGAACTGACTACAACGGACAAGCCTCCTACCTGGAGGTCGGCGATCCGAAAGGTCTGCTGATCCGGGTGGGCTGGTAAAAACTCTATGACTAAAGACGCCGTCTCTGCTTTGGAGCGGTGTCTACTGGGTTCTGAGGAATTCGTAACCCCTTCTTGCAAGTTTGCCGATTTCATGCTGCGAAGGTTGAGTGAAATGCTTGACAGCCAAGTCGCCCGTCGACCGTGGCAAAGCATGTGAACTCACGATCCGAGAGCTTTGCATGATTATCCCTTTGGATCAGATACAGAAAAACAGAACACCGGGAACCGAAAAAACACCGGGAACCGAAAATATACTTTAGGCGCGTTAAAGAAAATAACGGATCAAATGAGGCACGAACATGCCTGTTGTTACGCTATTCAGGACAACCGAATGGGGTTATTATTTTTTTGATCATGCCTTATGGAGAAGCGGATCGGTTCGGATCAGGAGACGATCTTAGGAGCAAGCAGAGCGTTTAGGTGATGTGAAACCGAGAGAGAGAAGGAGGGAAGGGAACAAGGCGCAGCAAAAATAAAAAGACCCTGGTTCTCGTTGCCGCTTGGACTTCCATATCTGCTCACCTCCGAATCCATAATACACAAACATATGTTCTTGTCAAAAGCCGAATATTCCACTTCAGCTGCCCCTTTTTTCTAAATCTCTTTTCTCTGTTCTCTGTTCTCATTTATCTCCATTCCTTCCCTTAGCCCCCTCAACCCTGCATTCTGAGCAAAAGGGATAATCGCGCAAAGCTGTATGTATGGAAAGGCATCAGGCAACGGACACCAGACACCTCACCCTACAGACACCCATCTCACTCTGGCTACTAGACCTCTGAGGAGGTCGAATTCCTTTCTCGCAAGAAAGCTAGCAAAAAGCTGTCTACTTTGATTCAGCGTCAACTCCAGCAGTGAATCTCTGTTTTGCCCAGTTACATCAAGGCCTGTTTGCCGATTTCGTACTGCGAAAGTTGAGTAAATAATAATTAGGAAATTTGGGGACAAGAGCGATTGTAGGAATGCTTTGTTCTCGGAGCGCCTCAAAAGAACAAAAAGAGCGCCCAAGCAGGTCAGTAAAGACCTTTTGAGCGCTCCTGCAGTTTACTATTTTATTGCAACATAGAATAGCCTTGAGGCGTCATCCCCGGCTCCCACCCATTCAAAATCGGCATAAATCTGAACCTCGCGAAAACCTGCCTTGATCAGTTCCGTCCGCATCCACTCCGGATCATAGGCCCGCTGCACATGCACTTCCTCGAAGCGCTCGTACAGATTGTGCCCTTCCGCCCCCGTCCGCGCAAAGATGCTGAGCCGATGCTCAATTTCACAGCGCTCCGCATCCAGCTCGCATGTCCAGATGTAAGAAATCGAACGCTCGTCAAGCACAAACGGCTGTTCTTCATCATAACGCCTGAACGTATTCGGGTGATGCACATCAAACAGGAACGTCCCGCCAGGCTCCAGGCCTTCATAGGTACTGCGGAACACACGGGCGATATCCTCTTCCTCCAGCAAATAATTCACGCAGTCACAGAAGGAAATAACCGTGTCCACCGGCTCCGGCAGCCTCCAGTCCCGCATGTCCTGCTGCAGCCAGCGCACGCTGCCTTCTCTGAACAGTCTCCTGCCTTGAGAAGTCGCTTCCATCTTGCTGCGGGCAACAGCCAGCATATCGGAGGAGAGGTCAATGCCGGTCACTTCGAACCCTGAATTAACAAGCGGAATCGTGATGGCGCCCGTACCGCAGCCGAGCTCGGCTACACTGTGGGGCATGCCATGCCTTTCCCATGCCTTCCTGGCAAAACGCAGCCACTCCGGATAGGGCATATCCTCCATCAATTCATCGTATACATAAGCAAACTTCCGGTAAGAAGACATGTTCACACCGCACTTTCCATTTCCAGCACAGAGCTGTTACTGCTTCTGAGGATCCTGGTTATTCTGCTCCTTTGGCATCTTCTCGGCCAGATAGGTCCAGTTCTCCTTTTGCACAATCAGGCCGTCTTTCATCAGCTTGCCGATGGCACGCTTGAACGCTGACTTGCTGATCCCGAAGCGTTGCTTGATAATGTCCGGAGGCGTCTGGTCAGAGTATGGCATGCCGCCTCCCGGCCGCTCCTTCAGAAATTCAAGCAGACGATCCGAATCCTCTACGCGTCCCACTTCTTTGCGCGGAGCCATAGCCAGATTCACACGCCCATCTTCCCGGATATGCGTAACTCTCACCTTGACCGTCTCACCCAGACGCAGCATGCGGCTGCGCTCCGAGGCATGAATCATGCCAATCGCGCCAAACCCGAGCACACCCCCGTCTATCAGCACAAAGGTGCCCATTTGCAAAGGCTTGTACACCGTCGCCTCAACCCATGTATTGACCCATGACTGCGGCGCGTGAAAGGTCAGCGGCGACAGCTCCTGCTCCCCCGCCAGCTTGGCGCGCAGTCTTCCCTGCTTGTCATGCTCCATAATAGCAAAAACATGGTCGCCAACCCTGGGATGCAAATCCTTGTTTTCCGGCAGCTCCCGGATGGGCAGCAGCAGCTGACGCCCGAGCCCCATTTCGAGAAAGCAGCCCAGCCGGGGGTGAACATCTGCCACCTCCAGCCTGGCCATTTCGCCCAGCGTAAGATAAGGCTTCTTCATGGTGGCGGCCAGCCGATCCTCTGTATCAAAAAAAATAAAAACGTCCAGCCGCTCGCCTACCTCGATTTTTCGCGTCAGTTCGGTATAATGCAACAGCACGTCCTGATCGCCATAACTGAGAAAATAACCATAAGGAGACACCTCGCGGTCCACCATTATGTTAATCATTGTTCCAGCGATTAAATTCATACCGTCTCCACGACTTTGGCGTCAGACCAGAGCCTTTCAATATTGTAATACTCACGTTCATCGCGGTGGAATACGTGCACGATAACATCTCCAAGATCCATCAGCACCCAGCGCGCCGAATCCATACCTTCGATGCCTTTCACGATTCCGCCTTTCTCCATAACCTCTTTGCGGATCGCGGTGACAATCGCCTGTACCTGAGTATCCGAATTACCGTGGCAAATCACGAAATAGTCGGCCACAAGAGAGATGCCGCGCAGGTCAAGCGCCACAATATTCATCGCTTTCTTGTCATCGGCGGTGTTCACCGCAAGCTGTAAAAGTTCATTTGGCTTTATGGTCATTCACAAACCTCCATGGGATTGAATTTTTAATTGTTGCACCAAATAATTGCGCGATAATACCGTTAACGGGTAAATCACTTTCCGCTGCGTGAGCAGCAGGGAAATCGTTGAATCAAAGCCGGCCACAAGCGCCTCCTCAAGGCTATGTTGGGCCAGTTCGCGGATCTTATGCACATCGGGAAAATCTCGCCCGGGTTCAATGTAATCAGCCAGACACACCACTTTATCGAGCAGGCCCATCTCTTCTCTGCCCGAAGTGTGCCAGCGGATCGCATTCAGTACCTCCGCATCCTCGACACCATAGTCTTTACGGGCCGCGATAAAGCCTGCTTCCGAGTGCCAAAGCTGCTTGTCATGCTTCAGCAGCTCTTTGTTGCTCTCACTGCTTTCCTCAATGACAGCCTTCATCTGTTCAACAGGCCAATACTTGGCCACATCATGCAAAATAGCGGCCAAATCCGCCTTGACGGGATCGGCCCCATACTTTTCCGCCAGTTCTACGGCGGTCTGCATCACGCCAAGCGTATGCTTCCAGCGTTTTTCCGGCATTTGGCCGGATACGGTCTCAATCAGCTGCTCACGGCTATATTTCATACATACTTCCCCTTGTAATATATTCATACACCCGATCAGGCACCATGTAACGGACAGAATGTCCCGCAGCGATGCGCTCCCTGATGTCTGTCGAGGAAATATCGACCACCGGCATATCGGCCAGCATCACCCTGTCATGCAAGAAGGCGGGCAGCTCATCAAGCGCAAGCTCGTAGCCCGGCCTTCTTACACCGATAAATATGAGCCTTTGCGCCAGCTCCTCAATATGCTCCCAATGCGGAAGAAAATTGACCATATCTGCGCCGATAATGAAATAGAACTCTGCACCGGAATGCAACGCCTGCAGCTCCCTGATCGTCTGAAACGTGTAAGACACGCCTCCTCTGCGGATTTCATGGTCAATGGCCTCAAATGCAGAATGGCTCTGAACGGCCTCCTTCACCATCTGCAGTCGCTCTTCGCCTGCCACGCCAGCCCCCTGCTTATGCGGGGGGATATGGGAAGGCATAAACCACACCCTGTCCAGCCGGTAAGTATCATATGCGGCTTCGGCTGCAAGCATGTGACCGATATGGATAGGATCAAATGTTCCGCCCATAATTCCGATTCTCATAACTCCACCTTTATCCCGGATACGTAATTATGGAAGCTCGATCTGCTTGTTATCACGGGATTCCTTATAAAGGATAATCGTGCTGCCGATCACCTGCACCAGCTCCGAGCCGGTCTTGGCGGCCAATTCCTCCGCAATTTCGTGCTTGTCATCCAGATTGTTGTTGAGGATGGACACCTTCATCAGCTCACGCTTCTCGATAGCATCATTAATATGACGAATGAGATGATCATTCGTTCCGTTTTTCCCTACCTGGAAAACGGGATCCAGATGATGCGCCAGCGAGCGCAAATACCGCTTCTGCTTGCCTGTTAACATGTTATTATATACTCCTTCACGGCCAGCCGGTAACGGATCAATGCCCTACCGGTATCGCAGCCCTTCTTAATATTCATTTATGATGACAGTGTGTGATCTCTAAGCCAGACTATCCAGCACAGCCTGCCGCATGACCTGCACGTCCGGCCGGAATCCGAGCCAGTGCTCGAAGGCAATCGCCCCCTGGTATACGAACATTCCGAGGCCTCCGTGCACCATGCAGCCCCGCTGTACTCTACTTTCACGAAGCAGCCGGGTTTCCAGCGGGTTATAGATCAGGTCGCTGACCACAATCCCCTCCGGGATAAGCTCAACCGGCAAAGGCATATCTTCGGTCCGGGGATGCATGCCGACCGATGTGGTGTTGATCAAAATATCCACGCCGGGAAGACACCTGTGTGCCTGCTCCATGGAATATCCTTCTACGGGAATCTCTGCGCTAAATTCACCGGCAAGCTGTCTTGCCTTGTCTTCCGTCCGGTTCACGATCATTACCCGCTGTGGCAACTCCTGCAGCAAAGCATGCACAATTCCTCTGCTCGCGCCCCCGGCACCAAGCAGCATCACCGTCCTGCCCGCCAGTTCGGGAACAGCCTCTTCCCGCAGGGATCGGACATAACCGGCTCCGTCTGTATTATATCCCTTCAGCCTGCCGTTTGCATGCACAATCGTATTGACAGCCCCGATTTTCTCCGCCGCTTCATCAAGTTCGTCCAGGTAGTCCATCACTGCAACCTTGTGCGGGATCGTCACATTGATCCCGTGAAAGCCCTGCTCGCGGATATCCTGCAGCGTCTGCTTTAACTGGTCAGGCTTGACGTGCAAACGTCTGTATTCCCCTTCAATACCGGCTGCGCGAAAAGCTGCCGCCATCATGACCGGAGACTTGGAATGCGCAATCGGATCACCAATGACTCCCAGCAGCACAGGGCCTTTGTCTATTGTATGGTTTGCAGTACTCACCATCTCTATTACAACTTCCCTTCCATCCCGAAAGTATGAACGGCGGCAGGAACTGCAGTTCCATACCGCCATGCAGCAAACCGGCCAGACTAGATCAATGATGGTCGCACCAATACGCGGATACCGCGCGGCGCGTGCACGGCAACGAGTGCTCCGCTGTTCCCGTTCACCTTGATCCATCCCAGACCGGATATATAAATATCCGATTCGGACCCCTTGGGAATCCGGAATTCATGTCTTGTCCACTCAGGCATGGCAGCCGCATCCTCTTTTGAAGGAGGGGAAAGAAGCTCGCCCGCATGATTCGCGTACAAATCATCAGCCTTCTCCAGCTTGGTACGGTGAATCTTCAATCCGCCGCTAATGTAGCAGGTAAAGGATTGATGGGCCCCTTCAACAAAATCAAAACGCGCCATGCCGCCAAAGAACAGCGTTTGTCCGGAATCCAGCTGATAAGCGGCTGGCTTCAGCGGCTTGTCAGGCATTACGGCGGCCAGATCCTTCCGCGAAACGATTTCACTGAAGCGCCAAGGATACACAATACCCGGAGTATCCGTAATGAAATGCCCGTCATCCAGCGGAATGTTGACCATATCCAGCGTCGTTCCCGGATAACGCGATGTCGTCAACTCCTGTTCCAGATCGCTGTAATCGCGGATCAAGCGGTTAATGAGCGTGGATTTGCCGACATTGGTCGCCCCGACAACGTAGACGTCCCGATTGCCGCGCTGCTCGGCCACCGCTTCCAGCAGGCGGTCAAAGCCTTGATTCTTCTTGGCGCTGCACAGTACGATTTCGGTGGTGCGCAGCCCCTGCTCCTTCGCCTGCTTCTGCACCCAATTACGGATTTTGTTCCAGTTCGTTACCTTTGGCAGCAGATCGGTCTTGTTGACTGCGAGCAGAACAGGATTGCTGCCCACAAAACGCTGGAGCCCCGAAATCAGGCTCCCCTCAAAGTCGAAAAGATCGACTATATGAATAACGAGCGCGTCTTTATCACCGATACGGGAGAGCAAGGCGAGGAATTCGTCCTGATCGACCGTTACGGAAGACGATTCGTTGTAATTTTTAATACGGAAGCAGCGCTGGCATATGACCGGCTCTTTGTCGAGCGCTTTTTCGGGAACATATCCCGGTTGGTCGGGCCGGGCTGTCTGCAGCCGGATGCCGCAGCCGCTGCATTTGACGGCTTGAAGGCCGTCAGCTGTTTCTGTCATTTCTTCTTTTCCTCCTCATTCCAAATACCTTTCCTGCGAAGCCGGGACAGGGCGATCCGCTCCAACCCCCGGTTAATACGGGTTGTCCAGCCTTCATCGTGCAAGGAAATCGGGAGCACAAGCACCGTGTGCAGCCCGAGACGGTTGCCTCCGAACACATCCGTCATCATCTGATCCCCCACAACGATCGTCTGCTCCGGGGTAAGCCCCATGATGTTCATCGCTTTGCGGAAAGGGGTGTTGGACGGCTTGCGGGCAGCGTGAATAAACTCAATGTCAAGTGGTGTAGCGAACAGGGAGACCCTGTTCATATTGTTATTTGACACGATTACAAGCTTGAAGCCGGCTTTCTTTACCTTTTCAAACCAGACAACAAGCTCGGGCGTCGCGCTCGGCTCCTTGGCTCCAACAAGCGTATTGTCCAGGTCGGTAATTATGCCCCTGTACCCCTTGGCATACAGTTCATTAAGGTCAATATCAAATACAGTATTTACCCGCAGCCTGGGCATAAACAATTCAAACAAACTCGTTCACCTCTATTTCTTAAAGCAAACTATACCATAATCTTGGAAGTTAGTAAAAAGCCGTCCGCAAGCCAGCGAACGGCATTCAAACTAACCTGACCCGGCCTGGACACGGGCTTGGGTTGCTTTCAAGGCTGTGCGCAGCTCTGCCGCATACGTTCTTATCACAAGCCAGTCTTCCTCTGTAACGGCGGAAGGACTGTATCTTGCCTTCTCGAACATCGGCAGGAGCCGCCTCAGCACCGGCGAAAGCTCGGGGGTCTCCAGTTCCCATCGCGTTACCGATTCACGAAGCGTTTCGCTGCTTCCCCGGTTCCAGCCTTTTCGCTGCAGGTAGCGCAGCCAGCGCTCTGTTTCGACAACCACCTTCTCACCTGGCGTTAACGGCCTGCCTGCGCGGAATTGGAGCATATAGAAGTGCAGTGCGACGCGATTTCTCCATATCATATACCCCGCCCATAACACTAGTACAGCGGCTGCAGCCCATACAATGCCTGCGTTGATGGTCAGCTCGCCGTTAATATCCGCTGGGCTGGTCTCCTGCTGCTGCTCCGGCTGCTCTTCCTCAACCTCAGGCGCAGTCACAGGCTCGGCATCCTCCTGCTGTGTCAGCAGCGGCATATCAAATCCCGGAGTCGCTTCGACCGGAATCCAGCCGTAGTCGCCGAAGTACACCTCTGCCCAGGAATGGGCATCCGCATTGGACACCGCGTATGCCGTCATATTCTCTCCATTGGCCGCCTCCCGGGCATCGTCCAGAAAGACCTGCTGTCCGGGCGCGTAACCTTTAACCCAGCGTGCGGGGATGCCGAGTGAACGTGACATCATAACGAGCGAAGTAGAATAGTAATCACAGTAGCCTTCCCGAATATCAAAGAGGAAGCTTTCCACGAAGTCGTCGCTCTGGGCGCGGGATATATCCGGGTTATTTGTATAGGTATAGTTTTGCTGCAGGTACTGCTGCAGCAGACCTACCTTTTCATACGGAGTATCCGCAGACGCCGTGATTTGCCGCGCCAGCTCTGTCACCCGCGCCGGAAAATTATCCGGCATCTGCAAATATTCAGCGATTTGGCTTTGGCGTTCTGAATAAAGATCATCGAACGTTTGCTTGCGGAGCTCGCCCTCAGGCACGATCGGCACCTCTGAGATGATCGTATAGGTCCGTGGAAAAGGATTGCCTCTCCGCGTTGAATTCCAGTGCATCTCCGACTGCTCCGGTTTCCAGTTGAGCCAGTCGGTATTCGTGCTGCCGTCAATCGATTGAACACGATTGATGGAATAAGCGCCGAACAGCACCGGATAGGATTCCTCACTGGCCATGTTGACAGTCTGCACGACCTGCTCTGTCTCTATCGCCGGATGGTCTTCATTTTCCAGCTCCTCATTCGCCTGCACGGTCTCAAAATCGCTTCTCCGGTTCGCATCCTCCACCCACCCGGTGCCTGTGTATGTTCTGCGGGTTTCTCCGCGCCAGTAGCTGCGTTGGCTTGTAATTACGTTCATCACCGGCGAATAGTCGAAATTAAAACCTCCTCCAAGCCGGTTATCCTGCCGGCTATAGCCGGATTCCGTATTCATCTGCTGATTTAACGCCCCGGTTCCACTGGTCATCGTAACTGCTGCGACACCGTTATAATTCCGCCACACCGTATAGGGGTCTGTCACAGTTGGGGGAACCTCCGGCATATTAACACCGGCAACGATGACGAGCGAAAAGATGATGGCAATGTTCGCCACAATCTTGAAGGGCGAGCGCCGCAGATGCTTCCAGCCCTGCGGATAGCGCAGGCTGAAGCTCTGAAAATGCTTGGAGACCAGCCAGCCCATCCCGGCAAATACGGTCCACGCCACTTCCTGCCACAGAATGGATGGAGTGAAGGAATCCAGAATGCCAAAGGCGATAATATTGATGCCGAGAAAAACGAGGATGCGCTGCCTGGTGATCACCACAAGTGGAATCAGCTCCATGATCAGCCAGGCGATCAGCGCAAACCAGATGTACGGCGTGAGATGCTCGATAAACTCCCCGATCCGGTTACCAGGTGAACCCGAATTTGAAATAATGGAATAGGAGCTGAGCGTTCTGTACAGGATAATAAGCACTGCTGCCGCTTTCGCGGCCAGCTTCCATCCCGGCCTGTCGGGGAGCGCAATTTCGATCACAGCCAGCGCAACCAGTGTAGCCAGCACAAGCGCATTCGTTTCCGTAAACCAGAGGGTTGAAGTAAATGACAGCCATTGCACGGCAATCAAAATAATCCATAATAAGGTGAAGGCATGATACCAGGATGATATCAGGGAATTCAGCCATTTTTTCATTTACATACCTCCCCCCATCACGGTCGGAAGCTCCTGCAGGGAAGACACACTGTACGCATAAATTCCTCTCTTGCGCACAACTTCCATCCATTGGTCCTGTTCTCCCTTTCGTCCGGATCCGCCAATATGAACATGGCATGGAATCATGCCCTTTGCATCAGCCCAGCGGAAGATTTCCAATGCCCGTTCATCGGCCAGCGGACTTACCAGCACAAAAAAAGAGCCCTGCGGGAACAGCCGGATCGTACTCTCCAGGCTGCCCATCATATCCCCTGCGGGATCAAGGTCAAGATCGACCAGATGATGCAGCATCTTTTGCCGCTCCATCCCGTTCTCGCTCGGTTGAATCGCCTTTCCCCGTTGTCCGGCTGTACACAGTCCGATCCCCATGCGTTCTCTTCCGCCGAACTCCAGCAGGGAAGCCGTGGTTGATACGGCCAGTTCGAACTGGTCGCCTGATTTGTAATGGGCAGACAGGTGATCCAGTACAAGCATCGTTTTCGGGACCGTCTCATGCTCGAATTCCTTGGACTTCCAGCTCCCGGTTTTGGCGGTGGCATTCCAGTGAATGCGGGAAAGCCGGTCGCCATATACATAATCGCGCACACCATTGATCTGGGTCGTCTCCCGCCGCGTCCGGGTCAGGACAGAATCGGGGCCGGCCAGCCTTGTTTTGCGGTTATTCAACTGCCAGTACGGAATAAATACGACACGGGGCAGAACTCGGAATTCCCCCGGGGCTTTCACCAGACCCTTGTTTTCCATTAATCCGAAAATATCTTCGGTGATGATCTCCGTATCCGCAAAATAGTAACGTCCTCTTTCCAGCGGTGTTGTCTGAAAGGAGAGCTGCCCATTCCCCTTGATACTGGGGATAATGCTCTCCTCAAAAGACCAAGACTCACCGGTATGGCGCTTAAGCACCTCTCTGACAATAACATAAGGGAGCGGCAGGAATCCCGGGATGGACAGGTGCAGCCTGACATGGATCTGATCGCCCGCATGCAGTGTCTCGCTATATTCTGCTCCGCTGGATAAATACCTCACCCCTTTGGCGCGGCTAACCCCGCTCCTGCCTCCGATCCACAGGTAAACGCCCAACAGAGTTACCATGGAGAGCAGCATAAAAGAGGTTTTTCCGCCCTGAAACAGCACATACAGCAGACATGTCAGCCATACACCGCCAAACAGCCAAATCCTGCCGGATCTTCCGCTCTTTTTTCGCATCATTCGGTTGGAGCTCATCGCTTATCCCCGCTCCAGCTGAACCGGAACGTTGACCTGGCGCAGTATGGCATGCACAACACCCGCAGCATTGGAATTTTCCATCCGTGCCTCGGGACGAAGCAGCAGACGGTGTGCAAGCACATAAGGAGCCAGTCTCTTTACATCATCCGGAAGCACATAATCACGCTCATGCAGAAAAGCAAAGGCTTTGACAGCCATCACAAACGAAAGCGCAGCACGGGGGCTGGCACCAAGCAGCACAGCGGAATTTTCGCGGGTGGCGCGGACAATATCAAGCAGATAGGCGGTCACGACGTCACTGATATGCACACTGCGAATTTCCTTCTGAATGGCTGCGATTTGATCCATATGGGCAACTGGCTGCAAACGGTCTACAGGCTGACCCTCCTGGTGCCTTAGCAGCAGATTTTTCTCCGTCTCAGCATCGGGATAACCAAGGCTGATTTTCAGCATAAAGCGGTCGAGCTGGGCTTCGGGCAGAATATAGGTGCCTTCAAAATCAATCGGGTTCTGCGTGGCGCACAGCATAAACGGAACGGGCAGCTCATGTGTTTCCCCGTCCACTGTCACATTTCGTTCCTCCATAACCTCAAGCAGCGCGGACTGCGTCTTGGTCGTGGCGCGGTTGATTTCGTCCGCAAGCAAAATGTTGGTCATCACCGGACCCGGTCTAAAATAAAAGCGCTCATCACGCGGATGAAAAATCGATACACCGGTAATATCGCTCGGCAGGATATCGGGATTGCACTGAATGCGGCGGTAATCTCCACGCATCGATTTGGCCAGGGCTTTGATCATTTGCGTTTTGCCTGTGCCCGGCACATCCTCGATCAGGATATGTCCCCCTGCGAGCAATGCGGTCATTAATAATTGTATTTCAAAGGATTTTCCCAGGATGCAGGATTCAAGGTTGGCCTGAATCGAGGAAATAATCTGAAAGGATTGTTGGCGAACCGGCATAAAATTGCAAACCTCCTAAATGAATAGCAAGCATGTTTCTATTATTGTACATGATGGAGGTCGCTGAGTACACTTTGCTTCGCTGGCAGACTCGTCATCCTTCTCCAATACCCGCGCGAAAACACACCAAAACACCCCATTGCGACAATGGAGTGCTCAGGTGGCAAATCATCGCTCATCCTTTCGGGCGTACGACCAGTGCTGCCAAAAATGAGAAAATAATGGCTGACGAAATCCCCGCACTGGTCAGACTGAAAATGCCTGTAATCACACCGATCCAGCCTTCCTGTTCCAGCTCCGTCAGCGCACCGTGAACAAGCTGATTGCCAAAGCTGGTGATCGGAACGGTCGCGCCTGCGCCCGCAAATTTAATTAAAGGATCATAAATACCTACGGCATCGGCAACTGCCCCAAGCACGACAAGGGTAGACATCGTATGAGCCGATGTCATCCTGAAGCCGTCCATCATGATTTGGCCGAGCAGACAAATCGCTCCGCCTACCAGAAAAGCCCATAAGTATTCCATTTATTTCAACCTCCTGATTCAAGCGCAACCGCGTGCGCAATACATGGGATGCTGTTTCCCTGCTGATACGACAAAGGGGACAACAGCGCGCCCGTTGCTACGACAAGTATGCGGTTAAGCTCTCTCTTTTCGAGCTTTTTGAGCAAATGTCCGTAAGTGACGACCGCAGAGCATCCGCAACCGCTGCCGCCAGCGAATATGTCTGCCTGCTTCTCCCTGTCGTAGATCATCAGTCCACAGTCGTTCATATCGGTTTTATCCGGGTCAACACCCTGCTTTTGAAGCAGCTCCTTGAGGATCGGGAGTCCAACGGAAGCCAAGTCCCCCGTGACAATCATGTCGTAATCCTCAGGTCCCCGCCCTGTATCCTTGAAATGCGACAAAATCGTATCTGCTGCCGCAGGCGCCATTGCCCCGCCCATATTGAAGGGATCCTTTATCCCCATATCCACAATCCTGCCTAATGTGGCGCAGTCCACGATCACACCTCGCTCCGCATGACCCACAACGGCGCACCCGGAACCGGTTACCGTATACTGAGCTGTTGGCGGCTTCTGCGCCCCGTATTCTGTAGGGTAACGGAATTGCTTCTCTATGGTACAGTTATGGCTTACCGTGCCAGCAAGAGCATATTCCGCCCCGCCTGAATCGACAATCAGGGAAGCGAGCGCGAGGCTCTCCATGGAAGTGGAGCAAGCGCCGAAAACGCCCAAATAAGGAATGGCCAGCTTACGGGCGGCAAACGAGGCGCTGATAATCTGGTTCATGAGGTCGCCGGCAATGAAAAACTGAACATCCTCCTTCGTCAAATTGGAGTTGATCAGGGCCATGAACGAGGCACGCTCCAACAGACGGCGCTCTCCCTTTTCCCATGTGCTTTCGTCAATTTCAAGGTTATCATAAACATAGCTGAAGTCTGCGCCTAAAGGCCCTTCTCCCTCCTTCGGGCCGACGACCGTTGCGCTGCCCTTGATGCGCGGTCTGGAATCAAACTTCCATGATTGCCCCCCCAGGCGCTTCATAAGTGATTCCCTCCTACACCAAGAATCGCGTAAATAATGCCTACGATAAAAGCGGCCACGACCCCGAATACGATAACAGATCCGGCCAGCTTGAACATTTTCGCGCCTACGCCGAGCACCAGCCCTTCAGACCGATGCTCCAAAGCGGCCGAGCACATGGAGTTCGCAAAGCCTGTCACCGGAACCGCGGTTCCCGCACCTGCCCATTGGGCAAACTTATCATAAACGCCCATACTGGTTAAAATAACAGAAATGAGTATGAGCACGGCTACGGTCGGATTTCCCGCCTCTTTGGCCGTCATATGAAATCCGTTCATAAAGCCTTTCAGGATCAGCTGTCCCAGAACACAAATCAGCCCCCCTACAACAAAGGCACGGATACAATTGCCGACGATTTTGCGGGCAGGCTCATGTTTTTTGGCAATTTTCTGATACTCCTGCTCCTGTATGTTCAAGGACGGGGTAGTCTTTTGTCGCAGGCCGCCCGTCTTTGCACCAGCACCTGCCGATCCGGATTTGGCTGCCATCATCTACACCCCCTGCAAGGATTCCGCGCTTGTGCGGTAATGCTTTTTCATTATTTACGATCCTGTCCAGCCTTATGAATGGAAAATGATAAGCACGCCGTTGGACATTCCAGCACAATAAAGGCATACTTATGTAAAAAGCAATATGACCACTGGTTAATTAGGAGTGAAACAACATGGAACAGCAAACGTTGGAGTTATTCAAAACATTAACTGAATTCCCGGCTGTGCCCGGCCATGAACGGGCGCTCCGCGCCTGGGTTAAGGAGCGGATGTCGGCATATACGGATGAATTTGTACAGGATCATCTTGGAAGTTTATTCGGGGTTGTCCGTGGGAATGAGCAAGGTCCAAAGGTAATGGTTGCAGGGCATTTTGACGAAGTAGGATTCATTGTGAACGGCATAACCGACACCGGCATGATCCGCTTTCAGCCCGTAGGAGGCTGGTGGAGCCAGGCCGTGCTGTCACAGCGGCTGCAGGTGATTGCACCGGGCGGGCCGGTCATTGGGGTCGTCGGATCGACACCGACTCATCTGCTGGACGACGCAGCACGCAGCAAGCCGGTAGACATGAAAGCGATGTACCTGGATATCGGCGCAGACAGCCGCGCTGACGTGGAGAAGCTGGGCATCGTGCCAGGCCTGCAAATCGTACCTGTCTGTGAGTTCACACCGCTGGCGAATCCGAAAAAGATCATGGCCAAAGCCTGGGATAACCGCTATGGCGTGGGGCTCGCAATTGAACTGCTCGAAGCCATACATAAGGAAAAGCTGCCGAACACCCTCTTTACAGGCGCAACCGTACAGGAGGAAGTGGGACTGCGCGGGGCGCGCACAGCAGCCAATCTGATTCAGCCGGATATTTTCTTCGCCCTCGACTGCAGCGCGGCCAATGATATGACCGGTGACAAAAATGCGTACGGTCATCTCGGCCAGGGCGCTCTGCTGCGCGTGTTCGATCCGACGATGATCACCCACCGCGGTCTGCTGGAATATGTAAAAGACACGGCGGATACCCACAATATCAAGTACCAGTATTTCATTTCTCCGGGAGGAACGGATGCCGGTCAGGTGCATGTCAGCGGAAAAGGTGTACCTTCCACCGTCATCGGCATTTGCGGGCGCTATATCCACACATCCTCTTCCATCATTCATACGGATGATTATGATGCAGCCAAGGAATTGATCATAACTTTGGTAAAAAACCTTGACCGCACAACCTTGAACACGATTATCGAAAATTCCTGAATGAACGGTTTCGGATTTAAAAGAGCGAGTATCTGTGGCAGATTTCCACCAGATACTCGCTCTTTCTCCATACATGGAGCACCAGCAATTTGAGGAATAGTCAGATGGCCGATTGAACAAAAGCGTAGATGGCCAGCAAGAGCGTCAGAACGATGCCCACCATCTCCACCCTTGCCCCTTTTCTCGTCCCGGTGCTCATCAGCTTGAAGCGCAGCTTCCAGGGCAGTGGGGGCAGCGGGCGGATCCCATTGTTCGTCAGCGAATCCAGAAGCAAATGCATCGTATATGCAATTCCTCCCGCAAGCCAAATGCTGGCTCCATACTGCTGTGTCGTGCCAAACAAAAGTCCCGTCCAGGCCGCAATGGCATAGACTGTGTGCGTTAGCCCCCGATGCGGCACGATCGTGCAGATCATCAGCAGAATGCCTGCGATATAGTTCCAGGGCGCATAAGTCGTGCCATACCACGCAACGCCGGCCCCAAGCACGAAGATGATCACCTTGCGCATCAAACGCGAAGGCATAAACGAGGCAGCCACGATGAGCACGGCCAGAATCAGGTTCCAGGGAGCGGGCGCAGCCTCCGCAAAAAACACCCAGCCCGCGGCCGCGACCATCAGCAGCTGTATAACCCGGAGCATCCGTCCGGAAAGCGTTCTGGTCAGCAGCAGCGAATTCGGTTCATCGATATCCGGAAGCAGCGCGCTGACTGCAGCAACGGCAGCCGCCGAAAACGTAATGTCATATCCGTTCAGCGCAAGCACGGATAGCGAAACTCCGGTACCAATGATTAAATGGGCTCTTCCCATCATGATGTTGTACAGCATCCTTTCCCACACGGGTAGAACCGTTTATAATGATCAAACCGTACAACATTATATAACAGAAGTATGTATGGGAACAATAGTTCGCACTTTAAAGATTTCATCAGTGTGAAGTTTTTTGCACATATCGTCAAATGTAGTAGTTCATTAGAATCATTGTTTTCTGTAAAAGTTGCAAGCTACTTACAGAGGTTATAATATAGGACTAATCCTGCATCATACATATTTCGACATCAAGTTTTAATAAAATTAGATGAGTCGCATACAAATAGCATAATGCTGCTTCCTGTTTAAGAAAGCCACCTACTTCTTACTTGAAGAAAGGAAGATGGATGTGAAAAAGCGACGAAAGGGTAAGTTGATTTTGAAAGCAGCAGTAATCTGCCTTTTATATGTTTTTTTATTTGCGGAATCACAGCATTCTTTACCTGCCAGCGCAGCGGCCCAGCCTGTAAACACCAATGCCTCACAGGAGGCCCGCAGCCTGCTTTTCTATCTTTCAAGCATTTCAGGCAAAAAGCTGATTACCGGCCAGCATGACTATCTGGAAAGCCCGGACGAGCTGAACAATAAACTGAAAACGATCAGCGGCAGCTATGCCGGACTGCATGGCTATGAGCTGGGGGCGATCTCCAACCAGAGCGCGGAGGCAGCAGCCAAACAGCGAAATAACGTTATCTCCTCCGCGATTCAATGGGACCGGAAGGGCGGCATTGTCGCCATGACGTTCCATCAGCCTTTACCCGGTACGGCACGAACGTGGAAGAACGTGCAAGCTAAGCTCACTCAGGAGCAGTTTGACATGTATGTTACCCCTGGAACGCAGGAATATAATCAATTAATCGCTGATCTGGATGATGTGGCTGTCTATTTGAAAAAGCTGCGGGACGCCGATGTTCCAGTCCTGTGGCGGCCCTATCATGAAATGAACGGAGACTGGTTCTGGTGGGGAAAGAAGGACAACTTTGAACAGCTTTGGACTATCATGTATAACCGGTTCGTTAATGTCCATCATTTGAACAATCTGATATGGGTGTGGAATGCAAACGCGCCGAATCCAAATTCGGCCCCGTACGCTGCAGTATTCCCGGGGCTTTCCAAAGTGGATATTCTCGCCGCCGATATTTACGATAATGACTTCCGTGATTCCTACTACCAGGGCCTGCTGGCGCTGTCCGGCGGAAAACCGATCGCCATCGGGGAGAACGGAGAGCTGCCGAGCGCTAAGGTGCTTGCAAAACAGCCCAAGTGGGTATATGCCATGACATTCGGAAAGCTGCTTACAGAACAAAACTCAACCCGGGAAATTAAAACATTTATGAACGCCAACAACACGTTAACGCTTCCGGACCTGATAAAAGCCAAAGAAGCATTATCAAAATAACGGATTAAGGGGAGCTTCAGCCAAACGCTGAGCTCCCCTCTTTCACTTCTCTTGTTACAGGGACCCAGAGAACTATTTTAGCCGGATTCTGAGAAAAATTTGGTAATTTTTGTTTTTATTTATGGTCCCAGACCAAGTAAAATTAATAGTGCATAGGTCACGAAAATGGTTAATCTGTTAATTGGAAAGGAAGAGAACATAAGGTGAGCAAAAGATTTCTGTCTGCGATCTTGCTTTTGACTGTCGTGTTGCCACTCTGGCTGACAGGCCATGCATGGGCGAGCAAGGGCTATCCATTCACTGTAAATGGCGTTGAGCTTAAGGCTGACGGCACCGTACCTTTTATGGATGACACGCTGGGCACCATTTATGTGCCCTCCCAATTTTTCAGCAAGTATCTCAATTCGCAGGTCAAATGGGAGGCCCACACGAAAACGGTCATGATTCAAAATGAGGATACAGCCGCCGAAATCCGGTTAAAGGTCAACGAAAAGACCATGACGGTAAAAGGAACAGCCAAACCGCTGAGTACACCTGCTGTCGTCAGAAACGGACGGGACGGGCGGCCAGCGACCATGGTCCCGCTGCGAGCTGCACTTGAAGGGCTGGGTGCATCCTTGTCATGGAGTAATTCCAATACGGTCCTCGCCATTAAGACACCGTGGAGAATCCCCGAGCTGGAGATGGACGGAAACACCTGGGAGCCCTATGGAGTGCAAAAGGAAATTGCCCCCGCCATCTTCAATGGAATCAAATACAAGGACGGAACCCTGAAGCTGAGCCTGCCGCAAATTCCCGGCAAAACGGTTGAGGCTCTCCTGATGGACAGAACGGATGCTTCCAAAGCACCTGTAGAGATTAAACAGGGCAAAACCTATAGCTTTAACACGAAGGATTTCTCGTTAAGCATTCGTGTCAAAACGTCCAACCCGGACCCGGCCCAGACCGCCTATGATCAATATGATATCTACACCAGAAATGCGGCTAAAGAGCTTTTCGTGTCCTATATCGAAGGGGATCTTACTGTTGTAGACCGTTACCGGCATCACATTCCGCTTTCACGGGTATATGAAGCGCTTGGCATCAAGCTATAGCTGAAATAAGAATTTTCAAATAGTAAAGCAGACCCTTCCCGGATCTGCTCTTTTTTGCCCCTCTATTCCTTTAAAAATGCGCCGATCTGGCGCGCAGCTTCCAGCAGAGTCTCTTCTTCCTGCACCAGAGCAATACGGACGAAGCCCTCTCCCTGGACACCGAATGCACTGCCTGGAACGACAGCAACCCCGGTCGAGAGCAGCAGCTCGCGTGCAAAGCGGCGGGAATCCCACACCTCCGGTCCCGTGCTGAAGCGGCCCGGAAGCGGAGCCCAAAGGAACATGGTCGCCTTCGGCTTTGGGATATCCCAGTCCTGGGCCGCGAGGGCTTCAACTAACACGTCGCGGCGCCGTTCATACAGAGGCGCTACGCCTCTGTCCTCCGCAGGACGCTGCATCGCCTGCTCAAGCGCAGCGATGGCCGCCGTCTGCACCGGCTGGAATACACCATAATCAATGTTCCCTTTCAGCTCACGCAGTGCGGCGACAGCCTCACGGTTACCGGCCAGAAAGCCGATGCGGCAGCCGGCCATATTGAAGCTTTTGGAGAAGGAATGAAACTCGACAGCCGTATCCAGCGCGCCGGGAATCTGTAAAATGCTGATCGGACGGTAGTCATCAAAGCCCATTTCCGAATAAGCCAGATCATGAACGACGAGCACGTTCCACTTCTTGGCCAAAGCAATCAGCTTTTCAAAAAAGGTATAATCCGCCTGAACAGCAATGGGATTGCCCGGGAAATTAAGCAGGATGAACGCCGCCTCCGCCCACACCCCATCGGGAATTTCGTCCAGATCAGGCATAAAGCCATTTTCCTGCCGCAAGGGCAGCAGCCATGGTTTTACACCAGCAAGCGCGAGCGCACCAAAATAAATCGGATAGCCTGGATCAGGGACAATGGCCGTATCTCCCGGATTACAGACCGCCTGCGCCAGATGAGCCAGCCCATCCTGTGAACCCATCAACGACAGCACCTCCGCCTCCGGATCAAGCGTTACGCCAAAACGATGCGCCATCCAGGCGGCTGCCTGCCGGCGGAATGCGAGGCTGCCGCTTGTACCCGGATAAGCATAGCTGTCTTCCGCGAGAACCGCCTGACTCAGCGCCGTCCGAATCTCCTGTGACGGTCCGTGGTCCGGACTGCCGATGCTCAGATCAATGACGTCTTTTCCCGCCCGCTGCGCTTCCTCCTTCCACCCGGCAATCTCCGCAAATATCGACGAGCCCATGTGACCGAGCTTTTCCGCCCGCCATCTCTGTTTGATGTCACTGTATGCCACTGCACGCACCTACTTGTTTTTTTCAAATATTATAGCATGATTCACTATAGGCATGGCTGACATAGAGGGGGTGATCTAGCAAGTCTTTCATCCTGGTTTAAAGTGACCGGCCCCGAGTCAGCAGCTGCTGAATTTGCTTCATCTGCTCGTTGTTCAGCGGTCCGAACTCGGCAGCCTTCACATTTTCCATTACCTGGTTGACATTGCGGAATCCTGGAATAGGAAGGGTCGACTCGCTTCTTGCCCATAGCCAAGCCAGAGCTCCTTGCGTCAGAGAGCGGCCGCCCGCAGTCAGAATCTCGCGGACACTGTTCAATTGCGTAATCATGCCTGGCGCAGGCACGCCGTTTTTGAAATACGTCAACCAGCTTAAATCGCTTCTGCGGCGGATATCCTTCGCATCCGTTACGGTCACGGCATCCGAATATTTTCCGGTAAGCAGGCCCATGGCAAGCGGACCTCTGTTGATGCTGGCCAGCTGCTGTTCCTCACACAGAAGGATCATATCCGCATTATCCTTGAATAGATTCATATCATGCTGAATAGCGGTGCAATACGGATTTTTGGCAAAAATACGGGCACGCTCAGGGTAATCGGTAGACCAGCCGAAATAGCGGATTTTCCCCTCGACTGCAAGCTCTTCAAGCACTTCCATAACCTCCGGTGCCAGCTCCTCGGGGTAATCGTTAAGATGAAATTGATACAAATCAATATAATCGGTATTCAATCTTCTAAGCGAAGCTTCACATGCCTGCTTGATATAAGCGCGGCTGGCCTTCTGTCCACGGGCCTCCCTCGTATTTTCATCCGTCACATTGCCGAATTTGGTGGCAATCACCACCTGGGACCTCCGCCCCTTCAAAGCCTGCCCGATCACCCGCTCGCTATGGCCAGCCCCATAGTTATCCGCAGTATCAATCAATGTAATGCCCGCGTCAATCGCGCAGTGGATCGCGGCAATCGATTCCTGATCGTTCACCTGTCCCCAGCCGAAAGCCTCCCCGGTTTCCGCATCATGCCAAGGGCCCCCTATAGCCCAGCAGCCCAGCCCCAATGCACTGACCTGTATTTCCGATCTACCCAATTGGCGTTTTAACATGGTCTTCATCTCCTTTGTTCTTCCATTCCCGTTCAGTATAATAAGAGACAATAAAGATCATAAGAGCCAATACCCGTTTTATTTTTAGGAGCCAATGGGGAGGGATAGCCATTGTTCGGATTTACTCCGGCACCTGGTGCCGGTTCCATAACAAAGCAATTATACGATTATTTGCGTAATCAAATTGAAAACGGTTTACTCGCCCCCGGACTGCAGCTGCCTCCGACACGCAGAGCTGCTCAGGAGCTGGGCATAGCGCGGAATATTGTGATCGAAGTTTATGAGCGGCTGACCGCAGAGGGATATTTATGCACGCAAACCGGCTCCGGCACTTTTATCGCCGAAGATGTGCAAAATGAGCCTGTCCGCCTGACTGCGCAAGAAGCGGCAGCGGCAACAGCAGCTATCCAAGCTCCTGTCATCCATGAAATTGATTTTGATCCGGGCGCTCCTGATTTGCGGCATTTTCCACGCAGGCTGTGGAGTAAATATGTACGGGAAACCATGAATTACGAAATGGACAACATTTTTGATTACGGCGATTGCCGGGGCAACAACACGCTGCGGGAGGCTATAGCGCGTTATGTGTACCGTGCCAAGGGCATCCGCTGCAGCCCGGATGATATCCTCATCACTTCAGGCACCTCTAACAGCTTACTGCTGCTTGCTTCCTCCTTTTCCGGCCAATTTCAAACAGTTTATATTGAAGATCCAACGATTGGGTTCACCGGCGATATTTTCGGGCGGTTAAATTATGATATTCATCCCGTTTCAGTGGATCGTGAAGGGATGAAGGTAAATCATATTCCGTATGCAGCACCCGGAGGCTTCATCGTGCTTACACCGTCCCACCAATTCCCGACAGGCAGTGTTCTTTCCCTCCAGCGCAGGCAGGAAGCAGTAGAGCTGGCCGAAAAGGCGGGACATTATATTGTGGAAGACGATTATGACAGCGAGTTCCGTCACAAGGGAACTCCCGTGCCGCCCCTGCAGACTTTATCCCCTTCCCGGGTCATTTATGCGGGCACGTTCAGCAAAACCTTGTCGCCAGCCCTGCGGATCGGCTTTCTGATCATGCCGCCAGCCATCATGAATCAGGTGCTGCAAACGAAGTATGACATGAATTTGGCTTCTTCCGGTTTAACCCAGTCAGCTCTTGCCCGCTTCATGAATGACGGGCATTTCGACAGGCATATCCATAAAATGAAGGCACTTTACAGAAAGAAACGTATTTTTCTGGAGAAGAAGGTCCGTCATCTATTTAAGGATGAAGCCCGCATTTTGGGCGATGAAGCAGGCATGCACGTGCAGCTCGCGTTTCCTCCCGAGGGGTATGGGGATGTTGACTGGAGCGAAATGGGAACACAAGGCGTGCGGATCGACACCTTTGAAGACTATACAAGATGGAAAGGAACTCACCCCGGCAGACTGATTCTGGGCTACGGGAATTTGACGATCGAAGAGATTGACGAGGGACTGCGCAGACTACATCAATTTACTAAGTCGGTTAAGCTCAGCAAAAGAGGATAAAAATCTGTCAGGTTGATAAAACTCCATGAAAGGGGCAACCCATCAGGCAAGGCTGCCCCTCATTTATGCGAGCAAATTCAAAATGATCGTTATTTGGACTTACAGAGTCGATACATCAATTACGAACCTATAACGCACATCACTGCGGAGGACTCGATCATAGGCTTCGTCTACCTGGTCGGCACGGATGACCTCGATTTGAGGAGCAATGCTGTGCTCTGCCGAGAAATCAAGCATCTCTTGCGTTTCCTGAATCCCGCCTACGAGTGTGCCCGCGATGCTGCGGCGGCCCATAAGTAAGGAAAACGCATTGTACTGATCGGGTGTACCCGGCGCACCCACATTGACAAGCGTACCATCTACGCGAAGCAGCGATAAATACGCATCTACGTTAAGATTCGCAGATACAGTGTTCAGAATGAGGTCAAAACGGCCAGCCAATGCTTTGAAGGTTTCCGGATCGCTGGTTGCAAAGTATTGGTCTGCGCCAAAGCCCAGAGCCTCGCTTTTCTTATCCATCGAGCGGCTCAAGACCGTAACTTCAGCGCCCAGGGCGTGCGCGTATTGAATCGCCAGATGGCCGAGCCCGCCAACGCCCAAAATGGCAACCTTTTTACCGGGACCAACATTCCAGTGCTTCAAAGGAGAATACGTAGTGATGCCTGCACACAACAGTGGACTTGCCACATCCAACTCCAGACTGTCGGGAATCCGGACAACAAATCTTTCCGTAACCACGATTTTTTGGCTGTATCCGCCGTAGGTTGGATTACCGTCGTAGTCCAACGCATTATAGGTCTGCACCACACCTTTCGTGCAATACTGCTCCTCACCCTTGAGGCAATATTCGCATTCTCCACAGGAGTCCACGAAGCAACCCACGCCAACGCGCTCCCCAACTGCAAATTTTGTAACTTCAGAACCGACTGCTGCCACAACTCCGGCGATTTCGTGACCGGGAACCATCGGAAAGATCCCCCCACCCCACTCACCGTGCACACTGTGAATATCCGAATGGCAAATTCCGCTAAACTTAATATCGATCAACACATCATCCGGTCGCAATTCTCTCCGTTCAATCGTTGTTTTTTCGAATGGCGCTTTTATACCTGAGGCACTTAGCACACTTGTTTTACACATGTTTTCCCTCTCCTTTGAAAAGTCAAATTTGATTACTTTCACAGCATACATATTAAAGTTAACTTGAAGTCAACAGTATTTTTCCCTTCGATGATTCGTGTATAATTACAAGGAAACCGCTTGAAAACAGTCGCTGATCCAACTGATTCCAACCAGAACAGGCCCTATTTTCCCAATGTCTATGGCGACATCTATATGTGAATTCAATTGCGCGGCGCTTCAATGATCAGCAGGCTTCGCCCCATACCTATGGCTTTAAGACATCATCATAGCTAAAATTGTATTGAATTGTGTTAAAGTTAACTTGAATAAAAAAAGTAGAGAGGTTAATACACATGATAAGTATAAAAGAGGTCACGAAGATGACTGGCATATCGGCTCCCACACTTCGATATTACGAAAGCGAAGGTCTGCTTCCTTATGTAAAGCGTGATGAACATGGAAAACGTCTATACGATCAGGAAGATATAGAATGGGTTCATTTTATTACCGCACTGCGGGCAACAGGTATGCCGATTGTGCAAATCCAGAAATATGTAAAGCTGTTCAAAGAGGGCGACGAGACCATGTCCGAGCGTAAAACGATGATGCTTACCCATAAAAAAGAGATCGAGAATAAAATAAAAGAGCTATACTATAATATGGATAAAATCAATTATAAATTGGCATTATACGATGTTCTTGAAGCTCAAAAGAACCATACAACAATTAAAATTTGATAACACATGGTGTCCATTAATTTAAATTGATGCATGGATTGCAAAGGCTGAAAGAGATAACGCAAACAAGCCCAGGGAACTCCTGAGGCTTGTATTTTTTCGTGGATCAATAGAGTGTCATGCCATTGCTTAATTATTTTTTCCGCTCCTGTCAGCGGTTGCGCCGAATCCAGAACTGAAAAATATCGCTGCGCACATAATCATATGAATAGAGCACCTGCCTGTTCAGTTCATCATAATGAAGCTGCTTGAACAATAGCACGGCTGCCTGCGGCGAAGTCATGAGCCGGCGAGCGTGCGGGTCCGTCCGGGCCGGTACGGTCATCTCCGAGTAAGCGCCTACAATACGCACTCCGGCCTTGTATTCGAAATTTTGAAACAACGATCCTGTAAAAGAGCCATTCACCATAATCACCTCGGCGATTTGCTCAGGTATGTAATTGATCGAATGAGCCACCGCTTCTCCGTTGGCTGTTCTCGTGCGCTCCAGCACAATGACCGGTTCATGGCGGTCCAGTTCCATTCGTTCCGCAATTTCACGCGGACAGGAATCCAGCCGCTTGATGGATTCAAGCTGCTCGTCTTCCTTCAATCCTGCGGACCGGATCATGTCCCCGATGCTGTACAACCGGTCCAGAGAACTCGGAATAGCAGGCAGCGGACGTGTAATGAACGTTCCGCTGCCATGCTTGACGAGCAGCTTCCCCTCGTTTTCCAACCGCTGAATTGCCCCGCGGACCGTGGTGCGCGACACCTGAAAGGCTTGCGCCAGCGCGGTTTCGGGCGGCAGCTTGCCGCCTTGTCTGATCCCGCTGTCACGGATGTAATCCTCGATCCGCTGTTTGATTTTTTCCTGTTTGGATGCCACGATAAAGCCTCTTTCCTTTCCTTAAAATTCGCAGCGCCCGCCACTCCGTACAAGCGTCGCTTGAACCGCCGGCGCATGAATATATACAGGATTGGTAAAAGCAACAAGGGTGACGGCATTGCCCAAACAGCCGAACAGCTCGGCACGTACCCATTGCCATGCTGCCTCAGCATGGATTGTGAAGCTGAAAGCTGCCGTCTCGGCCGGGATCTGCATTTCGCAGCACACGCCCTGCCCGCTTCTCAGCACGAGCTGGAAGCGGTCTCCTTGCAGTTCGTAAAACTCCCGCCGGATGTCCATATCCACGTTCACAGTGAATTCCATCGCCATCGGATCAGGCTCGTCGTGCCATTCAACACAGTCCCCTATAGCATACTCACGCTCATCACCTGCCGTTTTGCCGGATAAAGTAAGCAGCGGCCCCATGGTGACGGCAGCACGGCCGAGGCGTAGTGCCTCGACGATCTGCTCATACGGAGGTACGTCGTCTGTCTCCTCCAACCCAATGTAGGTGACAGCAGGCAGCGGATCGTCAGGCTTGGTGCCATGCCAATCGCGGCCACTCGTCGCCGTGATCCGGTAACCCTGGTTCAGCAGGTCCGTCCACAGCGCAAAAGCTCTTTGGCTGTCACGCTTGACGGTAGGCATGAGGGTGGACCATACTTCAATGAAATCGACATCATTCCAATCCAGGATGTTATATTCCCAGAAGCAGCCTGTGCAGATCGGGCTGCCGATCCGGTACGGATGAGCCAGGCCGGCGATGCCGCCCTGCTCATGTACAAGCTGTATGCCCTTATGAATGTCTTCCAGCCCCAATACCCGCCAGTCCACAAACTCCTTGACGCCCAGGGTCAGCATATGCCCGTAAAATGTCGTCCACTCCATCCCAGGCACAATGCGGATGCCGGTCTGCCGCTCTACCTGCTCCGCGCCCGTTAATCCGGATTGCGTATTATGATCTGTAAGGGCAATACAATCCAGTCCGAGGCGGGCGGCGCTTTGTGCCAATTCCAGCAGACTATGGGAACCGTCGCTATGAAAGGTGTGGGTGTGCAGCTCGGATGCAATCCATTTCATCATGCGTCTCTCCCTTCTGCGGCATTTCAGCCTCAATCTCAAGCCGGTAATTCAGCGTCTCCGTTACGACAGCGTGCAGGCTGATGGTCACACGCCATACTCCCTGCGGATTGGCGCCCGCCAGAAAACCGGGGGACGCTTCAATCAAGCCAAGACGGTGCTCCTGCCGGGGCTCATGCCTGTGCGCGGCGCCGCGATGGCGAACCGGGTCATCCACCGACAGCGTCAGCAGGTTTTTGAGAGGGGCGTATTTCTTCCAACCGTCACCGCCGTCCTCTTCCGCGTATCCGTATTTGCGCATGCTGTCTTGTATAATCACCCTGGCCCGGTCTTCGTCTGCCAGCAGCTTAGGGTCGTAGGCGAAGCGAATGCAGATCTCTGAGGCAGGCTCGGGAATATGAAATGCATACGTAATGTGGCTGTGTGTGCAGTCCGGGAAGACCGAGCCTTCCGCAGCGAATATTTTTTTCATACAGCCCCGCTTTCCCCTGCCGTCCATAACACGGACACAGGCTGATGACGTGTCAGCAGCCGCATCGCCGGTGAGCGGATTTCATCGGCTGCCGGTCTGTAATGCTCATCCAGAACAAAAGCGCGCAGCTCTCCCACCCGCATCCGGTCTGCTCCGCCCTCAAGCAGGACAGCTTTTATTTCCACTATATCCTCAAGCACGGCCAGACACGGCAGCTTGATCGTCGTCGAAAAATGAGCCTCCGCCCCTTCATACGCCGCCCGGAAACCGTCTGCATGCAAATCATGATAGCAGGAGGAATACCATTCATCCGAGCCTTTAAGCCGCACCTGGATATCTACGCATCCGTCTTCCTCACGTCTGTTAAAACCTCGCTTGGGCAGGCCCTCAAGCTCCGCAACATCGGCTGGGAGCGGCTGCTTGAACAGCTGAACGAATACATAATAGCGCTGATCCGCCAAGGCAATGGAAGGTGGTGCAGGCGGCAGTTCCAGCGGCTCCTGGCGCTTCATCTCCCAGTTGGTGACCTGAAAAGCAAACGGATGCTTCATCATGACCGCCTCGCGCGGCTCCTGTTCAGGCTTCCACTGGAAAGCCGGGGACAGCATAAACCGGTAATCCGCAGTAATACGGTCCGTAATATTCCCGTTCGCCGTCGCCGTCTGCAGTACCGGATGTCCACCCAGATCATATCCGCCGCCAAAGGAGGTGGTGATGTGATGCTCCCCCTGGAACTCCGCAGTTACCGTATTTCCGGCTGCATCCAGCTCAATACGGTACATCCATTCGATGTCCGTCGTTCTTCCCCATTTGCTCATCAGAAAAGGAGCCGGTGTTCCTTCGTCCTCATGGCTGAACATCATCTGATATTCAATGACTGTTTTATCTTCACGCTCATCCACGGAATAAAACATCATTAACGGCGTATCGGTGAACCGGTTCTCATACGGGTGGGATAGACAGCGGCCGTACAGCAGAGGAGTATGCCGGTACACCAAGGCCTGTGGGGAAGAATCCGGGACGATTCGCACTTGCACAGCATCAATCCATGCTCTCTCCACCTTGGGTGACGAGGCTTCAGCTCTGAACGCAATTTCCACTTCATATTCTCCTGCCGTCAGATGTCCAAGCAGTCGTGTATATGTGAAAGAGCTGCTGCCGTAAAAGAGGATGACATCCTGGTTATATTGCTCTCCCATATATACACGCACAATAGCGGATTCCCGGTCCGGCTCCGACCAATCGCTGTCCGATCGGGCCGTCAGATCCAGCTCCGCAAATCCGTCCTCCGGCATGATAAAGGGAAAACGGCAGCTGTTCTGCTGACTGATTTCCATCTCCGGACGATGTTCTGCCAGCACGTATACATCAGGCATTCCTTCTTTTTTCAGCCCGCTTTCACTTTCCATCCGCTCTGCTTCCGTTTTACTGCCGGTCATTGTCATTGGTCCTGCCTCCTCGATAATCATGGAAATCAGCTTAGTTGGCATCCGCATCCTGCACCATGGTCCGGATGTAGAAATAACCCATAAAAGAGCACAGTATAAACATAAACACAGCCATGGCGCTCGCCATATGTGTTTCCTGATAGCTGGAGAACACCTGCTGCATAGCCACACCCAGCACCTGCGGCGAGTTGGCGCCGATCAGGAAGGGGGCGGTAAAGCTGCCGATCACGCCCATAAAGATAAAGGTCGCCGCCACCCACATCGTCTTGTACGACAGTGGCAGGATAAAGCGGACAAACAGCTGCAGAGTACGCGCTCCGGCATCTCTTGCGCTTTCAATGACGGAATTCGGAATGCCGGCAAGCGCCGAGCTGAGCAGCATGGTGGCAAACGGAATATTGAACCACAGATTAGCCAGCAGAATTCCTTTGTAGTCATAAATAATCTTGGGGAACGAGTCGATTCCCAGCGTAAGCAGAAAACGCGGCGCCCAGCCATGATTGCTGTAGGTGGTGATCAGAGCATAGGTCGCAATAACTCCCGGGATGAACATCGGCACAAAATAGAGACGCCGAATCCAAGTCACGACAAATCCGGAGCCAAAGCGCAGATATACCGCCATCGCGTAGCTGATGACCAGGGTCAGGATTGTGGATACGATCGTGAGATTGAGCGTATACAGCACATTTTTGCGCATGGCGGCATCCGTGAACAGACGGATGTAGTTCGCCAAGCCAAAACCGGTCCCGTTCTCGTCGATCAGGCTCTCCCTGATCGCGTACAGAATGGGGATAATCACAACGACGAGCAGAATGAGAAAAGAGGGGATGACCAGGAGCAGCCCTAGCATCCCTCTTTTAAATGATGTACTCATCATTAACCGCCCGCCACTTCACTCTGCCAACGCTTGTAGATTTCCTGCTGCAGATCGCCGCTGTTGAAGCTGCGGTAGCCGCCGGACACACTTTCAAATTGCTTTTGCAGCTCAGCCGGCATCAGGTCCCATTTAATGCCCGGATAACCGTAAATTTTGTTAATGACCGTCGTCTGAGCCTCAGGAGAAAGCACGTAATCCAGCAGCTTCTGCACCGCTTCCTTCTTGGTCGAGAGGGCAGGCACCATCAGATAGGACGGTCCGCCCGTAAAGGCAGGCTCAATCTGCGCCAGCTTCACAGTGTCCGGCAGCGTCCCTTTATTCAGCTGCTCCAGGGCCATATCAGACCAGGCCGGAATCATGTCCACCTCTCCACTGGCGAGCAGATCGAGCGTCCCCTGATTTTTCTTCGGGTACACGCCTTTTTCATACATAGATGGTCCCAGCTCTTTCAGCAGGGCGAAGCCTTGACCCCATTTTTCCATGTTCGCGGGGTCACTGCTGTTCATGGCCTCGGGTGGAAGGAAATTATAAATGGCCGTGTTCACAAATGAGCTGCCCGCACCGCCCGTGGACGGATCGTTGTAGGCAAATTTACCCGGATGCTGACGAATCCACTCATACAGCTCGTCCGCTGTTTTCGGGGGCTCAGGCACGTTCGCGCTGTTATAGGCAAGCACGACGGAAGAGGCGCGATAAGGTACTGCTTGGTCGTTAACCTGCTTCAGGTAAGCTTCGTCCACATTGGCGAGATTGGGCACTTTGGTCTTATCCAGCGTTTCCCACAGCCCTTCTTTGCCTCCACGCGTAATATCGTCCAGGCTTCCTTCATACAGATCGATATCGCTTTCCGACTGGCCGCTCTGCTTCGCTGCAATGAGCCGGTCCATCGTCGTAGCTCCCCCGGTGCCTGATGGCAAATAAACGAGCTTAACCTTGACATCCTTGTTTTTGGCCTCGAAATCCGAAATCAGTGTCTCCCACAGCTCCTTGACGTTAAGTGATCCTGAGGTGTAGAGGGAGATTTCTGTTACAGCACTCTCCGGTACTGCACTCTCCGCTTCACCGCCTGCCGCTGCAGAGGAATCCGCTCCTCCGCCACCGCTGCCGCAACCCGCCAACAGCCCCAGACTGAGCACCCCCGCCAACATCATGCTGAATCTCTTTTTCACAGACATCCTTTCTCCTCCTCAAATGAAGTCTATATTGAATGAACAAAGCGATGAAGGCAATGCCGCACCCGGGTTTTAGGCTTCGGGTGCAGGAAACGACACCACTCTGCTGAAGCCAATACGCACCTGCTGCCCGCTGCTGAGCCGGGCTGACTGTTCACGGGGAACGAACATTTTAAGCACCTGTTCTCCGCTTTCCACAGACACTTCCGCATAATGCCCGAGGATCATGATTTGCCGGATCGTGCCTGGCAAGGAATTTGGCTCCAGCTCCGCCGTCAGATAGATATCCTCGGGGCGCACGGCCGCAATGACTGCCCCGTCACGCTCGCGCTCCTGCTCGAACCGCGCATCCCCCACAGCTACGCTGCGGCCGGTACTGAACCCCTTGATCAGATTGATGCGCCCGATGAAGCCCGCCACGAACAACGTCTGCGGCTGATCGTAAATCTCCTGCGGTGTGGACAGCTGCTCAATTTCGCCTGCCCGCATGACGACGATGCGGTCGGAGATGGACAAAGCCTCCTCCTGGTCATGGGTGACGAAGATCATCGTCATGCCGGTCCGCCGCTGGATGTCGCGCAGTTCTTCCCGCATCTCCATGCGCAGCTTGGCATCCAGCGCCGAGAAGGGCTCGTCCAGCAGCAGCACCTCCGGCTCCAGCAGCAATGCCCGCGCCAGAGCCACCCGCTGCTGCTGTCCGCCGGACAACTGTCCTGGTAATTTGCGCTCCGCACTTTCCAGCTGGACCAGCTTCAGCGCCTCCTGCACAAGACCGCGGATTTCGTCCTTTTTCTTCTTGCGCAGCTTGAGTCCAAAGGCGAGATTTTCATACACAGTCATATGCGGCCACAGGTTGTAACTTTGGAAAACCATGGCTGTTGGCCTTTTTTCCGGAGGAAGATGCAGAATGCTGCTGCCCCGGATTTGAATATCCCCGCTGTCCGGATCCAGAAAGCCGCCGATGGAGCGAAGCACGGTCGTTTTGCCGCAGCCGGATGGGCCGAGTAGCGTCACCAGCTCCCCTTTCATCACATCGAGAGAAATGCCCTTTACTCCGTCCCCTGTCTTGAATCGTTTGCTCAGATCACGAATGGATAATTGAATCGACATACTTCAAGCCCCTTTACTTCAGAAAAATCATTTGACCTGGAAGCCGCCTGCCAGCACATCCGCACTGACAAAACGCCTTGCGGCAAGCAGCAGGATGACTGTCGGCAAGGTAAGAATGACCGAAAAGACCGCACCGGTGGTATTCGGATAATCGGCTATGATGGAATACATGATGACTGGCATCGTTTTGTAGTCAGGTATGCCGACCAGCAGCGTTCCCTGCGCCTCATCGAGCGAAGCGAGGAAGGTAAACACGGAAGCCACCATAATGCCCGGCATCGCCATCGGAAGCGTAATTTTCCAGAACACACGCAGCGGTCCCGCCCCCGCGTCCCGCGCCGACTCCTCCTGCGCCCGGTGCACACTGCGAAAGGAAGCCGCAGGAATCCAGGTCATATACATGAGCGTGTTGACCATATGGATCAGTACGATGCCCACGAACGTATTCATCAGCCCGAACTTGTAAAACAGCACCGCGATAGACACATACAGTCCCATTTTGGGAAAGGCATGTGTAAGCAAAAAGGAAAACAGAAACCAGCGGCTGAGCGGAAACTTTATCCGCGCAAAAGCATAAGCAGCCGGTACACACAAAATGACCGAGCTTGCCGTGACCACTACAGCGATCAGGAACGAGAGCCACATCGAGCTGAGCACATCGTCCTGGCTTAACACGAACCTCCACCATTCCAGGGAAAAGCTCTGCGGCAATAGCGCCGGATACTGCCATTTTCCGGAGACGGCCAAAATCAGCAGGTTCAATAAAGGAACGAGAAAAAATACGACAAAAACGATCAGGACCAGAAATTCAAGGATTTTGCGTTTGCCGAGTGAACGTAAATACCAGATCACCATTCATCCCTTTCAAAGAAGTCTAGACGTCTAAATCTCTTACATCTATGAATATAAAGGGCGAATGTTATCGGCGCTTCAGGAGGAAGGAGAGGTTATGTTAAAGTCGCGGGGAAAACAAACCTTTCTGTAAATAGGTATCAAAAACGGCTAATCTAAAAAAAGACCACTGAAGCCACAACTTCAATGATAAAAGAGCAGAAGCCACAGGCCCCTGCTCTCTATCATCTAGTATCATGGAGCATCCAATGATAGCGTTAGATGCTTCAAATCGATAACTGTATTTAATTTCATAAGAAGATCGAGTCCGAGCAATCCGTTGATACGCCCCTGAGGATCAATAACGCCGAAATCCAGTTTTACATTGCTAAGATTCACAGGCCCTAGCGTTTGATGGGAACTTCAATTTTTTCTTTGCCTGTATGGTAGACGAGAACGTCGTCTTTTGCTCGAATTAACTCTCTTGTGGCTTCCATATTATCATCAAAAGCTTGAATGATTGCCATATCGTCAACATATCGGACTTGGTTTTCGATGCGCCCCTCCAAGATGCGGAGCTTAACAAAACGGTTTGGGTATAGTCTACGGACTTCCTCCCATTTCATCATCTACACCTCCAACAGGTTTATCTTACATTTCCATGATAGCATTTTCCCCTGAAACACGCACGCTGCAGAGAATTTCCTTAAGTCTGGTGTCCACTTCATCCGAAAGCACTTGGTGTCGATACTTCACACACCATACAATATGGTATTCGAGAGCGTAAACATATCCTCTGCCACGTCTGATTTCTGCCATAGTTCATCACCAAAATAATTTCACCATACGTCATAGAGAAATATAGCAATAATATCAATAATACTTAGAATCAATAACCTACCCTGATTGAGTTCCTCTTCACGATTCTCCAGACACCTTTAAGGCTTCGAGAAATGAGTACAGCGCGAAGATAGTCAAAGACAAGAAGCAGAGAAGACCACAAAAAAATCCAAGCATGTCAAACAAACCATACCTATCTGCCTTTTTTCATATCGACAGTTGCTTGAGCACCAGCACAGCGGCTCCTACAGCCACCGCATTTTCCTGCAGATTGCCTTTCGAAAATACAGGCTGATACTCGGGATAATAATAGATATTTTTCTGCGCTACTGATACCGCTGTATCATAATACTGGCCACTCGCGCTGATCAGTGCCCCGCCGAGAATGACCATTTCGGGGTGCAGAATGTTGATCAGATTGGCCAGGCCGATCCCCATCTGAGCAGCCGACTGGGAGAACAGCTCCTGCACAAACGCTTCGCCATTCCGGAGCGCTTCCACCAGCATGGCGAAATGTAAGGCCTCCGGCTGCACGCCGTCCGCACTATTAAGCTGGTTGCGCCCCATCTTCACCTGTGCTCTTACCTGCTGTTCTAGTGCTTGCACGGAGGCAAACGCCTCCAGCGCTCCGTAATTGCCTGTGCCATGCAGCCGTGGACCGTCGGCCTGAATAATCATCTGACCGATAGAGCCTTCCATGTCCACTGCCCCATACACAAGCTGCCCGCCGGACATCATGGCGGAACGCAAGCCCGTGCCGACGTGCACGTACAACATATGCTGCAAATTTTCGCCACGCAGCGCCCAATGTTCACCGACCAGGGCCGCGTTCGCTCCGTTATCGAGGTACGCCGGTATTCCCGTCTTCTCTTCAATCAGCCAGCAAATCGGCACATTGGACCAGCCTTCAGCCGGAAAGTAGAGAGGGTTCAGGATCACTCCCTGTTCGCGGTTCAGCGGACCTACAGCACCTACTCCCACGCCGAGTACCTGTTCCTTGGGAACATGGCAGGCTTCAAGCATAACTTCAACCTGTTCCTGCACGTATTGAATCAGACGTTCCGGTGTCATGGTTTCGTCCATTGTCCAGCGTTTGTGCTTCAGTGTATTCAGTTTCATATCAAATAAACCGAGCGAAGAATACAACCTGGATATTTCCAGTCCGAATATGTACCTGTGCGCAGGGTTGACCTGATACAGAATCGGTCTTCTGCCGCCGGTAGATTGCCCCAGCCCCGATTCTTTGATCCAGCCTTCATGTACAAGCTCTTCCAACAGTCTGGTCAGGCTGCTGCTGGTCAGGGTGAATTCCGCCATCAGCTCGGCTTTGGAGATATCGTCCTGCTGCGCAATTCGTTCATAAACCGCTTTTCGTATATTCGCCGGTGATGGATTCGCTTTAACCATGTTTTCGCTCCATTTATTCCTATTATTATAGTAGGATTTAGAATTATTATAGCGTTTTGTGATTCAGATTGCTACATCCAATTGCCCTCCACTCACTTTGTACAGACACTTTTAACTAAAATGGATAAAAGTATACACCCACTCCTTCAATCCAGACCAAACCCATCCGAATAATCCTGAAAAAGGGCGAATTAGGCCCGTATCCAGCCTATAAATGAAAATAATCTATTTTATCAGCTATAACTAATTATCATTTTGGAAAAAAGATGCTATGATGGGGACAAGAATAACGAGGTGAGCCAACATGCAATCAAGCACCATGTCAAAACTATCGCTTTTATCGGAACTGTTCTGGATTTTCTTCAAAATCGGGCCTGCCACCTTTGGCGGCGGATATGCGATGATCTCACTGATTGAACGGGAATTTGTGGATAAAAAGAAGTGGATTGAAAGCCAGGAAATGAACGACCTGATGTCTTTGGCAGGTTCAGCTCCAGGGGGTGTGGGCGTAAACGCTGCCGCATTTTTGGGCTACAGAATGGGCAAGGTGCCGGGGGCGATCGCTGCAACGCTGGGTATAACGCTTCCCACCTTCATCATCGTGTTTGCGCTCAGCGCATTTTATTCCTTATTCCAGCATGAACCGAAAGTACAGGCCGCCTTTAAAGGCATTCATGGCGCCATTATCGGCCTGATCGCGGTGGCCGCCTACAAAATGGGCAAAAGCGCTTTGTTCGACCGGACCACCGTTGTCGTGGCCGTTTGTACCCTGATTGTGCTTCTTCTGACTGGCATAAACCCGACGATCATGATTCTGATAGGGCTCGGGATCGGCGTTGTCATCGTGCGTGTGAAAAAGCTGCTTGGACTCTCTGTCCGAACCGAAAAAGAGTACCACGACCAACCACAGCCAGTTATCGAATACTATATTTAGGAGTGGTCTCTATGCTGTTCTGGCAATTATTTATTTCCTTTTTGAAGATCGGCTTTCTTTCTTTTGGCGGCGGTTATGCCATTCTGCCGATGATCCAGTTTGAAGTGGAGAAATACCATTGGCTTTCCACAGAAGAATTCCAGCGCATCGTTTCGCTGGCCGGCATGTCGCCCGGACCGATTGCAACCAACAGTGCAACATTGATCGGTTATAATACGGCAGGCTTGCCAGGAGCCATTGTCGCCACCACCGGCATGGTTCTTCCCAGTCTTATTGTGGTCATCTTGATTGCGGCATTTTTCTTTAAAATCCATTCCTACCCGTGGGTGAAATCTTCATTTTATGGGCTGCGGCCGATCATCACCGGGCTGATCGTGTATGCAGCCATCCACTTCGGATTTTCCGGCAGCTCGGAGGCCATCTTTCATTGGACGACCTTTGCCACGCTGCTCATCGGAGTGCTGGCTTTTGTAGCCATTACCAAATATAAAATTCATCCCCTTACAGTTATCGCAGGCTCGGCCGTTATGGGTATTGTCATATTTTAAGGCGACCCCTCCCTCTTAAGCCGGGGAAAGATCGCCTTTTCATTTAAATCTCTGCGATTGCTGAGGAATTGCTAATGTTCAAATCGAGCTTCAGCTTTTTGCCGGAGGTAAACTCGAATTGCAAACCGGATTGACCAACAGGCAGGCTCTGCAGGAAAGCTGGCAAAAGCACATAGGTTAAGCTATTTTCAACGATATAGTCCTCACCCTCGGTCAAGCTGGATAACACGTTTCCTTCTGTACCGATATACCGGATCGTTTTAAGCACATCGTTATTCAAATAGACATCAACTGTCACCGAATTGCTCGGATCGTTAATCCTGGATTCGTTTAAATCATAGGCTGCATGATCGATAGACAGCGCAGGATTCGTTTCCTCCCCGCTTCCGCCATCGTTATACACCTGAATTTCCGTCATGGTCGGCGTCCAGTACTCTGTCTCTTTCTGTTTCGTAATTAATAAGCGGAGCTTGCCGCTGGTCACCTTGCCGAAATCATCCAGCGTCACATCATGCCCCATACCATCTGTTACAGCTTTAAACGTCTCCCATTGCTGCAGCTCATCGTTATATTTTTGCAGCTCGTATTCCTGGATTCTCGGATTCGTCGCTCCGTCCGTATATTCATCCAGGTAGATTTCATCAAACGTAGTCTGCTCACCGAAATCGATCGTAATGATAATCGGGTAACCGTCCGTCATATCGTCCGGATCGGCGCTGGCCCAACGAGTGGTTGTGTCGCCATCCACCAACTTATCTGCTTCCAGACCGGGTCTGGGGTGCGTATAGTTGGCCGTAATGCTTTTGTTCAGAGCCAAATTCACACGATCGGATTGGCCCTCTTCTTCAATCGGGTTGTTATCTACCGGATTTTCCACTTTTTCGCCGATTTTGCTTTCATGAATGCCGATATCTATGCTGTCACCGTAATAGAGATGTGTGTCAAAAAAGTCCTCATCTCCCACATGCGGGTTGTAGCGTCCGGCATCAATTAACGGCGAGTTCTCCTGCAATTGAAAATTGGAAGCCGAATCCACGATATTGATGACACCGTTATTCTTTTTGTATTGTGCCGGATCTTCAACAAACATCGGATCTCCGAAGACGGCATTTGCATCCTCCGGCTGCTGCTCCGAGTAAACTCCGCCTGCTTCGTAATACGCATTATTCGAGAATACGGCTTTGTCCAAGGCGTTATCTCTTCTGTACCATTTGGTTGGTGTCGTTTCCGACATATTATAGAAAATATTGTTCATGAAATAGACCTTATCCTTGAACACTTCATCATGGAACCAGTCCATTTTTTCAGCATCATATACAAACACATTGTTTAGGATATAAGTAGGAGAATAGTTCGTGGACAGCATGTTTTTGACGAGCACACCGTTATCGTTGACACTCAAATTATAGCGGGCAATGGAATTGGAGCTGTTGCCCATATACGCCATCCAGCCGGCTGCATTGTCGTGGGAGTAATTATATTGGTAGGTGACATTAAAATTCGTGTATTCCAGGTCCCATGGCGTTCCGTCATACTCCCCGTAGGGTCCGCCGTAAACCTCGTTATACTGCATGACCGAATCCGCCCCGGCCCACAGGTACAGTCCGCAGGAAACGGCGTTATATCTTTGCAAATATCCGTTGACTTCATTAAATTCCACGATCATGTCTTTCGTATTGGCCAATTGAATCGCGCCCTGGCCGATGTCCTCGGCATAGTTATGGGCGATATAGACATTACGGCTGTACAAATCGCGGGTTTTCACCCAAAGCTGCTCCCAGCCCTCATGATATTTCCCTGTTTCATCATATTCACCGGCACTGCTGTCACGGTCATAAAACCAGTTAAAGGCAAACTGGATCGCATGCAGCTCGGTTTTGTAGAAACGGTTATTCTCGATCTTGACGTCCTGGAAGTAATAAGCGCTTTTGTCATATGCCTTATAGCTTTTCTCACCGAACACCTGAAACACGATGCCGCCGTAATGAATTTTTTGCCAGTCTGTCGGTCCGTCAATATCATGAACATACAAGTTGCTGATGCGGAAATAGTCCATGATCTTGTCGTCGTTCCCCCCCAGCAGGTCTGCATTAATCGTAATGGAAACGCCGTCACGCACAACCGATCGGGTCTTCGCAGAAACATTGATATCCGTATTAAAATCATCATCATTCGAAAGCTCCAGATTGTGAATCTCCCAATACTGCTGATTTCGCAGGACAACCGCCCCTGTTAATCCGACCAGATTTTTATTCTTTACAAAATCACTGCCATTCCACTTGACAGGGTTCTCAACCTTTCCGTTTGTGGCGATATACGGCTTTCCAAGCTGAGCATCGCCATACATATCAATGGTGATCGGTTTCCCGGGCGCGCCCGAGCCTTTGGGCCATAACTGCTCGTCATTCCAGGTTTCACCGGCTTTCAGCAGAATTCGGTCGCCTGGAGAAAACGTGGTATGGTTCACTTTGCCCAGCGTTTTCCACGGTGTGCCAACAGATTTGCCGACATTGGCATCATTGCCGTTGGTAGCATCGATATAATAATCGGTGCCGCCGTATGGATTGGGCAGATTTCCGTTTAGAGTTGCTGCTTTACTGGACTCAGCAGCAGGAGCGGCGAAAACAGCAAAGGGAAGCAACGAAACGAACAATGACAAGAAAATCATGAAAAAACAGCTTCTTCTTATTGTTGACATGATCCAACCTCCATCAGGAAATGTCTCGCACCTGGACTGCTTTTACTAGCCTGTAATTGTGACCGAGGACAGCTTTTTTTCATCCACCTTGACGGGCATTGATTTTCGATAGCTATCCGTATATTCATCCAGCTTTTCTTCCAACAGCTGCTGCGTAATTTGGTAACGGTACTCGTTTAACGCTTTTTGTTCATCAAACAAAATGTCGTCCAGCCGATATACCGTCAAACCCTGGCGGGTTTCCATTGGCGATGTCATGTCACCGGCAGCCAAATCCTTCAGCTTCATCAGCAGCTCGTAATCAAACGGATTCTGATAGGAAACGCTTTCTTCTGTCAATACCTCTTCGGATGCCTGTACATCACTGAATTTACTGCGAATTTCAGCAAAACCGGCTTTGTTCGATATCAGTTGATTAATTTCAGCTTGTACTGCAGCTTTGTTTTCCTGTGCAACAGGAATGGACAGTTTGGTCAGCTTGTAGCTTGTGCCTTTAACCGCCCAATCCGTTTTATTCGCCTGAAAATAGGCTTCGACTTCCCCCCTTTCAAGATATAAAGGATCGCTTTCACTGTCGCTTAAAGCTGTTTTTAATGCGGTTTTCAAAGAACTGAGTACGTGGGAATAATACGGTTCAGCCGCAAAATTCAGCAGTCCATACACGATTTCCCCACTGGCCGCAGCTGCTTTCCGGTTTTGGTTGTCCTTCTCCATTGCTTTCAGAAAAGCGGAATAATCTACATAGTCGACCAGATGCTCTTCCTTTGCGAGAATAAAGATGGTTTTGTCCCGCTGGATTTCTGCCAGCGCTTTTTCCTGCAGCTCGCGCAACGGCTTCCTGCCGTCAAACTCCTTGTCCCAATCGTTTTTCCTCAGTGTGATGCCGTATTGGGTTTGGAATTCGTTTTGCACTTGAGCCTGCAGCCTTTTCATGTGAAAAGAAAGCTCTGCAGCTGTGATTTCATATGGACCGATGGAGGCTACCCGGTTCGCCTTGGGGATTGAAAGAAATGCTGTCAGAGAAAGAACACATAACGCCAACAAAACGGAAATCACAACGACACGCCGGTTTCTTTTATTTGCCGTTTGTTTTCGCATATTTAATCCTCTAATTTCACAAGATTGATATGGGCCAAGGTAGGAAAACCCCTGAATTTCTTAAACACAATTTTCACCCGATCTGCGCGCATGTGCGGAACGCTGACGATTTTCTTGTAGCCAATAACGGTTCCTTCCGCGATCCTGCTCCATTCCCTGTGATCAGCAGTCCATACCTCAAACGCTTCGACCCGCTGCCCCTGTAAAATCTGTTCCTGCAGAATAACGGTGTTTAGCTCAATCGTCTCGGGCAATATCACTTGAATCCAGGGCTCCCGGTCATCCTCAGCTGGCTGCCAATAACCTTCCAGCCTGCCATTGGTCAGCTCATTCATTGATTCCGGCTGATGCTTGGAGCTGGATGCGGTTAATGTGACATTTTGTACAAGGAAGTTGTTCTGCAGCTGAGTGATTCTGCTGCCCAGCCTTGTTAGCACCTCCTGATCCTGTTGTACGATTACCCCTTCCTTGTCAGGAGGGACATTCAACAGAAAGGTCGCATTGCCGCCGACGGCATTCAAGTAGATATCAAATAATTCGCGGTCGCTTCTGACCTTGCTATCCTCTTCTTCATGGTAAAACCAGCCTGGACGAATCGAGGTATTTACTTCTGCGGGATACCAGACCCATTCTCCGCGATAATCGGCCATAACCTCCCGGCTGCCCAGGTCTTCTTCCATCGAGTTCAGCGAGCGCGAAAATTGACCGTTATCCGCCTGTTGGGATTTTTCAGCGACTTTCTCTGCATCCTGCAAAAGCTTGGGGACAACGCTCCATTCTTCTTTTCTGGTATGCCCGGCTTCATTGCCAACCCAGCGGATATCCGGGCCACAGACGCTGATGACACACTGCGGCTGCAGGCGGTGGATCGTTTCATAATAGCGGTCCCAGTCGTAGTACTGCTTTTTGCCGTTAAGGCCTTCACCATTGGCGCCATCCAGCCATACACAACCGATTTCTCCGTAATTCGTCAGCAGCTCTGTCAGCTGATTCACATAGAAATCATCATATTTCCTGCCTTCACCGTAGCTGCCCTCCGTCCGGTCCCAGGGCGAGAGATACACACCAAATTTCAGGCCCTGTTGGTGGCATGCCTCCGCAAGGTCTTTTACGAGATCTCCCCTGCCATTCTTCCATGGCGTCTGAGCAACCGTATGCTGTGAATAACGGCTAGGCCACAGGCAAAATCCATCATGATGCTTGCAGGTTAGTATCATCGCTTTCATGCCCGCAGTCTTAAATACCTTTGCCCATTCGGCTGCATCCAGCTTTTCCGGGTTAAAGAGGGAGAGGTCTTCATGCCCCAAGCCCCACTCGCGGTTCGTCATCGTATTGATGCCAAAATGGATGAAACCATAGAATTCAAGCCTCTGCCATTCATATTGCCTGCGAGACGGTGTAATGTTGAATATTTGTTCCATATTCATTTAGGCTGCACTCCTTTCTCTTAGCCAAGATCAGGCTGGCTCGTCAGTTCAACGGATAGGCTGGAGGTGCCGTGCAATTCGAAGACATCCAGCACATTGTCGCCTTTCTGCAGCAGCGGTGCGGGGATATACAAAGTGCGGGTGGGGCCGGCATTCCAATAGCGGCCGAGCATAAAACCATTTACATATACAACGCCTTTCGTCCAGCCGTCCGTGCGCACGAAAGTATCCGCCGGTTCGTCCACATGGAATATACCACGGTAAAATGCGGGGCCAATTCCAACTGAACTTTCGGTTTCAGCTTCAGCCCCAACTTCCGAAAACGTCAATGGGTCGAGCTTGTCGAGCGGCAGCGGGTGGATCGTCCAGTCATACAAAAATGGATTGCCAAGCCGTACCCCTTCCGTGATGCCTTTTGGGTCCCAGAGCAGCGGTCCATAGTTAATCCGTCCCATATTTTCGACGAGGATATCCAGCTTCAATCCCTCTGCAGGTACATCGAGCGGCAGGGGCTGCGGATTCCAGCGTTCAACTGTCCCTATATGCACTCCGTTTGCAAATACAAGCGCCCGGTCCCGCACTTCCTGCAGTACCAGTTCCATGCCTGTACGCGGACCGGTAATGAAAGTGGAGTAGAGAATAAACCCGTAGGCCTGGCCCAATTTCTCCATTGGTTCAGGGCAGGCTGTGCGGATCGGGGAAGAGAGCCGGTCCAATTGACTGAACAGCTCCGCACGCTTGTCAAGGCGTACGGTTCCATATGCCCGTTTGGGAAGCGGTGGCAGAAGCTCCGGTGCGGGCAAACCAAGACGCCGCTGCAAAACATCCCGCACTGCATAAAATTTCTCCGTCGGCTCGCCGTCTTCACTAAGCAGCGCGTCGTAATCGTAGCTGGATACCGTAGGCTCATAACGCTGAATATGATTGGCCCCATTCATAAAACCAAAATTCGTCCCGCCATGAAACATGTAGAAGTTAACAGACGCGCCCATTTCCAGCATGTCTTCCAGTTCGGCGGTTATTTCAGCCGCCGGCCGGACTTGATGCGGCTCCATCCAGTGGTCAAACCAGCCGTTCCAGAATTCCATGCACATGAGCGGACCAGCAGGCCGGTATTCGCGTAGCTTGGAGAACGCATCTTTCGCACGGGAGCCAAAATTAACGGTGGCCAGCACACCTTCGACCGCACCTCCCTGCAGCATGTGATCCTCCGGCCCGTCCGAGGTGAACAGCAGCACGTCCATGCCCCGGCTGCGCATCGCGTTGCGGATGTATTCAAGATATGTCTTGTCATTGCCATAGCTGCCGTATTCATTCTCGATCTGCATGGCAATGACAGGCCCGCCGTTCGTGCACAGAAGCGGTCGCAGCCTCGGCAGCAGTTCGTCGTAGTAGGCGTCCACCTTGGCCAAATATGCCTGGTCGAAGCAGCGCAGCCGCATGTTACGGTCAGCCAGGAGCCAGGCCGGCAGACCGCCGAATTCCCATTCCGCGCATATATATGGGCTGGGCCGTACGATCACATGCAGACCCAGCGAACCCGCTAGGCGGATAAAGCTTTCCACATCGGCCATGCCGTCGAACCTGAAGCGGCCCTCCTCCGGCTCATGCACGTTCCAGGCAATATAGGTTTCCACCGTATTCAAGCCGCATGCCAGCAGCTTCAGCAGCCGATCCCGCCAATATTCCGGCACGATACGGAAATAGTGTACCGCGCCGGACAAGATCTGAAGCGGTTGTCCTCCATACACAAACTGGTCTCCACGGATTTCGAGCACCGGCATTATTTTGCACCCCGTTTCTGTAGCAGCATTAAATTCCTCAACCCTTGACGCCCCCAAGCATCATGCCGTCCGTAAGCCTTTTCTGGAGCAGTGTATAAATGACGACCGTCGGTACAAGCACGATGACGAGTCCTGCAAACAGAGAACCCCAATCCGTGGCATACTGTTGAATTTGCATAAGATTGGCAAGACCGATGGGAATCGTCTTCTTCGCATCATCCGTAATGAGCGTGAGCGCCAGCACATATTCATTCCAGAAATCAAAGAAGCTGAAGACGATCAGCGTTACGAGCGCCGGGCGTGTCATCGGCATAATAATCCGGAACAAAGTGCTGAAATACCCGCACCCGTCAATCATCGCCGCTTCCTCGAAATCATGCGGGATCGACTTCATAAACCCGATCAACAGGTATACGGAAAACGGCAGGCTGCCTGTAGCATAAACGGCGCTCAGCCAAAACCGGTTGTCAAGCATATTCAGATTGTTCATCAAAATAAACAAGGGCACGATAATGTACACACCGCCAATGAACAATCCCGCCATATAGACATTGGTGATGAAGCCCCGCCCCCGGAACGCCATCCGGCCAAGCACATAAGCGGTAGGCACGGCCATGACAAGCAGGAACAACATGGAAATGATGACGACAAGTACGGAATTCAGCATATAATCGCCCATGCGTGCTGTTGTGAATGCACGGACATAATTGTCCCAATTGAGCGACGCCGGGAGCGTCCACGGACTTTCCATCACTTCCTCATTCGTTTTAAAGGAAGCGAGCACATTCCAGAGCAGGGGATAAACTACCACGAGTGACTGTACGATCAGAAAAACACGCAGCAATAAACGCCCGGCAAAGCCAAGAGAGCGGCCCGCCGCAGAGAACAGCCCTGGCATCTAATTCACCCTCCTCTCGGTCAATCTGTTGCTGATCAGCGCCAGCAGCAGGGACAGCACAAAAATGACGACACCGATTGCCATCGCATAACCGAAGTTCGAATTCGTAAACGCCTGACCGTATAAGTAGGTCATCACAACCTCCGAGTGGCGGTCCGGACCGCCTGCCGTCATGATCGACACAACGACAAAGGAAATGGTCAGCACCCCGTTGATGCTGAATACGATAGTGACGCGGATAATTTCCCACAGCATCGGCACGGTAATGTTCCGGAATTGCTGGATGGGGGTGGCTCCGTCCATGCTGGCCGCCTCGTACAATTCGGGTGAAATCCCGTCAATGCCCGCCATATACATCACCATGTAATAGCCGGCCGCCTGCCAGACAAGCGTAACCGCCAGCGCCCACAATACTGTCCGCTGATCGCCCAGCCAAGCCATAGCCCAATCGCTCAGCCCCATGAGCTCAAGACCGGAGTTGACAAAACCAATCGTCGGGTGGTAGATGAACGACCAAAGTATCGCAATGACGACAAAGGAGAGTACGCTGGGAAAGAAAAACAGCGTCCGGTATAACCCGCGTTCCTTCAGCTTGGACCGGGTCAATATCGAAGCATTGATAAGCGCAATCAAAATCGTTAAGACAGGCACAACAAGCATCAGGAAGCCCGTGTTGCGCAGCGAAAGCAGGAAGACGTCATCATGGAACAGATCCGTGAAGTTTTTGAGACCGATAAACTTGGGCTCATCACCGATCCCCGTCCATAGAAACAGCGATTTTTCAAACACTTGAATCGTCGGGTACACTTTAAACAGACCGAAGATCGCCAGGCCTGGAATGAGACAGGCTGCGATAAACAGTCGCCTTCTTATTCTCATATTCATGATTGGTTCATCCTTTGCCTCATGACTCCGTGCCGCTTTGTGCTAGCTCAGCTTGAATGTCGGTATAGATCTCAACCATTTTGCTGCTGTATTGCTCCAGTGTCATCTGCTTGTTCATCAGCGAGGAAATCGGCGAGTACACTTCTTCGCTCGGATTATATTTGCTGCCCTTCGCTACCGGCTTGAAGGTTCCGGCTACGGCCATCATACCGTTATCCACCGCTTTGTACACATTGTAGGTCGTCTCGGACAGGCTGCTTTTCGCCAAATCCGGCGCTCCCTTGACGGCCATGACCGCTTTTGATTTCTCCGCGTTCAGCTGCACGCTTTTATCCGTGTATACATATTTCAGAAATTCCTTTGCCAGCTCCGGATTTTTCGCCTTCGCCGGAATGACCATCTGTTCGACGTTGGTCAAAGCCAGTACAGGGTCGCCGGATTGGAATGCCGGTACACCGAGGAAGCCAAATTGGAAGCCGTCTTCCCGTGGCGCATCCTTCATCTCGTCTTCAAACCACGTGCCGTTCGGAATGAACATGGCCTGCCCCTGCATGAACGCCGTCTGCGCCTGGGTATGATTGAGCGCGACCGTTCCTTTCATGAGCGCATTATCCTCACTTGCAATCCGTTCAAGGTTGCCCCAGACGGTGGTGAACGCTTCACTTTTCCAGAATTCAGGATCGTAGTTGAAAAATTGGTCCAGCGCTTCCTGACCGCCTACGCTGTAAATCGCAGGCACGATCATTTCCTCCAGATAACCGGGATACAAGCCCTGGTAGGTGAAAAGCGCACGATTATTCTCCTTCGCGGCAGCGTTCAGTTGGAACCATTCGTCCCAGGTCGCCGGTGCTTTAATGCCCTTCCCGTCAAACAATGCTTTGTTATACCAAAGTCCCATCACACCATAGTTGAATGGCGCAAGATAAATTTTGCCGTCACCGTAAGGCGAAATGGACGGTGATTCAAGCACGCCAGGCAAAATTTTCTCCTTCAAGGCTTCCCCGCCTTCTGCGGCCGGTTCGTTAAACAACTCTGTCAAATCCAGCAGCGCATGATCTTTAATCAGACCGTCCAGGATTGGCGTGTTATCACTTCCGGATATGTACATGAAATCAGGCGGATTTCCGGCTACAATTTTCGGCCGTACGATATCGGCGATCTTCGGGCTTGCCGTGATGTTTATTTTGGTGCCCGGATGATCGGCCATAAAGCTTTCCGCTATGCCATCCCAATACTCGCGGCCGTAGCCGCCCTGGAACACGGCGACTTCCAGCTCCATATTTTCAAAGGGCTGCCCTTCTCCGGCAGCGCCATTTGGTTCAGAGCCTCCATTGCTGCTTGTGCCGCAGCCGGCAAGCATTGAAGCAGCCAGCACCGAAGCCCCTATGGCCTTCAACCATTTCCTTTTTCTCACTCATACATCCCCCCCTGATTGATGTTTGGTAAAGATTACTGCGATTATAGCAACGGCAGTGGGCCCGCAAAATAAACAAAAAGCATGAAGTTTATGGATTATTCCATAAAACAACATGCTATGTCATACCAAATCTTAAAATTGTACAGTTTCTTCTTAAAATCATCCAGCTGTGCTTTGTACATGTAACATGGAGTTGTCAGTCACGGTTGCTTTACTTTTTTGGGCGAAATGCCAAAACGTTTCTTGAATAGCCGGTTAAAATAGAACGGATCGTGAATCCCGACCTCCAGCGACGCTTGCTTTACCAGATACCGGCCTGAAGCGAGCAGCTCGTACGCTTTTTCCATCCGTATCTCATTCAGTTGGGATACCATGCTTCGCCCCGTTTCAGCCTTGAACAGCTGGCATAGATAAGGCTCCGACAAGCCGACATGCGCGGCAACACCCGCAATTGACACACGATCCGCATAATGCGCTTCAAGATAAAGCAGCGCCTCGCGCACCTCTTCCCGCAGCAGGGGGGACGATGTCATATCCTTGTCCGCAAGCACAGCCATCTCAGCGGCCAATTCGCTGACAGCCTGCTTCAGCTCCTGATCTGCCCCCGCGTCCTCCACACGCTCGAGCCACGGCGAAGTGTTCAGCTCTTCCCGGCAGCGGAGCTCCGCTGCATTCACCGCGCTCCAGATGCCGCCATTCAGCGCACGCTTTAGCGCAAAAGGATGCAGCCGGCAAGCCGCAGCGGCATCCATAAGCCGGTAAGCTGCATAAGCCCAGCCCTCAATATCCGCCTGCGCCGGACCCGGAGCGGTGTCGTGCAGCAGTGCTTCCGCTTTGCGGAACTCCTCATTTCCACCGGTTGCGGCCGGCCGGTCAGATGCAAGTGCCGCTTCTCTATATGCCTTATAGAACAACAAAGGCTCTGCTCCCCGCAGCCGGTGCAGTTCATTTACCAGCTCATCCCGGTTTGAAGCCGGAGCTGCATACACGGCATGGATGGATGCCCCATGATACATGGCTGCCAGACTGATAAGACGGTCTGCTGATTCACGGGGGTCTATTGCAGACGCCCCTTCAGGATAGGCAACAGCAAGGAAATAGCGAAGTTCCGCAGTCTGTACCGCATACGCCCAGCTGCTGCCCGTGAACAGGGCCGAGGCAAGCGTTTCCAAAGATTGATCCAGGTCTCTCACCGGCTGCTGCTCTTTAGGCACTCGGACAATAAACGGGTAGATACGCAACCCCTCCCCAAGGAAGCAGGCCATCCCTTCCTCCCGGCTATTGCCTCTATACACCCTGCTTGCAAGGGTCTCCGCCTCCCTATCCAACGCGGCAAGCGATGCACGTATCGCTCTGGCATCATTTTGCAGCGCCCCAGAGATCAGACCTGGTGCTTCAACCATTCGCTTGGGTTGTCCCGACCGCCGTTTATCCAGCCTGTCTTTCATTTCGCCAAGCACTTTCATAAAGTTTTCGGTTTTGAGCGTCAGCTTTAATAAATAGTCATAAGCGCCCTGCTTTAATGCCTCTCTGACCAGCTCGAAATCGTTATAATTGCTCAGAACCAGCGTTTCTCCATCAAAGCCTTCGGCCTTCATCTGTTTAATCAGTTCAATGCCGTCCATTTCAGGCATCTTAATATCTGTAATCACAATATCCGCGCCTGTGCGGTTCAGCATTTCTATCGCATTTTTCCCATTCGATGCGGCGCCGGCATATGCAAACCCGCTGTCGTCCCAATGAATTAATGATTTTACCGCCTGCCGTACAATGATTTCATCATCGATGATGAGTACTTTATACACATGCCCGACCTTCTTTCATCGTAATGGGTAGTGAAATCTCCGTCTGTGTTCCGCTTCCGACCTCGCTCTTTACCCTCAGGCCATAAGGAGAGCCAAAATGCAGCCGAATCCGCTCATCCACGTTGGAAATGCCGATCCCCGACAGCTTGCTGGACGACCGGTTCATGACCCGATCTTCCATGATGTCGAAGCCTTTGCCGTTATCCGCAATCCGGATACGCATGTCAGAGCCTTCCCGCTTAGCGCTAACACGGATATCAACCCGACGGCCATCTTCCCCGCCGCCATGCAGAATGGAGTTCTCGACAATTGGCTGTAATATAAATTTGGGCACAAGGCAGTCATGGATCTCCCTGTCGATATCGCAGTCAAGCGTAAACGAATCCCCGTACCGGATACGTTGGATCGTCGCATAGTGCTGCAAATTTTCGATTTCTTTTTCCAGAGGAATAAGCTCATCTGTCACCAGAATCGTGTTGCGCAGCAGCTCGGATAATGATTCAAGACCCTGCGTAACCGTGGTGTGGCCGCTGAGCATCGCGCTCCATTTCAACGAATTGAGCGTGTTGAACATAAAATGCGGATTAATTTGCGCCTGCAGCATTTTGAGCTCCGCCTCCCGCTTGGCCTGCTGCTCGAACTGCACCTGATAGATCAGTTTTTTTAGCTGCTCAACCATGCCGTTAATCGTTTCGGTCAGATTGTCCATTTCATCGGCATAAGACGTGCTGATGGTCGTTTCCAGCTTGCCCATGCGAATACGCTTGGCGTACTGCAGCAGATTGCGCATCGGGGAATGGATGCTGAAATAAATCCACATTGCGAGCAGACCGGACAACAAGAGGGTAATAAAGCAAAAAAACACGATGCTTCCGCGCATGGCTGTCAGCTCCGACACCAGAAAGGAATACGGAACAAGCCCGATCAGATACCAGTCTGCCGCCCGAATATATGAGCTTATAACGAGCATTTTCCCGCCATCAACGTCTGCATAAAAAGGCTGCAGCCCCTCCTGCAATTCCTGGGATCGGATCGGGTCAAACACGGTTTGTTTGGCAAAGAATGAGCCTTGTTGAATGCCCTGCGCCACAGAGGAGACGATCATGCCATTCGCATCCGAAATATAAATGCGGCTTCCTTCCCCGAGATCGACAAAACGATAAATGTTCCTGGAGAAGACCTTTTCATCGATCAAAATGATTAAATAGCCCAACTGGCGGTTCAAATTGTGCTCCGAGTAAATTTTGCGGCTCAGCGCTATCCTGTTCGAGCCACGGTCTGTACGGAGATAAGTCCAATATGCATTTCCGGGCGATTCATTAACGGCCTTGAGCATGTCCGGCAAATTTTTAGAATAGGAGTCATAACCAAGATCAAAAAAGGCCTCCCCGCTATTCGTGAGCACAAGTACACTTGCCATGTTGCTGATCCGAAAAATTTGCTCGCCAAGCTCGTCACTGAGCCGCTTCTGCATTGCGTTTTTCTCGTAATCTGTCATCTCTGCGTACTTCGGCAGGTTGGTCTGAATCGCCGTGTTCATGATAATCGTTTCGCTTAACGTTTCGTATTGCTCAAGCTCACGGGAAGCATTCTGGGTGAGCTCATCAAGGATTTGCGTTGAGGAGGCGCTGATTTTTTCCGAAATGGCGGCTTCATACTTCATATTCGAAAACAAAGCCACGATGACAACAGGCAGCAGCGAAGTGATTAGAAAAGCGACCAGCAGCCTGTTTTTAATGGAAAGCCGCCGCAGGGCAAACAGAGGGTTCGATCTGAACGGAACGCGATATCTCCGGAGCATGAGGGTTCACCTTTTCCGTCTCAAATATTTTTCTTAAACGTTATTTATACAATAAAACTATATTTGTAAAATTTCTTATCCACCTGCATGACCGGAAAGCTCTCCGGCAGGGCCTTAAGGGGTATTTCCTCAAACCCGTTTTTCTCATAAAATCTGTGGGCCGCCGTAAACTGCAAAGTCGTTCCGAGGTAGATTTCATTGATGCGCTTTTCCTTCGCCCAGGCTTTGGCATGATTCAGCAGCAGACTCGCCGTATCAAAAGCCTTTCCTCTGTATTCCTGCGCCACAAACATTTTTCTTAAGGCTGCCTGACGATTATCTATATCTAGCAGTGCCACCGTACCTACCACATTGTCACCATACAGGGCGACCCAGAAATTCCCTGCTCCATTTTGATAAAAGCCCTCTATGTTCAACAGATCAGGCTGGTCCTCCCTCGTGATGGGGATATGATATTCATTTTGCTGGATATTCAGGATCAGGTCCACAATTTGGGATTGATGCTCGCTGGTATATTCTTTTATCATGATGCTTTCCGTCATTTTATCTCCCCCTGCCTTTAGTTTATCGTAATCTTCTTTCAGCATGCTCATGACAATCTCGTCGGTGTATTGATCGTTAAAGAGCAAAGATTGTCTTAAGACTCCTTCTTTTTTAAATCCGGCCTTCTCATAGGCTTTGACACCGCGTACATTATGAGAGAACACCTCCAACTGCAGCCGGTTCAGCTTCAGCTTCTCAAAGGAAAACTCAACCGCCAGTCGCACCGCTTCCGTTCCATATCCCTTGTTAAAATAGAGCTTGTTATGCAAAGCAATTCTGAAGAAAGCCTTGCGATTAGCCGAGTCGATGTCCAATATCGACAGATCGCCTATGATTGTATCGTCGTTTACTAAGCAGATGGCGAAATCATGCCTGGTCTCATCCTTGGTGATCCGCTCAAAATGCTCATACAGCTGCTCCATGGTAAAGGTCTTTTTTGTCCCCGTCATGCAGCGAATTTCTTCATCACAGACGGCTTCATAAAAGCTGGCCATATCTTCTTTTCTGATCGGCCTCAAATATACTGTTTTTCCCCTCATCGTAAACAGCTCCTAACAACTTCTTCAATTCTGCGCTCATAACAAGTATTCTACGTAACGCACGACAAACCTTTCTCTCTGCTCACAGGAGCCTTCCATGTTTCATTTGAAAAATCCAGGATTTCCCGTTACACTTCAGGTTAGATCAGATGAGAACTTCCTTTAGGTGTCCCCCTGTTCTCCTCTAAATTAGAGGAGGTGTGTTTGTTATGAGTATTTTGTCAACGTTTGACCCCGCTCCCCATGTACGCAATCTAAAGCAAATGGATGTAACAAAAGCAAATCAAGCCATTTTAAAGAAAATGGATTATAAAAAAGGAGCGTTATTTTCCAACGGGTATGAATATCCCGGCGGTATTCACGTTGGGATATTGGCTTTATAGCTCCGCCGCTGGAGCTGAGGGCACAAGCAAATACATTTCGCAATGCGGCTGAGAATGAGAGAGGAAACATTTTATTAGAGGCCATTCAGTCATTCAAGGTCGGCGATTTATTCGAGGTTGTCCCCTCCCATACGCTATTTGAAACGTGCTCCAGCCTGCCGTCCCAAATATCTTCGCGCTTGCAAAGTATTAATCCGAGTCCATACGGGTTCGTAAGGTGGAGACATGCCCGATTTCGGGTACGATTAAACGTGGTGAAAATGCAATTGAAGATGCCGACCGCATCAAAGAGCTATTAAATTCAGCCAAAGATGAATCCGAGCTGACGATGTGCACCGATGTCGACCGAAATGAAATCACGAGTTTGCGAGCCTGGTTCCGTCAACGTGATTGGCAGAAGGCAAATTGAAATGTATTCCCACCTCATTCATACCGTGGATCAGTTGGCTATTTCGCTTTTAACGGGGACTTGAACACAGGGCTGACTTTACGAACGATTCGCATTAAAGAAGGGGTTGCGCAAATTCGCGTTGGGGCAACGCTGCTATATGATTCGATACCGGAAGCCGAAGAGCAGGAAACGCTCACCAAAGCGGCGGCCCTTGTGCAAGCTGTGCGCGAATCCAATACACCGGAAAAGGGAAAGGTTAACCGGATTCTGGCCCGCAATATGCTGACAAAGAAAACCTTCGATATGGTCGTGCTTTCACCTGGCCCTGGTCGGCCATCCCAATTTGCTTTAAACGAGACCATTGCCCTTTGTCTTGAAAAGCAAATCCCGATCTTCGGGGTATGTTTGGGCTTGCAAGGCATTGTTGAATATTTTGGGGGAAGTCTGGATATTCTGGATTATCCGCAGCACGGCAAATCTTCTTTAATCAGGACGGACGAAGCAAGCTCACTGTGGGATGGGTTGCCTTGAGAATTCCATGTCGGCCGCTATCATTCCTTATATGCGAAGGAAGTACCGGACTGCTTACATGTCAATGCTGTCTCAGTAGACGGAGTAGTGATGGGGATCGAGCATAAAACCTTGCCGATCAGCGCAGTACAATTCCACCCTGAATCGATCGCATCCTTGCGCGGGGAAGCAGGTTTGAAATTAATTGAGTGTCCGGTCAATTCGTCGAACGTCTTCAATTTCCACTCCATGGACTGCACTCCCTTGTAATCGACGCGGACGCACATCCTGGTTCCACCCGAGTTCAACCGAGGTCCTGCGCAGCCCAGCCGGGCGCATCCATGCGAACGGCTCCGTCTCCGATAAGCGACTTCAACCGCGCCTCAAGCGTTGCGAGTTCAGAGACACCAATTTGCTGTTCCCATTTCTTGCGCAGCTCATCAAAAATTGCTTCCCCCTGCCGCAAGACGTTAAATCCGAGAGGGGTGACCTGCAGCCGTTTGCGACGAGCATCGTGGGGATCCGATTCGCGTGATACATAACCGCGGTCGAGGAGAACTGCGATCGTCTTCGATGCCGCCTGCTTCGAGACAGACATGCGACGACCCAAATCCGAGGCGCTATCGGCGCCTGCAGCGATAGCGCGCATCGCGAAATCGTGGACTGGACGAAAATCGTCATACCCGCGAGCGGCCAGTTCGACCATCGCTGCGTCTACGAGCGTGCGATAGCCGCCCAGGAGGAGGAGCGCGAGATCGGCGCCAGATCGAGACATATTGTTCCTTCCTTTGTTAAACACGTTTCCATCTATTCTAATCCAATGCAGGATCATTTTCCAGCCTTATAATTCAATACCGTATCCCCCCTTGCTTCATTGATGGGGATGTAAGGTACTTTTGTCCTGTAACCCTGCAGAGGATGAGAAAAGCAAACCATTGTGCAAAAAGAATCAGAACAAATATTGTTTTTATATTCATTTGAACGCCGACTGGCACCTGGCAGCCTCGGCATGCTCGTGTTCAATTGCCCCAGCCGCTCTCGCTCGGCGTCCGGTTTATGGACGATGGCGCAGGCCTGTTGCTTGCGCCATCACCGCACCTCAAGCCGTGTCGATGCTCTTCAGGAAGTCAAGGATCACGGTCGACAGAGCTGCCGGTGCCTCCAGGGCGACGTAGTGGCCGACGCCTTCGAGTTGCACGGATTTGATACCGCCGCCCGTGATCTGACTCACAGTTCTCGCAGTGAACGGTCCGCCACCCGCACCGATAGCCAGGATTGGCATGGTCAGCGGGTTCGTTTCGGCGAGTGCCTTGATGCTGTCGCCTTCGGTGAGCATCGACTGGTAGAGACCGATCGCTCCGCGCCAGCCGTTGGGGCGGGAATATGTGCGAACGAACTCGTCAATGTCGGTGTCAGTGATCGACCCTTGAACAGCGGTCATGGCCGGGAAGGCCCAATCTCTTAGGAATTCCCGTTCGCGACCAGCGAGCAGCATCTCGGGGATACCGGATGCTGCCAGGACGCCAATATGCCAGGAGCCGCCGTGAGTGATGTCACCCAGGGCTTCGAGCCCGAATCCGGGGAGGCCCATCTCGATCGCGGTGAAGCTGCGAACATCTTCCGGATACGTGGCCGCGAGTCGGAAGATCGTGGCTCCACTGATGTCCTGCCCCGTGAGGTGCACCGGACCTACGTCGAGCTGCTTGATGAGATGATGCAGATCTTCGGCAGATGTTGTGCTGTCGTAGTCACCCTCAGCGTTGCCTGAGTCACCGAAGCCGCGCAAGTCCACGGCAAATACTCGGTGGTTCAGGGCAAGCAAAGGAATAAGCTTATGGAACGCCCACCAGGTCTCCGGAAAACCGTGGACCAATAGGATCGGAGACCCGGTGGTGCCAGCGGATACGTAGTGAATCGTGGTTCCGTTGACGTGCGTCGTGTGATGCGCGATTCCAGAAATCGACGTGTTTGAATTTGTGATGCTCATTTCTAGTTCCTCCTCCATTTAGTTAACCTTGTTTTCTCAATTAGACAACCTAGATGTCCATTAATATAGACAACCAAGTTGTCTTTGTCAAGTAATTCTTATTCCTTAAGCTTGTTGAAAGCCAAACACGTACTGAGGACGCTATAATAGAAAAAAGGAACCATCGACGGTTAATGGTTCCCTTTTTTCTATATTTCACAAGTGAATCAATTGCATAATGAAAGTTGAGTTATTAACTCAACTTTCGCAGCTTAACTCCTTGAACAAACCCTTGATATAACGAGGTAAACCTGCAATCCAATCCTGTAGTTGACAAAATACAGACTGCTTACTCAGTTTTGTTGTTGTGTCGGCCATTTGCAGAAACAGGGCCATTAATTGTTGAAGAGCAGAATAAAAATTCAAGTCGCGAACTTCATCGGCGTACAGTGCAACGGTTACCAAAAAAACAACCCCCGAAACCAAAATAGTTCCGGAGGTGATTGCTTTACTTATTTCTCCCTTTTTAAATAGCCTTCCGTTGTCCACTTGCCTTTGGAAGCACAAAGTTTTCCAGAGGTCTGCTGACCTACACCTTAATAGCTCTCCAACACGCATCCAATGTCTGCCGAATCTGCTCCTCACCAAAAGGATATTTTCCTCCCAAATATCCCCTTATCGAAGTAGCAACCATGCCTTTGATGAGATGACAGCAAAACATTGGATCCATTTCGTTGACGATGCCCTGCCTCTGACCTTCTTCGATAATTCCAAAAATCTCAATCATCGCAGGATTCATCATATTTCTCACTTCTTCGTAGATGTAAGGAGAATCGCTGTATCCTTCCAGAAACAGAATTTCTTTGGGGAAGCTCAGCCCGTAATCCACCATGCGTCTCAGAATGCCCCTGGATCGTTCATAGATAGTAAGATTAGGATCATAGCCGGTCATGATCACCTCTCCCATGTGGATGAGTACACTTTTATAAAGCTCACTAACCAGCTCTTCTTTGTTATTATAATAATTATAGAAGGTGCTGGAGCCGACATTGGCTCGTTTAAAGATTTTCGGAAAAGTAACGGACTGTATGCCCTCTTCAATGATCAAGTCCAGCGTTGCAACCATAATATCCTCTCGCTTACCCGTGTTTACCCCTCCCTTTACGGAAAATATTTTCTAGTTTATTATAGTTTTGTAACATCACAATGTCAATATTGGAATTATAATTCCGCTAAATCAGTCATAATCCATTGATTTTTATTGTGATATAAGAAAAATCACCTAAAAATAGAATAGTAATTCTAAATTATTGACAACTACACCTTCAGTCCTTATAGTGATATTAGAAAATATTTTCTAAACGCAATTCGCAACGTTCATACAACTTTTTATAAATCAGGAGGTCATATCAATGGTCAATTATAAAGGCAAAGTCGCACTTGTTACAGGAGCTTCATCCGGCATAGGAGAGGCATACGCAAGAGAGCTTGCCGCAAGAGGCAGCCATGTCATTGTGGTTGCACGCTCGAAGGATAAACTGGAGGTTCTCGCAAAGGATTTGAAAGCTGCCTATGGAGTAAACACCTATGCTCTGGTCAGTGATCTCTCTAAGCCCGGGGCTGCTGGAGAACTGGCAGAACAAGTTAAGGCGCTTGGCCTGAAGGTGAACATTTTGATTAACAATGCAGGGTTCGGCACGCACGGTCGGTTTGAAGAAATCCCCATGGATCGTTACCGGGAAATGGTTGATCTGAATATCACCTCACTCATGGATATGACTGCTCAGTTTTTACCCTACATGCAGCAGCAGAAGGATGGCATCATTGTTAATGTCTCTTCTTTTTTGGCTTTTTATCCATTCCCTTATATGGGGGCTTACGCCGCTACCAAAGCGTTTGTGCTATCCTTCTCGGAATCGCTCTGGGCTGAGAACCGGCACTTGGGAATTCGTGTTCTGGCGCTGTGTCCGGGAGCGACCAAAACAGGATTTTTCGATGTGGTCGGTACTACAGATTTGCCGGGAGGCGTTACGGGTACTCCTCAATCCGTTGTAAGGACCGCCTTTCGTGGACTTGAGAAGAATCGCAGCTATGTGGTAGACGGTATCGGCAATTACTGGATTGCCAACAGCAGCCGCTTTTTCACACGTAAATTTATGGCCGCCTTCTCTGAGCGTATAGCACGCAATGCATCGAAGAACTAAAAGCCGGGATTCTTGAAGAATCATTTTTCGAATATATTCTTTACTGATAGTAAACTACCATGAAAGAACGGATTAACTTTCAAGCTTTGTGATGCAGCATAAGTGATGGATGACGGGAAACGATAGTTAAACATAAAGGGTTCTACATATTACTCATGCATAATATGTAGAACCCTTTACTTTATTTGATTTTCTTAAGTTTAGGTCTTGATAATTTCTAGTCAAAACACTTTATTTTCACTGAACTCAACTTCCTCAGCATGGAATAGGCAGGTAAGCCTTGATGTAGCTGGGTAAATCGGCTATCCAGTGCTGGAGTTGACTTTGAATAAGCTTCGAAAGTTATTTGCTGGCTTTCTGCGCGACATCGTTTAGGATATCGACCAGTTGCTGAAGGGCGGTCACCCAATCTAGGGTGGCCACTTCATCGCAAAGTTCATAAAACAAGCCGCTCAGTGTACGAGGGTCGGTACTGGTGCGGTGCTGCCAGGCTAGAACGATATAGCGGGCAAATACAATGGTGGTGTGACTAATGAGCAAGTCATACGAGCGACCTTGAAACTCCTTTTGCAGGCGCAGCAAGGATTTGGTGCACTTGAAAAAGACCTCTATGTCCCAGCGCATCCGATAGATTCGGATGACTTCCTCCGGCGCCAAGTTCAAATCGGTCGAGAGTAACGCCAGCCATTCCTTCTTGTGGGAGCGATGGCGAATAAACACCACCATGGCGGGAATCCCAGGGGTCAATTCCGTGTAGATCACACGCAGTATATCCCGATTCGCTCCCTGTACTGGCGTGGCTTTGTAGTATAGGTCTCCTAAGGAGAGACGACGCCCCTCTACCCGAAAGCGCTTGTTGTCGTTTTTCACCATCCCGATGACGTCCAGTCCTTGCTGAAGAAGCGTCCCGATGAGCGGCGTCTGTGCAAACCAACTATCCATCAAGACGTAGGTCGCGGTGACGCCTGCCTGAAGGGCACGCTCCACCATGCACGGAATGACTTGTGGGGCGGGCAGTAAGGACTCCAGCCGCCGCTTATAGCCACAGGTTCTTTTATCCAGATGCTCCGCAAGACCTTGAACGGAGGATTTCACCGAACTGAGTAGGGAGAAATCCAGAGGAAGGAACGAATGTCCATCCGTTTTAACCCATGCCCCCCTTGATATAAGGCTATAATTTCGATTAAACTTTACAAATAACTTTAATGTTATCACAAGGAGACACAAGCAAAGGAATATGAAACCTAATGACCTTGCCAAAACATTTTCCATCAGCACAAGCACGTTATTCGAAGCTGCTCCTCCAGCTGATCCATCGCATCCCTGATATCAACTGAGTCATAATCAGACACGTGCATCGGTGTGCACACATCCTCCACATCATCCACCGGGACCAATCTCGCTTTCTTTCTCAGCACTTGATGACATTCGTTGATCAAAACCCTGAATATCCAGGTGTTAAAATACTCCGCTTTCTTTAACGTATGAAGCGATTTATACGCCTTCAGAATCGTCTCCTGAATAGCATCGGCGCAATCCTCGTCTCTTTGCAGAATGGAAAAGGACAGCTTGTACATCTTCAGTTTGATGTCGAGCACAAGCCGGATAAATGACTCGTGATTCCCCTTCTACTAATTTCTGAATTTCTGTCTTTATTCTATTATTCAAGAAACGGGCTGTCCAAAAGAATAATTTCATTGGCGCCAGGCCGCAGCTCTATTCTGCCTACTTAGACAACAAGCGTCAGCAACTTATCTTGGGCAGTAACCGATGAGCTTGTTGTTTCAATTACATCCAAGTAATCACCAGTATTTGAGATAATAATTGGAGTGATCGGATTGTAACCGGCTTCCTTAATTTTCTCCAGATCAAACTCAATCAACAGATCCCCTTCACGGACCTGATCGCCTACCTTAACCCGAGGGGTGAAATACTGTCCTTTTAATTGCACCGTATTGATTCCAATGTGAATAAGTATTGCCGCACCACTCTCAGATAGCAGAATTACAGCATGACCTGACTTAAGGATGGTACCAATCGTACCGTTCACTGGCGATACGGCTTGGCCAACACTTGGAACAATGGCAACCCCTTTCCCCATAGCACCTTCTGCAAAAGCAGGATCAGGAACCTCAGTCAAGGATTTCACAGCTCCAGTTAATGGGCTAAGAAGCACCTCTTTCCTCAAGATCGGCGCCCCCCCTGTAGGGTTTGAACTTGCTTTCGCTGGAACAGCTTGTACTTCTACAGCAGGAGCTTCAGCACTTGCCTCAGTCACTGAAACAGCTTTTTTGTCCTGGTATCCGAAAAGAACCGTCAGAACCAAACCGATGCCCATAGCAGCGGCAATGCCGATTAAATAATAACTAACAGGTTCAAATGCACCGATCGAGAAAATATTCTGGAAAACAAATGCTGTAGCATACGTATGGAATCCTCCGTTAATCGCTCCTCCAATAGCTCCAGCAATAATAACATATGGTATTGTGCGCTTATAGCGCAGTAAGATACCATAGACAGTGGGCTCAGAAACACCCGCTAACAACAGACTTAACGTAGAGGAGCCAGCAATTGATTTCAGAGTCTTTTCTCTGGATTTCAGGAATACTCCCAGTGCCACCCCAGCCATTGCAAAGTTAGAAGCTGCCCACATCGCAAGGATTGGATCGGTTCCCTTCGTCAGATTTGCCAGCACGATGGGAATAATGCCCCAATGAAGACCAAATACAACAAGGAAGAAGATTAACCCGCCAATAACAGCACCAGTTAATAGCCCACTTATTCCCATAAGGTAATTGATGGCATCCGCTATCGCATTTCCGATATATACACCAAACGGACCGAAGATCATCGCAGTAAGTGGTACAATAAAGGCTAAAGACAACAATGGAACCAAGAACGTTTGAAGCTCTTTATGGATGATTTTCTTTAGATATTTCTCCACGTAAGAGAAAATCCAAATTGCTATGAATACCGGAAAGACGGTTGATGAGTAATCCATCAAGACTACAGGGATGCCTAGAAAGGAGGGCGTATCTCCGTTAGCTAATAATCCCGTAAAGTTAGGTTCCATTAATGCCGCACCGATAACTCCACCTACATAAGGATTGGCTCCAAATTTGGTCGCTGCAGTGACGCCCAGAAATATAGGCAGGAAATAGAAAACAGCATTAGCTGCTGCAGCCAGAATGAGGTAGGTCCCACTTTCCGCAGATACCCATCCAAAGGTTGTAAACAGGGTTAAAAAGGCTTTTAGTATCCCTGCTCCGGCCATTGCAGGCAAAAGGGGAGAGAGGCTTCCGGAAATCACCGCAAAAATTCTGGACAGAATCTTCTCCTTAGGTTGATCTGCATCCGCTGATACAGAATTTCCTGTTCCAAATTTAGTGGTTTTCACAATCTCTTGATATACGTGTGCAACATCATTGCCAATAACCACTTGGAATTGACCACCACTTTCTACGACTGACAGGACACCCTCTAAGCTTTTCAGCTTCTCTTTATCGGGTAATCGATTATCTTTCAAATTAAATCTCAAACGGGTTGCACAATGGATCAGATTCGTTATATTCTCCTCTCCCCCAATATTCTGCACAATATCCTTGGCTAAATTTTCGTATTTCATTTGCGCTCTCTCCTCTAGACTGTTCTTGTATATGAAATAAAAAAGCCTGAACAGGTGACAAAGCACACTGGACGAACCAGTACACTTATCACTTATCCAGGCTTTGCCCAACTCATGGTAACAACCCTGTAATTTATTGTTATAGGCTAATTATCTGCTGGTCACTCGCCTAATATGGAGCATGAAATAGACCATTTCACCATTGGTTGTCTCAACTTGATACTTATCCTTTAAATAAGCCCTTACCTTCTCACTGCAGGCGAAAGCTTCGGGATACTTGGCACTAACCTGTTCGTACAGCTCGTCATCCTCTGAAGGAATGGATTCATGACGCATCGTGCGATACGAAAAATATTTCAAGTGAGTCACAAAGCGGCTATAATTTAACGATTCTTCGTCCAACTTAATTCCATAGTGGAGAGTTACTATATTAAGTATTTCTTGAACCATCTGGGTTACCATTAAGGTTTGTTCCATTTCCTGGCCATCCTGCTGTCCATTCACAAAATGCATTGCGATAAAACCGGCTTCATCTACAGGCAATTTGACCCCTGTTTCCTTTTCAATTAACTCTAAAGCATGCATTGCCGTGTGATATTCTTTTGGATAGAATTTCTGTATCTCCCAGAGCAGCGCATTCTTAAGACTTAATCCCTGTGAATAGCGAGTGATTGCATAACTAATATGATCTGTAAGAGCCAGGTAGATATTATTGCTAAAGGAGGTCTTTAGATCTTTTTTTGCATAACGGATGATCTGATCTGTCAATTCTAGATGCTTGGGAGGAATCTCACTAAGTAAAGCAGATAGCCGTTCAGATAATTCTTTGGTCTCCATCACAAAAGTCTTCTCAATTTTTAATGGATCAATATCTTCACCTGGAGTTTTCTGATAGGCCAGCCCCTTTCCAATAACAATGATCTCAGATCGATTAGGTCCTTCAACCAATGCAACATTATTGTTAAATATTTTTTTTATCCTCATGAGTTCGCCCACTTTATATTTTTTGCTAAAAAAAAGCCTAAACTAATCCATAACTAAATATAATCTAGCACGGATTGGTTTAGGCTTTGCCTGCAATGCAGTAACAACCCTAATATAAATTGTAAGTACATTATATAAGAGGCGGAGAGCGTTTTCAAGTGAAAAATGATTTCAATAATTGGGCTTCGTCGCTATAGTAGGTCCATGATTTACGAATTGTTCAAAGTAACACTCCAACTGGAAGAACATTGGAAATTAATGCATGTAGAGTTCGACAATCAGGATATACATTTTTGCTTTAGTTTCCATGAAAAATACACCCCTTATATCGGTTGACCCAGGGGGGTCCAATGTCAATTATAGGGGTGCACTTTAAGAAGATAGAAGAATACATGATTTATTACAAGCAGGGACATTTCAAAAAGCTAGGCAATCTTTCGCTAATGAAATATCGTGATTAGACCGCCCATTAAAAAGACGTTCATATTTAACTTAGCAAGAATTATTCAGTACACGGACTATCCAAAAGGATAATTTCATTTGTCCCGGGACGCAGTTCCACTCTCCCGCCAAGCGGCAGAATGAGCTTGGGATCGGTATGACTGGAATCAAAGTCAACGACGATAGGGACTTTATCCGCTCGATGGAGATATGACTGCGATTTTAGAGCCAGGTATAATTTTTTTCGGTTTAATCATAATGATCCTCCCCTCATAACTGAAAAGAAAAGGCCACGATTGCACACCCAAGCCTGATGCCGAATGTATTCGTGATCTCTTACGCTTCCCGCCTCAATCAGAACTGTCCAAAAGCAAGCATTCTCTCCTTGGAGAAACGAGTCATCGACAGGACAACCTCCTGTGCTGCACGGTAGTCTTTCCGCTCCAGAGCTGCAAGAATGTCTCCATTGACTCCAATCGCACTGTAATGTTTGATATGCGGAGTCAGCTTGAACCGAACCATGGAGTACATGCACAGCTTATCCTTAAATGAATCAAAGGTGGCTCGTGATTTTCATTATGGTGTTCAGTGTGGAATATGTATCTAATAGGTACAAAATGAAACTGATAGGTACAAAATGAAACTGAAAAATTACTTATAGGAGTGCTACTCATGTCAACACAACCTTCACAGCCTGTATTACAACAAGGCCCCTTGGTGCAGGCCAAGTATAGCGAAAATAACCTGATTACCCTTCAGTGGAACACTGCAGCCGATATCGAAATTGCTGCTGTCTATCATTCCGCTCAACCTGAATTTGATGAGAGCCAGAGCGTGCTACTGGATACCCAAATTCAGCCGGGTGGCGCATCTTTTACGAGGCCGTTATCTCATGGACGCAATTATTATCATGTAAAATTCACAGACGGCTTGGTGTCCACCGTAACGGATCGGATGATCTGTACCGATGGTATCATCAATTTTCGCGACATGGGAGGTTACGCAACCCGGGATGGGCGTACAGTGCGCTGGGGGACACTGCTTCGCTCGGCCGACCTTCATGAGCTGAGCCAGCGGGATATACAGGCGGCGGATACACTGGGGATTGATTGGATCTGTGATCTGCGCAGCGATTTTGAAGTCGTGGATCGTCCTTCTCCAGCCATCGGCAAAGCGGTCAATACCAACATTCCGTTTATGGCTGAAGCTAACCCGGAAGAAATGCAACGAGTCACCGGATTGGATTTGAATGCTGGTTACAAAGCCATGATTCTGAACACAGAGAAATGTGCTTTAATATTGCGCGAGCTGTTAGTCGAAGGGCGTGATACTGCGTTATTCCATTGTGCCGCAGGACGTTGTCATTGAGGATTATGAGCTCACCAACCTGGCTGTGGGCGGATTGATGCAGCGCTTCTTAAAGGATAGAGGCAAGTATATCGGGATTATGCCCGATCTTGACGACGAAATTCCCGAGCTGATGAAAGCAGCCTTTATTCAGGCTTCGCTGGAAGCTATCGATGAAGCTTACGGCTCCTTTGACCGGTATCTTCATGATGGACTTGGCATCACAGCGGATGAAAGAGCGGTATTGCAGCATAAATATCTGGTCTAATTGTCAACAGCCCCTGGAACTCTTGTAAGAAGACTGCCCAGGGGTTTCTCTATTCCAAAATCTACATGAATTAAAGTAAGATAATAGTATCTCGAAAAGCGATAAGCGTCTTTTGTTTTGTAGAGTAAAAGCCAGTGAAATGATATCTAACAGAGTTAAAAGAAAAAGAGGTGTTGGCATGGAGATCAACTTAATGGACCGCATTAAGGGCGGGCTGTACGGAGTGGCTGTGGGCGACGCTCTTGGCGGAACGACCGAGTTTATGAGCACGCGGGAGATAGAGGCGAAGCATGGCTATTTGACAGAGATCATCGGCGGCGGGGTGTGGCACTTGCAGCCGGGGGAAGTGACCGACGATACGATGATGACACTTTGCGTGGCGGAAGGGATTCTCGACAATCCTGTGGAGCCGATGGATGCAATCGGGCGTTTTTTTATGGAATGGTACCAATCGCAGCCCAAAGACATAGGCAATATCATCCGTCAGGTTTTTCAAAGGTACGAGGGAGACTGGTTCGAAGCTGCCTTTATTGCGCACATGGATTTGGGGCAAAGCGGCGGCAATGGCTCCCTCATGCGATGCCTGCCGGCAGTCATGGCTTACAAGGACCCGGCGGCAATGGAGCAAGTGACGGTCCTGCAGTCACGAATGACGCATTACGATCCAAGGTGCGCCGAAGTCTGCGTCATGTACAACCGAATGGCCTACCGCCTTTTGGAAGGCGAAAACATAAGAGCAGCCATCCTGGCTGAGGTGGCGGGAAGTGAATACGAAGATATCATTGAAGCACAGCCGGATTGCCCGCCGAACGGCTTTGTGGTACATACCTTCCGTTGGGTACTGCATATTTTGCTCCATGCGCAGGATTTTGCAGAGGTCGTACAGCAGGCGGCTAATCTGGGAGAAGACTCCGATACGATTGGCGCTATCGCTGGCGGACTGGCAGGTATACATTACGGATACGAGGGCATACCTGCCCGATATGCGGAAGCGATCCTTATCAAGGAAAGGCTCGACCGGGTGATTTCGCAGCTATATGTGCTAAGAACTTCATGAAGCCAAAGAAGCAGCCACCAAGAGCTGCTTCTTTAACTTAGGAAAACGCAAGCGCGGCTTAGTAAGCTTCTGGACAAACAATTTTACGAATATCAGCCAGCGGCACCTTTGGTACCCGGTCATAGGTCAGCAGACCGTTGATTTCCTGCTCCACATCTGTCAGCTGCGTATAACAGAAGCCCTCTATCACAGGAGATATGTACATAGGCCGGATCACAGCCTGCAGCCGTTGCAGATAATCCTCGTCGTCCTTTGCGCCGGAATATCCCCAGCCGTCCCAGTCGCTTTTCTTATAGGCAATGCCGCCAAACTCGGTAATCATGATTGGCTGCCCCTCATATCCGGCTCCGCCCACAAAAATGCGTCTTCTGCCGGGCAGCGAGCTTACCGAACTCCCTACCGATGCGTAGCGCTCTGTCAGCACTTTCTCTCTCCATTCGTAATCATGGATCGCCACGATATCTGTCCTCATCATTTCCCAGCCGTCATTGTAAATGACAGGCCGGGTCGCATCGAGTGATTTGGTCAAATGATACATCGTCAATCCATACTGCTGCTGCCGCTCGTCAACCTGGGCGTTCGGAATACCCCAGCTTTCGTTGAGCGGAACCCACACGATAATGGAGGGATGATTGTAGTCGCGATCGATGATTTCCTGCCATTCCTTCGTAAATTTGCGGACATATTCTTCCGAATAATTATAGGCGTTCGCCGCCTCGCCCCAGACGAGCAGCCCTTTCCGGTCGCACCAGTACAGGAAGCGCGAATCCTCTGTTTTCTGATGTTTACGCACGCCGTTGAAGCCCATCTCCTGCGTCAGCTCAATATCGCGCAGGAGCGCTTCATCGGAAGGCGCCGTCAAGATTCCTTCCGGGAAATACCCTTGATCCAGCACCAGTCTCAGGAAATAAGGCCGGTTGTTCAGATGAAGCTGCCCATTTTCAACCGTAACCTTGCGCATGCCGAAATAGGAGGTCACGGTATCTGCAACTTCCTCCCCGTCCAACAGCTCAAAAGTGATGTCGTACAAATTCGGTTTCTCCGGGGTCCACCAGCGGCCCAGTCCATGATCATTGAAGTCATGCAGGCCGACGGTGCGCACCTCTTCCGTATGCCGGACCGTAAATTCCTCTTCTGATACGGCCTCACCTGCAAAGGAAATGGTCATGCGCACCCTCACCTTGCGCTCTGCAGCTGCTGCCGTATAAAACATACGGATTTGGATGTCATTGCGGTCGATATCCGGCGTAAATTTCACTCTGTTCAGGCGCACTTCATCGACCGGCTCAAGCCAAACAGTCTGCCAGATGCCTGTGGTGCGTGTATAAAAGATGCTTGCCGAATCCTGCTTCCAATACTGCTTGCCCCGCGGCAACGTTACATCACGGCTGAAATCCTCAACGCGGACTACAATCGTATTTTCTCCGTTTGCAAGCAAATCGGTGATGTCTGCTTCAAAAGGAGTGTGCCCCCCTTCATGGGACACGGCCCAGCGGCCGTTCACCCATACCGATGCGGAATAATCCACAGCGCCAAAATGCAGCAGGATACGCTTGGACTTCCATTCCACAGGCAGCGTCAGCTGCTTGCGGTACCATACCAGGTCGTGAAAGTCCGGATCTCCGATCCCACTCAGCTTGCTTTGAAAAGCAAAGGGAACCTGAATTTTTTTATCGAAAGCTGCACTGTTCTCCGGCTCATACCATCGCTCACGGTCACCCCGTAGCTCATCATCAAATGCAAATTCCCATTCCCCGTTCAGATTTAACCACTCTTGTCGTGCGAACTGCGGACGCGGATATTCCGGTCTTGGCTGGGTACTCATTGCTCTCTCCTCTTTCTATGTGAATTTTTACATGCGAAATCTTATAGTGATGATGGCTCAACCCGAAAATCGGTGCTTGACGACTGGCCATTGGAATGAGTAATCGTCATCGTTTCCGCTAACGGACCAGAGCGCTCTTATTTACCCCAAAAGGCGGAATTTCAATGTCCTAACGGACTGGAGAGATCTTATTTACCCGAAAACAGCCTGAAAACTGCGTTTAAATACTAAATAAGGGCTATGGGGTCCGTTAATGTTCCACAAATGATGATTTCGCCTAAATAGCGGCATTACAGTCCGTTAGGATGACCCCTTGCACCGTCTGGGCTAATCGCTACATCTCTTTGCCGCCGGTAAAAGCAATACCCTTAATAATCTGCTTTTGAAAAATAAGGAACACAACCAGCACCGGAATGGCGGCAAGGGCGTTCGCTGTCATCGGCAGGGCATACTGCTGCACATACGAGCTCTGGAACATGGGCAGTCCGAGCGTTATCGTCATATACGCTTTGTCTGAGATGGAAATGAGCGGCCACACAAAATCGTTCCAGGCGCCGATAAACGTGAAGATGCCAAGGGCGGCGAGAGCCGGCCTGGACAGAGGCAGAAAAATGCTGTACCAGATTTTGAAAAAGCCGGCACCGTCCATACGTGCAGCCTCCTCCAGATCCTTTGGCAATCCGTCAAAAAACTGCTTCAGAATAAAAATCCCCATCGGGCCCGCAACGGCCGGCAGCACGAGCGATGTGCGCGTTCCCAGCAGCCCGAAATCACGCATGAGCAAATAAAGGGGAATGAGCGTCGCTTCCGCTGGAATCATCATGCCGGACAGAAACAGTAAGAACAGCAGCTTGCTGCCCGGAAAGCGGATGCGTGAAAAGGCATAAGCAGCCATGGAAGAGAACAACAGCACCAGTACCGTCGTGACAGTGGAGACAATGATGCTGTTCCCCATCCAGCCGAAAATGGGGGCAAGACTCAGCACTTTTTTATAATTATCCAATGTAAAATGCAACGCTCCGCCCCCGAAAACATTCTGTCCCTCAGGCATAAACGACAGCAGCAGCATCCACACGATCGGCACCAAAAACAGGACGGCCAGCAGCAGGGCAAGCACACGGATAAAAACATAATACAACCGGTCCATCGTCATTACTCCTCTCTCCTTCCTAGCGGTCCAATCTGCGCAGCAGCAGAGTCTGCAGCAGTGAAATGACCAGAATCACGATCATCAGTACAAAGGCAATGGCTGAGGCATAACCCATCTCAAACGTCTGAAAGCCGTTCTCGTAAATGGAAAACACCACCGTTTTGGTCGCTCCAGCCGGTCCGCCGCCTGTGATGAGCTTCGATTGACCGAAAATTTTGAAGGAAGCGATCGTCTGCAGCACAATGACCAACACGATGACCTTGGACAAGGACGGAAATGTAATGTACTGGAATGTCTGCCAGCGGGAGGCTCCTTCGATCTGACTCGCTTCATAATAGGAGGAGGGGATATCCTGCAGTCCCGCGAGAAAGAGGACAAACACAAAACCGACGGTCCACCAAAGGGTAGCCAAAATAATGGACACCCACGCAAGCTGCGGATCTGAAATCCAGTAAATATCCGCGCTGATTATGCGTAACCCCTTAAGCACCTGATTCAGCAAACCGCTGTAGGGCTGCAGAAAAATGACCCAGATGCTGGAGATGACGGATACGGACAGCACATACGGCATGAATACCGATATCCGCAGAAACGATTGCCCCCTTCTGACCTGATGAACAAGCACAGCCGCCAGCAGCCCCGCTCCGCTGATCAGCGGCACACTGATGACTGTAAACAGGACCGTATTCAGGAGATTGCTGCGGAACTCCTCGTCCCTTAACAGATTGGTGTAATTCTCAAGTCCGATAAAGGTTTTATCTCCCAACAAGGACCAGTCATAGAAGCTGATGCGCAAGCCGAACAAAATGGGAAACAGCGAAAATACCAAAAAAAACAGTGTATAAGGAAGTACCATCAGAAGTCCTGCCGCCCAACCTTGCCTTTCAAGCGATTTTACACGCATGATGTCTTATTCTCCTTTCCGGTAGGTCTGCATAAAGAGGAGAAGAAGCCGGATCCTTGTCGGTTCCGGATCCGGCCTTCATCGTCACTTGCCCGTTGTTTTGTTGATGACTTCGTCCGCTTTTTGCAAGGTGGTGGCAGGGTCCTGCTGACCCATCATCATTTTTTCAAATTCCTTGACGACATTGTCGTTCACCTGGCCCTGCTTTTCGTGGCGTGGCCAGTATTTAACGAAATCGGCGGATTCCGCATAGTCGCTGCGGTAGTCCATCGCTTTAAAGGCCTCGGAGTCCAGCACCTTCGTTACGCTCGGAATATGACCCGCCTTGGCCCACATTTCTCCGTTCTGGGCGAGCCAGTTGGCAAATACAAGCGCTGCCTTCTGCTTCGCCGGATCTTCCTTGCTGTGCTTCGGCAGTGCCAGCGTATGCGAATCGCCCCATGTCGCAGGCTGGTCATAAATTTGCGGCATCGGCACGACCCCGAAATCAAGTCCGTCAATATTTTCGAAAGAGCCTGTGCTCCAGACACCGGTGATCAATACGGCCGCTTTTTGATCCTGGAACATTTTTACCGCATCGTTGATGTTGGGCGGAATCAGCTTGGAGGAATAGAGGCTGTTGACATATTCCAGTGCCTGCAGCGCCTGCGGATTGTTCAATTCCGCTTTGCCATTCGCATCATAGAACTTACCTCCGTCTGTCAGCTGGTTGTAGAAGCCCCAGAACATCCAGTAGGAGTCAATGCGCACATTCGGCTGGGCCAGAGGTGCAACATCTGCCGGAACAGCATCTTTAATAGCAGTCAGGAATTTGGTGAAGCCCTCTGGCGATGGCTCATATACCGGCTTGCCGTCCTTCAGCACACCGGCTTCCTCGAGATATTTCTTGTTGTAATACATGACAATGGCATGTGTATCCAGCGGGATGGAATAATGCTTGCCGTCATAAATGGTGGATTCCAGAATGGTCGGATTGAAATCATCCCAATTGACGCCTGCTTCCGACGCAAGACCGTCGAGTTCGGTCATATAACCGGAAGGCACGTACTGCGGCATTCTGGAGGAGTGCAGGACAGCCACATCCGGCCCCTGGTCGGAAGCGAGCGCGGTCTGCAGCTTGGTGTAGTAATCCTCCGAGCGGTTGCTCAGCTGTTCGACCTTGATGTCGGTGCTTTCCGCATTGAACTTCTCGATCATCGCGGTCATAAACTCGCCGTCACCGCCGCTGAATGGCGTCCAGAAGGTGATTTTGGTTTTTTCTCCGCCGCTGCCTTCGCCAGCGCCTTCAGGCGCGGTGCTGCTCTCTGCAGCACAGGCAGATAAGATCAGCATAAAAGACAGAAGAAGCGCGGACAGTTTGATGATTTTTGTCTTTCTCATCAGTAGACCTCCTTGTTGGTTGCGTTTACATGTATAGCTTAAAGGAAGGAGGACCACACGCCCATGACGCTTCTTTTGAACCTGTAGACATATATTTAGGCCATGTTTTTATTCTGCATCTCTTCACGGTACTGCTTGGGCGTGCGCCCGGTCTCCGTCTTGAATACACGATTGAAGTGGCGGAGATTCGCAAATCCGGTTCTTTCGGCAATAAGAACGATCTTCTCGCCGGTATGTGCCAGTCTGTGGCAGGCCTCGCGGATGCGTCTGCGGGTCAGTACTTCCACAAATGAGCGGCCGAGCCGGGCCTTGAACAAGCTGCTCAAGTATGAGGCATTCAAATAGACCATGTCGGCCATCATGCTGAGCGTAACAGGCTCGGCGTAATGGGCTTCGATGTACGCCACTACCTTGTCAACGGCGTGTGTGACATGGTCTCTCCCCTGCTCGTGCAGAATGGCGGACAGGGAAAGCACCATCTGCTCGCAATAACCGGTGAGCTCTGTACGCGAAGTGATGGATAACGCTTCTTCCAGCACTTTGATCATATCCCGGTTGCCCAGCCATTCCTGCACAACGCCACGGTTAACGGCCATTTCATAGCATTGAAGAAGAGTCTTGCAAATATGCTGCCGCAGCACCGCAGCATTGCCCTCCGCAATCATCAGCTCTGGAATATCCCAATTCTTCGCGGACTGGACTGCTGATGGATTCGCTGCGGCTTCTCCATACGCCAGCACACGGTTGCCCCCGTCCGTCAGACGGGAGAGCAGGGCTAGCTCCGCCTGCACCGATTCCTTATCCGTTTCACGCCGGCTTTGCCGCCACTCACCCAGCATCCGTTCCAGGGTCTGATACAGCTCATCCTTGTTGATCGGCTTCAGCAGATAATCCCGTACTCCTGTCCGGATGGAAGTCTGTACATATTTGAAATCATTATAACCGCTAAGCACAATACACTTCGTATCCGGGGCTTTCTCAGCGAGAGCGGACTGCAGCTCCAATCCGTCCATCCGCGGCATGCGGATGTCGGTAATGACCAGGTCGGGCCGCAGCCGCTGCACCTGTTCCAAGGCCTCAAGCCCGTCACGGGCTTCCCCCACCACTTCCCAGTCCAGATCAAAACCATTGACCAGATGGGCAATTCCTTTGCGGAAGATGGATTCGTCATCGACAATCATCATGGTTGGCATATGTTATTCCCCTCTCGGTAACTTGTTTTCTGTCGCTCCGGACGGGAGGTTCACCTTTACCTTCATCCCCTCGCCCGGTGAACTCTCCAGTTGGAGCCCGTATCCGGCTCCATAACGGAGCACCAGACGACGGTGGACATTCACGAGACCGTGCCCTCCTGGGGACCCGGGAATGATTCCTTCCTCCATGTTGCTCATCTGCAGCTCGAGCTGTTCCCTGGCCATTCCCGGCCCGTTGTCGGTGATTTCAATACAGATGCTTGTGCCGAGCTTGCGGCCGTTCACCTCAATATGCACATCACCACGCCCCTTTTCCAGTCCGTGAATAATGGAATTTTCCACAATAGGTTGTAAGGTAAGGCGAACGATCCTCGCATCCAGCAGCTCAGGCTCCACATTCAGCTGGTACATAAGCCTGTCTTCGAAGCGAATTTGCTGGATTTCCAGATATCCTTGAATATGCTCAAGCTCCTGCTGCAGCCGGACCTCGCTGTTGCCGCCATTCATGCTGTAGCGCAGCAATGCGCTCAAATGATTCGTCATCTGCACCACCTCCCGGTTATCCTGCAGCTCCGCGTGCAGACTGATAGATCCGAGCGTATTGTACAGAAAATGCGGGTTGATCTGGCTCTGCAGGGCGGCAATCTCGGCATTTTTCTCTCTGATTTCCGTTTCATACAGCCTGTAGGTTAACGTCTCAAGTCTGGATACCATCACATTGAAGGTGCGGCTGAGATGACCGACCTCATCCCCGGACACGACTGGAATGGCCGCATCAAACTCTCCACGCTCCACCTTTTTCATTGAACTGCTCAGCAGGCGCAAAGGGCGTGTGATCCGCAATGATATCCATACCGATACAACGGCTCCCAGCATGAGACAGAACAGACCAAGCCCTATCGTCTTGTTTTTCATAACCATCGTATCTTTGAGCAGTACGGACAGCGGAACAGCCTGGATCACGGTCCAGTCCGTCACCGGCGACGTATAATAGGTCAGCAGATCGGCATCAACCCCCTTTCCTATCGTCAGGGTGCCCTCTCCATGATAGTTGCTTGCTTCCCCCTCATTTCTGGCCGAGGCCGAAGAACCGCTGTAATATACGTCCTGTCCGGTCTGGTCAACGATCCATAACAGCTTGCTTCCTTGCTGTGACAAACCCGCGATGCGCTGAGTCAGGGACGCAAGGGGCACATCAATCACGAAATAGCCCAGAATTCCTCCGCTTTCCAGACTGGAAATTCTTCGGACCACCGAAAACACCTCATAGGTCGCTCCAGAGTAAGAATGGAGGGGGTGCGGGCCTCTGAAATAGGCTTTCCCGCTCTGTGCCGCAAGAAGGAACATCTCCTTGTCATCGTAATCCGTAATAAACCGGCCGGGGCTGTCCTCCATTTCCCTGTACGAAGGGCCGCGATAGCTGTACAAGGTGATGCCTGCCACGTCTACACGGCCGTTCGCCATCGTTTTGCGCATGAAGCCACTGACCCTCTGCTTCTCCTCATAGCTTAGCACCTGTCCGCCTTCTCTTCGCTGCTCGAGATAGGCCATAATCTCGGAAGACTGATAGGGCGTCGCCGATAACAGGTTCAACTCGTTCATATATACATCAATGTTGGCTGTAAGGCCCTGCACCACATCCGCCTGGTATTTGCCGACATTTCGCTGCATGGATTGTGAAAAGTCCTTATAACCCATGATGGAGGCAATCGTCAAAGCCAATGTGATCAAAAGGACGTTGACGACGATCAGCTTGGCGGCAAGTCTTTTGCCTATCAGCCGCCGCATCCACGCTCTTTTTTTCATCTCATTCACCCAGGATGCTGTCGATCAGCGGCTCAAGACGTTTTAGCATGTCATCTGCAGTCTGTTGGCCATGCCAAATCTTCTCCAGCTCGGAAACCAGCGCATCGTTGATTTCCCCCTGCTTCGGATGGCTTGGGAAAAACCGCACATCCTCTTCCGCACCGGCATAATCCGAACGGTAGGGCAGCACCTTAAAAGCCGCGGAATTCAGCGCGTTCCGCTCAGCCGGAATGTGGCCCGCCTGTGCCCACACCTGCCCCTGATCGGACAACCATTCCGCAAAACAGACGGCAGCCTCCATCTTGGCCGGATCTGTATCACTGTGGAATGGAAAGGCCAAGGTATGGGCGTCCCCCCAGGTACCGGGTCTGTCATAGATTTGCGGCAGGGGCATGACGCCAAAATCCAGGTCATCCAGCTTCTCGAATGAGCCTATGGACCATGTGCCTGACCATAATACGGCTGCTTTGCCGCTGATAAAGCGGCTGCCCGCATCGGAAATATCCGGCGGAATCAGCTGGCTTTCATACAGGGAAGCTACAAAATGCAAGGATTGGGCCGCAGCTGCCATGTTCACCCGGGCTTTATGTTCGTCCGCACTATATAAACCGCCGCCGCCGTCCATCTGCGAATACAGCGACCACCATAACCAAAGTGAATCAATCCGCACATCGGGCACGGCAAGCGGAGCAACATCCGGCGGAATATGGTCTCGCAGAGCAGTCAGAAATTGCATGAACCCATCTTCTCCCGGGTCCATCATCACTTTTCCATCTTGCAGCAGCCCGGCTGCTGCAAGCCATTTTTTGTTGTAGTATAAAACGGTAAAGTGGGTATCAAGAGGTATGGCATAATGGCGTTCCCCGACCGCCGTCCGCTCCACGATATCCGGATTATATTGCTCCCACGGGATATGAGCCCCGGCATCCGTTACGTCGATGGGCGTCAGAAATCCTGCCGGCACGTATTGTGCAAATTTGGAGGCATGCACCACGGCGACGTCGGGCCCCTCCTCGGTGACGATGGCCGTGGACAGCTTGATATAATAGTCATCTGATTTGTTATTTTTCATCACGACCTTAATTCCGTCTTTATTTTCCTTGTTGTAGCGCTGGACGAGTTCATTCATATAAGAGCTGTCCCCGCCGCTGAACGGTGTCCAAAACTCGATAGTAACAGGACTAACAGACTTCTTTTCCCCATCTGTCTTCTCAACCGGAGTGTTCGCGCATCCTGCAGCTAATCCTGCACAGATTGACGCTATTAAAAAAGCTGCGATTTTTACAACGACCATCCGATAGAATTGCATGCGCTTACATTCCTTTCCGGCATTACTTTTTTCCTTGGCTCACATTTAATGTACTCTCTCTTCTTTCTTCTGTAAACGGATGCCGCTGCCATCCCCGTCACATCCAAAAAAATGTCCCACAGCTTCAAAAAATATGACCTTTTTATAAAAATCCATTTAGGATAGCTTTATTTTGTAAACGCTTCATATTCCAAGTAAGGAGTGAATGCCATGCGTAAACAGAAATCAAAATGGACCGTAGGATTGCTGCTGATGCTGCTATTAAGTTGGGGGCTGGCTGGAAATGCGGGTGCGGCATCCATCCAGCAGGATTTTTACAACGTGGTGATTCAGGACGGGGCCGACCCATGGGCGTACAAGCATACGGACGGGTACTACTACTTTACCAAAACGACCGGCAACAACGTCACGATCTGGAAATCACGCACATTATCCGGGCTGGATGCGGGTGAATCCGTAAGCGTTGAAACAGGAGGGAAAAATATTTGGGCTCCGGAAATTCATTACCTGAACGGTGCCTGGTATATCTACTACGCCAAGGATGACGGGGACAACGCCAACCACCGCATGTATGTCCTGGAGAACAAGTCCCAGAACCCGCTGCAGGGAACCTGGCAAGACCGGGGACAAGTAAAGGACAACACCAATAAATGGGCGATTGACGGCACAGTCCTGCAGGTGGGCAACCAGCTTTATTTCATTTGGTCGGGCTGGGAAGGTGATGAAAATGTCAGTCAAAAGCTGTATATTGCGCGGATGAGCAATCCGTGGACGATCGTCTCCGACCGTGTGGAAATTTCAACTCCGGAGTATGCGTGGGAGACCAATCATAACCCCCATGTCAATGAAGGGCCGCAGGTGGTGATTCGCGGCAATGTCATCAACCTGATTTATTCCGCAAGCGGCAGCTGGACCAATGATTACTGTCTTGGCCTGATCACGGCAGATATCAATGCCGATCTGCTGCAAAGCTCTTCCTGGCATAAACGCAGCGAACCTATATTCAAATCAGCGAATGGAATCTACGGGCCCGGCCACGCCTCCTTTACAACCTCTCCGGACGGCACCGAGGACTGGATCGTGTATCATAACGCGAAAAATAACCAGTCAGGCTGGAACCGGGAAATCCGCATGCAGCCATTTACATGGAATGCCGACAATACGCCGAATTTGGGCAGCCCGCTGGCTCCGAACAGCAAAATCCCCGTTCCTTCCGGAGAGCCTGAGCGCATCCGGATTGAAGGAGAAGAAGGACAGTTTGGCGGCGTGGCTTACGCATCGGGGAGTCCGAACGGCTCGGGCGGTATGAAGGCAGGCCATATTGATACGGCAGACAGCTTTGTGGAATACAGCATCGACATTGCTTCCGCTGGAGAGTATATTTTATCCGCCCGCACGGCAAATGGAACGACGGATCTTGCCTGGTCCACCCTGATGATCAGTGTGAACGGAGCGGAGCCCGCTCCCTTCTATATTACCAACAAAGGCTGGGAAAACTGGGGTCTCTCCACCAAACGTGTCCACCTGCAGGCAGGAGTAAACATAGTCCGATTTACAAAAGGCAATGGATACGGGGAGATTGATCTGATCGATGTGTTTCCCGCCAACTGACATCCTCCATCAATGACATAATTAGGGGTTGCCTTAAAAGGTCTATTGACCTGGGCTCCCCCTTTGGTATGCTCTGAAGCTTTGCACGATTATCCCGCTTGATCAGGTATAGAAAAACAGAAAACAAGTCAAACATCCTATTTGAACTGCCTCGTTTTTTCTTTAAGCCCTGCCCTCTGAACAAAAGGGATAATCGTGCAAAGCTGTATGGAGAGGCAACAGATACATTTACAGTGCTTCACTGCCTAATGTAAAAATGCTGTTAATAGACCCTGGTATTATTTTTTGAATTTCTCAAGCCCGTTTGTTCTTACGGATTAACAGAGTAAAGAAAAGCAAAAGCGGCAGGGCGATTTGAAATATCGGCCAAATTTTTTCCAGAGCAACATGCAGGCCGATCCAAAGAAACCCCGTAAATGTTGGCGACAGAAAAGTCAACAAATATATGGCTGCACCGACAACGATGACCCATACTTTGTACTTGATTAAAGTAATTCTGGACATTCCTATAACAGCACCTATAAAAAAGGCTGAAGATTTGATCCCTATTCCCAGAAATAAAATCATGACAAACAGCGGATCAGCTCTTTCAATAATCTTCTCCACCTTGGTCAGTTGGGTAACTTCAAATAACGGATAGACCGTGTTTGAGGCAAGATCGGGACCTAAAACGAGGATGCATAATTGATTGACCCCAGTCAAAAAGATGGCAGTCAGCCAGTAGGTAAACATGACGCTTCTGTTCAGTTTCCTGGGTTGGGAAACCCATTTAAAAAAAACCAGAAATAACACGGTTTGCCCAAACGGAAACGAAATAATTTCCGGAATTGCGGCCTCCCACACCGGCTTCAAACCATTTTCCAGAACGGGGAGCATAAATTGCAGGTGAGCAAGTCCTGTGAATGAAATGATGAAGAGCAGCATGACATAACCGAGCACGATCAAATAAAAAAGGACCGTAACCGCCAGAAACCACGCTCTGGGACCTAGGTGAATACTATCGGCCATGACCAACAGGGCTAACAAAGTTACAAAGGCTTCAGGGGTTTGATTCAGCAATGTCAAGGTAGCCAAATCACCAATATCGCGCAAATTGCGGGAAGCTTCATATGTAAAATAGAAAACAAAAGCAAGGGCGACGACACTGCCAAGCCATTTCCCCATATATTTCTTGCACAATTCAAACAAATCGTTTTGGGAATCCAGGCGAACGATCCCCAAGTACAACAAAAGCAATAGGAAACCACCGGCAGCTCCTATAAGCATAGCTAACCATGCATCCTGTTTTGCTTTAGCTCCGAGCAAAAATAGTGTAGTGCTGCCAATCTCAAATGCCGCCAATGTAAACGCAAGTTGGGACAATCCTGTTGTCGCTTTTTTCATTCTGTTTGACTCCTCCGAAGAACTATTTTTGCAGCAATCCCGGAAGGCGTATTAATGCTTCAACTTGCACCTCAATGTCCATTTTTCTGAATTCAGCTGGCCAATTGTGCTTCATGCTTTTCCAATTCTCCGGGAATTTTCTGTGTATGATATCACCAAAGCCTACTGCATCTACACCAAGCTTCTGAGTTCCTTTCCAGCCCTCCTCAATGATTTTTTCAATCTCTTTTTCAATTTGTTCTTCCAGCTTTTCAATTTCTTCAGGTTTAGACAGGTCCTTTTTACAACCGCTTTCGACCAAACTCCCGTCCACCTTGACCTTGACCTGCATCGTGTAATGGTACCCGGTATATCTTGGGATCAATTTAGTATGTGAACGGTTGATCCTCAACGTAGATAGCTGTGTTTTCTTATGTTCATCCTCACATGGAAAAGATATTTCCGTACTTTGTATTTTGTCGGTGATCCACGAAAGCCCCTGACTTTCCTTACGATTAAGAAAGCCGATAAAACGCCCTTCTTGAAACACCGCCAGTTTAGACAATGCAACTTTCAACGCTGTCGAAGTTTTCTTGGCTGCATCCAGCGACTCCAGCTCCTTTTGATTTTTTTCGCTCTTTTCACCTATTAGAGCAGCTACGGGCATACCGACTCCTTTGCCATCCGAATGCAAACTGAGTGAAAAATCATACACAGAGGTGGAGGGGAAGATCGAGACCCGTTTGTTCTCATTATTGATAAGCTCGGCATAAGCAGCCCCTGCCAGCTTTTCCGGTGGAGCAAGCTTTTTTAATATTTCTGAAGCACGCCCCTCTGTGAACAGCATCAGAACCGTTTCCCTTGCTTCGCTGTTTCGGTAATAATAATCAATGAGTTGATTCAGTCCCTTCTCTGCCGCTTTTTTTCCGATGAAGATGACCCGGTTGTGCGCAACATAAATACGGCGCGAAGTCTCCAGGTTGCTTATATTTAATCCCTGATGTATCGTTTTTGCTCTTACCGTATGCACATGTGAAGCCGCCTGAGCAGCATTTCCCATGCCACCGCCTGTACCACTCGCCATGGCAGAGGGGACGATGAATTGATAAGAGATCTCCCATTGGCCGTCCCGGTAGTCTAACCCGGTAGCTACAGTAACCCACAGTTCATTCAGTTCTATGCGGTTCCAGCAGCCGGACAAAAGCATGATGATTACAAGCGTAGTTACAAATTTGACTGTTCGCATAGGTATTACTCCTTATTCCAAAGGGTCACGCTTATGCTCCATCGCTTGCTGTGCGTAGGGTTTGGATTTGACGGGTTGCCGGTGCCTGTTGTTATCCCCAATGAGCTTGGGACGTGTTTTCATTAACCACCACGGTGCACGAATCACCAGGTCTTTCAAATTCGTTTTATTGATCGGGGTAATGGTCATAAAATAAGGAACCCCAAACGATTGAGCGGAGACAATGCGGAATAAGATAGGCACAAAGCCGACCAGAATTCCATACATTCCAAAACTTCCCGCCAGGATCATAAGCACAAACCGGAGGAGTCTCACTACGCCCGCCATCGTAATGGAAGGTATTACAAAATTAGAAATGGCTGTGAAAGATACAACGATAACCATAGCCGCTGACACGAGCCCTGCTTGAACAGCAGCTTGACCAAGCACCAGCGCTCCAACAATAGAAATGGCAGGACCGATGGCCCGTGGCATGCGAATACCCGCTTCACGTATGACCTCGAATGTCAACTCCATAATCAGAGCCTCCAATAACGCCGGGAGAGGGATGTTTTCTCGTTGGGCAGCCAATGAAATGAGCAGCGTGGTAGGCAGCATCTCCTGCTGAAAAGTGGTGGTGGCGATATATAGAGCGGGCAGAAATAATGAGACTGCAAATGAAGCAAGCCGTATGATTCGCAAAAATGAGGATAGATCATATCGCTCATAGTAGTCTTCACTTGAAGTAAAGAATCTGAAGAATGTCGCAGGTGCCAGCAGTACAAAGGGAGTTCCATCCACAAATATAGCCACAACCCCTTCAAGCAATCCTCCGGCTACGGAATCCGGCCGTTCTGTATTGTAGATCGTCGGAAAACAGCCTATGCCCCCATCCTGGATAAATTCCTCGATATAACCGCTTTCCAAAACACTGTCAATCTCAATAGAATTCAGCCGTTTCATGATTTCTGCTACCACTTCCGGATCAGCAATTCCCTGAATGTAGGATACGTAAACTTTCGTTTGCGTATACTTGCCGATCCGGAGTGACTCAATACACAAATCAGGTGATTTTATTCTCCGGCGCAGCAGTGCGATATTGGTGGCGATGTCCTCCGTAAAACCTTCTTTTGGTCCCCGGATCACCGTCTGGGAAGTAGGCTCTTCAATGGCCCGTTTGGCCCCGCCGGAAATGGCCACAGCGAAAACCCGGTTTGAACCGTTAACAATAATAATGGTTTCTCCATCCAGAATAGAGCTGATCATACCGTCTTCTGAATAGATGGATTTCAAGCTTCCTACTGGCAGCTGAGTGCCTAACCATGCTTCTATATGAACTGAAGGCACACCTTCGCTTACTTGAAGTGCCAGAGCTTCCATGAGCTTTGTCAACAATTGCTGATCAACAAGACCAGCGATATAGCTGACGGCAATGCTAGGTGAAGATGACAAAGGAGCGCTCAATTCCCGAATGATAAAGTCTGTGCTCTTCCCCATCTTTTGCTGCAAAACCAAAACAGTCTGCTCAAGTGAAGAAGTTAATTCTTTGGAGTGGCGGCTGTTTTGATTTTCACAGGAATTCCGCATCTGATTGTTGTGAGTTTGATCTGTCACAAAATCACGACTCCTTTTCCTTCAATTCTAGATAACAAGTAAGTTGCTTCCTTTGTGCCACTTTTATACATGTTCAAGAATACCATTTCTGTACCGGTACAGATGGAACAAAAATCAATGGTTTTTAGTACGAGTTCAGTTTAATATGATCACGAGCAGGATAGAATAGCATCCGGACAAAGAGCATGATGAAAAGGGGGAACACCAGATGTTAAAACCGGAAGAAACCCAAGCCTATTTAAAAAGACTTGGCATCACTGAAATAGAGCCGCCTACTCTCTCTTACCTGTGTAAATTGCAGCAAGCGCATGTGGAAAATATCACCTGGCAAACGATCGATATCGTATCCGGCAACCCGGCACCGATTGATCTTCATTCTTCCATACAACTCATGATCAATGATAGAAGCGGCTACTGCTTTCATCTGAACGGGGCTTTTGGCGAGCTTCTTCGGGCCCTTGGCTATCAGGTTTCCTGGCATAGAGCAGGCGTGCAGCCGCACGGCCAGGAGCCGAGAATCAATGGCTTCCATCTTGGTCTGACAGTAGCCTTATTAAATGAACGGCAGGATGAGGAAATCTGGATTGCAGACGTGGGACTTGGGGATATGCCATATGGACCGCTTCCTATTCGCGCCGGTTCTTATACACAGGGCCCTTTTCAATACCAGGTCACCCCTTCCGCCATTGACCCCAATGGGTGGAGAATGGTCCACGACCCTTTAGGTTCATCTGTCGGTGTGGATTACGAACGGGAAAGCCTGCAAACGATCGAGGAGTTTATACCAAACCACGAAATCTACAGCTTGTCTCCGGACTCCCCCTGGATTAATTTATTTCTCGTTCGCAGCAGGCACGCTGAAGGGAGCAATGAACTGAGAGGATGCATTTGGAAAAAGAGGGAAGGGGACCATATCGAGAAAACAGAAATTTTAACGAAATCGATGTGGCTTGAGGTATTGGGAGATATATTCCATGAGAAGCTGGTGAATTATGGCCCAATAGAAAGGGATGAATTGTGGAAACGGGTGTGGCACTTGCATGAGCAGTGGAAAAAAGCTCAGGAAGAGGCTGTCCAATAAGGTTCACTGCACCGAGGTACTTCTTTCGAAACCTACAATGCCTCGAAAGAGCCATGAAGCTGTTCTCCTGTGACAGCATCACGCAGGCGCTTCATATCGGCGATTGGCGGCAGGCCGAACATCTTGGCATACTCACGGCTGAAGTGGGACGGGCTGTCATAGCCTACCTGAAAAGCGGCTTCCGCCGCATCGGCAGTTTCAGCTAACAGCAAACGCCGCGCTTCCTGCAATCTGATTCTTTTCTGATATTGCAGAGGGCTCATCGCTGTAACTTCTTTAAAGTGTCTATGCAACGACGAAGGGCTCATATTAGCCAGCTCGGCCAGCTCCTCGATCCGCAGCGGCTGAGCATAATTCTCCTTGATTTGCTCGATAACATTCTTGACCCGGTAAGCGCTGCTTCCCTCCACCGCAATCTGCTTCAGCATGACCCCCTGTTGTCCTTTCAAAATCCTGTACAGGATTTCACGGGTGTACATCGGCGCTAAAGCTTTAATATCCTCAGGTGTTTCCAGTAACCGGACCAGTCTTATAACCGCATCCAGCAGAGAAGAGCTGGTTTCGCTGATAAACAGCCCGCGCCTGGAATCCCCTGGTTGAACCGCGCGAAGCTCGGCTTCCTCCAGAAGCTCTACAATTTGAGCAGGTTTAAAATTAAGCCTGAAGCACAAATACGGCACCTCGGATGAAGCTTCAATAACCTGCCCCGATACCGGCAAATCGACGGAAACCACAAGATAATCCGCAGGTCCGTATTGATATCTCTCCTCTGCCAGCATGACCTCTTTTTTTCCCTGGGCGATGATGCATAAAGCAGGTTCGTGAACGATGTAGATCGGCTCGGTGACCTTCGAACCGCGTATGCAGTATAAGGACGGTATGTCCGTTGCGTGAGCCCCTTCCCCTTGTGAGAACCGGTCAATAAGCTCCGCGAGCTCTTTTTGTTTTTGTATAAGGTTTGTTGTTTCCGCCACGTTTTCCCCACCCTCCATCTCAGAACACTTGCTACAGTAATTATAACCTTTTCATTCGGTTTCGTTTAGTTGCTTGAGAGGAATGAGCAATCTTTTGCCATGAATCTTCTATCGGTCATTTTCTCATATGCTCCATAATATCCATAACGGCTGTAAATGACAACATATCACAAAGGAGAAGATCGCTTATGAAGATCCACGCCGAGAACAATATGAACTCCGAGAACAACAACCCGTATGTAGGGATGTGGGTAACGGCAGACGGATATATTCGCCATGAGCTTTTGCCGAACGGACGATATGACGAGGCGCGCGGCAACCGAAAAAGTGCTTACACAGGCAGTTATACAATTACGGGCAACCATATCGATTATGTCGATGATACAGGCTTTACCGCTGACGGAGAGTTTCGAGACGGAATTCTCTATCATGCCGGTATGATTTTGTATCGGGAAAACAAGCGAGATTGAGAATATATGGATAGAAGCAGCAGCGATCTGTTGACTAAGGTTTAGTCAGTAGTCGCTGCTGCCTTTTCGGCTATCCGATTCAGTTCAACGGCAGCTGTACTGTAAAGACCGCTCCTGCTCCCGGCCTGCTATTCACAGAGATCGTGCCCCGGTGCATCTCAATAATTTTATGTGCAATGGAAAGTCCCAAGCCGCTGCCTCCCGCCGTTCGTATCCGTGATTTGTCCGCTTTATAAAAGCGTTCGAAAATGCGCTGCTGATCCAACTCATCGATGCCTGGCCCCGTATCGGCGATGCGGACTACGGCCTCCTCGCCATTATGCGAAAGGGAAACCGAGATCCTTCCACTATCCGGCGTAAATTTGATGGCATTGTGAAGCAGATTCATCCACACCTGGCTCATCTGATCCTCGTCCGCGTTGACCTCGACCTCATCCGCCTCCACGGTCATCTCGATGTTTTTGGCCTCCCATTGCGGCTCGCAGGCGAGAATAAGCGATATTAATTGCTTATCCAGCCGATAAGGAGATGGGTGAAACGGGTGCCGCTCTGAATCCAGAACCGCCAGCTTCATCAGATTCTCGCTTAGCTTGGACAGTCGTGTACACTCCGTCTCGATGATCGTCAAATACCGATCCCGCTGCTCACGATCCAGATGGTCATCCTTGAGCGCCTTGGCAAATCCGATGATCGAGGTCAGCGGCGAGCCGATTTCATGAGATACGTTAGAAATGAATTCCTCCCGCAGCTCTTCCATGGCTTTCAGGTTTGCCGCCATATCATTAATGCTGTTCGCCAGTTGAGCATACGGATGCGGCCTTCCCTGTCTCTCCTTCCTGTCGCCAAAGCCCCAATCCAGATTCACGTGGAAGTCGCCTTGCGAAATGCGTTTTAACGCATCGATCATTTCCATAAAAACGTGTTGATTTCTATCCTTGGATAACCGTACTACAATCACGCCAATGATAAAGAAGAAGACAAAACCAAGAGTTGTATTAATAAAAAAATCGATCAGTCCATGGGGAGCCCACGCTATTCGCGCATAGATCGCCTTCGTAATATAGAATGCGGTGCCCCAGCTAAAATATAGTGCGCATAACAACATCACCGTACGCCCAAGGACATCAAGAAACCCCGGTTCCCGCCTCATTGCTGCACCTCAAGCCGGTAGCCCAATCCCCGGATCGTGCTGATCCGGAAGGAGTGGCTTGCCTCCGGGAACCGTTCCCGGAGGCGTTTGATGTGCACATCAACCGTTCTTTCGTCGCCTTCATAATCATAACCCCATATCTGCTCGATCAGCTGCTCGCGGGTGAAGGTCTTGCCAGGATAGCTGGCCAGCTTGAAAAGCAGCTCGAATTCCTTGCGCGGCAGCGTAATCTCCTGCTCGCCAGCCCGACACTCGAATGTATCGCTGCGCAGCACAAGGTCTGCGATCGTCACTGATTGGGAAGACATAATACGATAGCGTTTCAATAAAGCCTTCACGCGGGCGACGAGCACCAAGGGATCAAACGGCTTGACAAGATAGTCATCCGTTCCGAGCGCGAAACCTTTCACGATCTGTGACGTCTCGCTCTTGGCCGTAAGCATAAGCAGCGGCAGATCTGTCCGCTCGCGCAGCTCGCGGCACAGCTCCCAGCCGTCCATGCCCGGCATCATAATATCAAGCACAACCAGATCAACCTTGATTTCGTCAAGAATGCGCAGTGCATCCAGACCATCTACGGCCTCCGATACATTGAGGCCTTCCAGTCTCAAAAAATGTCCGACCAATTCACGAATGTGCGGATCATCATCGACGACCAATATCCGTGTCATTCCAATCCCCCTCTAAGCTGCCCTGTCAATGGTTCCTTCACCATCAATCCAAAATAGTCAAAATCCTAAGCTTTACGCATATAAGCACGCACCGTAAGCGGGGCGAAGACCGCCACAATGACGGCGGCACCAAGCAGAGAAATGGCCAGGTCCCCGCCAATCGTTCCCGTATTCGCCAATTGCCGAACGGCATTGACTAAATGCGAAATCGGGTTGATGTTCACAAACCACTGCAGCCAGCCAGGCATCGTGTCCACAGGCACAAAAGCGTTGGAGGCAAAGGTGAGCGGGAAAAGAACAATCATCGATATGCCCGATACACTTGAAGCCGTGCGTGCAATCACACCAAAAAAGGCAAAGATCCAGCTAATAGCCCAGGCGCATGCGATGACCAGGATCGCCGCAATGACGATACTGCCCAGTCCTCCCTCTGGCCGATATCCCATAATATACCCCATCGCAAAGGTAAGTACAGTCGCTATGGTATAGCGGACGCTGTCAGCCAGCAGAGCTCCGGCCAAAGGGGCAATGCGCGCGATCGGCAACGACTTAAAACGGTCAAACACGCCCTTGTCCATATCCTCACGCAGCTGGACGCCTGTTACGACGGAAGACGAGATCACGGTCTGTACGAGAACACCGGGAATAATGACCGGCAAATAATTCAATACATCTCCTGAGATAGCGCCACCGCCAGGCCAATCCCTGCCGTGCGCAGCTCGATAAGCAGGTCTGCCACCCGGTCGGCATTGGCCATCGGAGAAATAATCTTTCCTGCCTCGGCCGACACGTTGGACTTGACTGTAAGCACCTGTTCCACGATACCTACTGCCTTTTCCGTGTCCTGCTGATTTTGCACTCTAAGCTGCAAAGTGGATGCCCCCACAGCCGATTTTAGTTCATCGACCGTGCCTTCGGCCACCACCCGGCCATGATCGATAACCGCGATGCGGTCTGCCAGCTGATCCGCCTCATCCAGGTACTGGGTTGTCAGCAGTACGGTAGACCCTGTCTTGACCAGGCGGCGAATGGTGTCCCACATCTGTGCCCGCGTGCGCGGGTCCAGTCCTGTTGTCGGCTCATCCAGGAAAATGAGCGGCGGCCTTGCAATGAGACTTGCGGCCAAATCAAGTCGGCGGCGCATGCCGCCGGAGAAATGCTTCAAGGGCCGTTTGGCCGCTTCGGTCAAACCGAATTCCTCCAGCAGCTCAGCCGCCTTTTGCCGGGCTTCGGCGCGCCCCAGCCCGAGCAACCGCGAAAAGATGATCAGATTTTCAGTAGCGCTGAGCGACTCGTCAACCGACGCGTACTGGCCAGTCACCCCGATCAATTGGCGCACCATCTGCGGTTCTTTTGCTACATCATGCCCGAATATACGCGCTTCTCCCCCATCGGGTCGCAATAACGTTGACAGCATGCGGATGGTGGTCGTCTTGCCTGCTCCGTTAGGGCCAAGCACACCATAAATCGAACCCGCACGCACCTTCAAATCGACACCATCCACCGCTCGCTTATCGCCAAATGTTTTAACGAGTCCCCGTGCTTCAATTGCCCAGTCTTCGTGTTCCACTCTCATTTCCTCCCTACAACGATTTATATAGAGAGGGTAACTGACAATTATGAACTGAATATGAACAAACGCAGAAAAGGCTTATCGGTTTTGCCGATAAGCCTTTCTTACTCGTTCAATCTGCTCAAGGGGGATGGTATCCTGCCGCGTTCTGTGTATTTATTTGGCTGAAAGCTCGCTTTCCGTCACCCATTGGTGATTGGTTACCCTTTGTCCATCGGTCGTTGAAATATAATCCACCATGTACACTGTCGTCGGCTCGGCGGATTCGATGGTAGCGGCTGCGCCCTTCATGCCTTCCATATGATCGGCCGTAATGGTAACTTCCGCACCCGGCTCATAAGCTTCAGCTTGAGCATTCTCAATCTCTTCATGAATGATCCATTTATGATCAGTGACTCTCTCCCCGCCTGTGGTCGGTGTATAAGAGACAGTATAGGCTATTGTATCATATGCTCCGACGATGGTGGCTTTCGCACCGTTCATGCCTGGCATATGGTCCGCGTGAATCACAGCCTGGCTTCCCACTGGAAAGCGCGGGTTTTGTGCTTCTTTGAGCCCTGCCGGAACTTCACCGCTGCCGGAGTGGTTCATCTCGGAGTGATCCATTTTCATGCCGGATTGATTCGTTTCTCCCTGCTGAGAAGATGTATTTGCTGCGTTGCTGCCCGAGGCATTGTCGGCCGCACTGTTCCCGCATGCGCTTAATCCAAGCATTGCCGTAGCAAGCAGGATAGTTATATAACTTTTCTTATTCATGTACATTCAACTTCACTCCTTGTTTAAGTTTTTTTCCGTTTGATTAAATTTTAACCAAAACCAGTGAAGAATTTGTGAAGATACAAATTTTATTGGAGGGCACTCTATGGGGCAAATTGAGGCGAAATCACTCACGATGAAGAACGGAGAAACTTTTACAGTCCGCAGCGGCTGATGGCGCGCTTGTTAAAATCTCAACTTTCGCAGCATGAAATCGGCAAACAGGCCTTGATTTAACTGGGCAAAACGGAGATCCACTGCTGGAGTTGACGCTGAATCAAAGCAGACCGCTTTTTGCTAGCTTTCTTGCAAGAAGGGGATTCTCCCCCCTCAGAGTCTAGTAGCCCGAGTGAGATTGGTGTCTATTGGGTGGTGTCTATTGGGTGTGGTGCCTGGTGTGTGGTGTCTGGTGCCCGGTGCTTGGTGCTTGGTGCTTGGTGCCTCTCCATACAGCCTTGCACCATTATCCCTTTTGATCAGAATGCGGGGGTG